>NZ_VYKD01000035.1:0-195108 GCF_032424295.1 Pseudomonas sp. JV449 | reverse complement strand
CTGCCGGATATTCCACATCGGGCAAGCATCCAGGATAAATTCGGGTGGACGGCACATACAAGTCTCCCGGACGTTTCATGCCGAGCGCTTCGTGAGGGCGTACGTAATTAAACTCATGCCTGAAATGCTCCAGCAAAAGCTGCTGCTCGACTAAGTTTTTCCCTAAGGGCAACTCAAGTTTCAAGCTACGGTGCATTCGTTCATGGCGACCATTCTGGGCGGGTCTTCCCGGCATGGTTCGCTCGGGATAAATACCCAGCCGAATCCACCAAACTGCCAGTGTGGATATTCTTTCCAGGCCAGGAGAGGCGAACGGTACCCCGTTGTCCGAACGGATAACTTCCGGCATGCCGTACTCCTGAAAAAGCCTCTCAAAGGCCTGTTTTACAGGCTGRGTCATGATCTTGGGATGGGCCCTGCACGCTAAAATCAGCCGCGACGCATGGTCTGTGACGGTCAAAGGGAAGCACATCTGAGCATTAAGCATCTTGAACTGCCCTTTGTAGTCAGCACACCACGTCTTGTTAGGTTCGTCGGCCTTTCGCATTTGTGCGTGGGAAATGCTGTGTCGGCGTTTGAAGCGCCGCTTTTTGACGAGCCCAAGTCGGTCAAGCCATTGACCGGCCGTACTTGGAGAGGGCCAGGTGACGGAGGGATCTTCCAGCCGTAATAGCTCGAGAAGCTTTTTCGGCCCCCATTTATCGTGAGCCTCCTTCATCGCGACTACACGGGCCAAAATCTCGTCGTCGGTTTTATTTGGGCTGTTGTGAGGTCGCCGGGACAGTTCGGATAAAGACCTCAAATCGCCGTCGTGCCGGGCAATCCACTTATCGACGGTAGGTCGGCTAACGTCAAAGCGGCGTGCCAACTGGCTTTTGGTGAAGTTGCCAGAAAGCCAATCAGCTACCAGCTTGATTCTTTGATTCATGGGGGACTCTTGGTTCCAGGGCATGATCAGTTACCTCCTGATCATGCGTATTAGCCTGTAAACCATGTCCCCGGTTAGAAATGTAAACGATGTCCCCGGTTTGTACCGGGGCAAGCCCCCTCCCACCTGTTTAACCGCGTGCAGGCAACGATTATTCGATGAAGGTGACGACGCCACCTTCCAGCGACTTCACCCGCGCCAGCGACTCAACCCGATAACCCTGCGCATCCAACTCCGCACGGCCACCCTGGAACGACTTCTCGATCACAATCCCCAAGCCGGCAACGGTCGCACCGGCCTGCTTGATGATCGAAATCAGCGCTTGGGATGCCTTGCCGTTGGCCAGGAAGTCATCGATCACCAGTACGCGGTCGCTGCTGGTCAGGTGGCGCGGCGAGATCGCCACGGTGCTTTCGACTTTCTTGGTGAAGGAATACACCGTCGCCGACAGCAGGTTTTCGGTCAGGGTCAGGGACTGCTGCTTGCGGGCGAAAATCACCGGCACGCCCAGGTTCAGGCCCGTCATGATCGCCGGTGCGATGCCCGACGCTTCAATGGTGACGATCTTGGTGACGCCCGAGTCCTTGAACCGCGCGGCGAATTCGTCGCCGATCAGTTTCATCAGCGCCGGGTCGATCTGGTGATTCAGAAAGGCGTCGACCTTGAGTACCTGATCGGAAAGCACGATGCCTTCTTCGCGAATTTTCTTGTGCAGTGCTTCCACGGAAAGCTTCCTCTAATGGCGGGTTGTGCGCCGAAAGTAGATTGAAAAGTAGTCGATTCTAGCGCTTTAACATCGCGCGTATATCCGCCAGGGCGGTGTTGCCGCGAACGGCCTTCACCTCGGTCGGGGTGTCGTCATTGCCTTCCCAGGCCAGGTCATCCGGCGGCAGCTCGTCCAGGAAACGGCTGGGGGCACAATCGATGATTTCGCCGTATTGCTTGCGCTTGGCGGCAAAGGTGAAGGCCAGTGTCTGACGTGCGCGGGTAATGCCCACGTAGGCCAGGCGCCGTTCTTCCTCAATAGTGTCGGCTTCGATGCTGGAGCGGTGCGGGAGGATTTCCTCTTCCATGCCCATGATGAACACGTAGGGAAATTCCAGGCCCTTGGACGCATGCAAGGTCATCATCTGTACACCTTCGGCGCCGTCTTCCTCTTCCTGCTGACGCTCGAGCATGTCGCGCAGCACCAGCTTGCCGATGGCGTCCTCGACAGTCATTTCGCCGTCTTCGTCTTTTTCCAGGGTGTTCTTCAACGCTTCGATCAGGAACCAGACGTTGCCCATGCGGTAATCCGCGGCCTTGTCGCTGGAACTGTTGGTGCGCAGCCAGTTTTCATAGTCGATGTCCATGACCATGCTGCGCAGGGCGCTGATCGGGTCTTCGCCGGCGCACTGCTCACGTACCTTGTCCATGAAGCGCTTGAAGCGCGACAGGCGATCGGTGAAGCGCGTGTCCAGGTGTTCGCCCAGGCCGATTTCATCGGTGGCGGCGTACATCGAGATCTTGCGTTCGGTGGCGTAGTTGCCGAGCTTTTCCAGGGTGGTGGAACCAATCTCGCGGCGCGGCACGTTGATCACGCGCAGGAAGGCGTTGTCGTCGTCCGGGTTCACGATCAGGCGGAAGTAGGCCATCAGGTCCTTCACTTCCTGGCGTCCGAAAAAGCTGTTGCCGCCTGACAGCCGATACGGGACCTGGTGGTGCTGCAATTTCAGCTCGATCAGCTTGGCCTGGTAGTTGCCGCGATACAGGATCGCGAAGTCGCTGTAGGGGCGGTCGGTGCGCAGGTGCAGGCTGAGGATTTCCACCGCCACGCGCTCGGCTTCGGCGTCTTCGTTGCGGCAGCGGATCACGCGGATCTCATCGCCGTGGCCCATCTCGCTCCACAGTTGTTTTTCAAACTCGTGGGGGTTGTTCGAGATCAGCACGTTGGCGCAACGCAGGATGCGGCTGGTGGAGCGGTAGTTCTGCTCCAGCATCACCACTTTCAGGGACGGGTAGTCGTCCTTGAGCAGCATCAGGTTTTCCGGGCGGGCGCCGCGCCAGGCGTAGATCGACTGGTCGTCGTCGCCCACCACGGTGAACTGGTTGCGCGTACCGATCAGCAACTTCACCAGCAGGTATTGGCTGGCGTTGGTGTCCTGGTATTCGTCCACCAGCAGGTAGCGCACCTTGTTCTGCCACTTTTCGAGGATGTCGGCGTGTTCCTGGAACAGCTTCACCGGCAGCAGGATCAGGTCGTCGAAGTCCACCGCGTTGAACGCCTTGAGCGTGCGCTGGTAGTGGGTGTAGACGATGGCGGCGGTCTGTTCCTTGGGGTTGCGCGCGTTTTCCAGGGCTTCAGGCGGCAGGATCAGGTCGTTTTTCCAGGCGCCGATCATGTTCTTGATCTCGTCGACGCCGTCGTCGCCTGCGTATTCCTTCTGCATGATGTCGGTCATCAGGGCCTTGACGTCGGTCTCGTCGAAGATCGAGAAGCCCGGCTTGTAGCCCAGCCGCACATGCTCCTTGCGGATGATGTTCAGGCCCAGGTTGTGGAAGGTACATACCGTGAGACCACGGCCTTCGCCACCCTTGAGCAGGGTGCCGACACGCTCTTTCATTTCCCGCGCGGCCTTGTTGGTAAAGGTCATGGCGACGATGTATTGGGCGCGGATGCCACAGTTCTGGATCAGGTGCGCGATCTTGCGGGTGATCACACTGGTCTTGCCGGAGCCTGCGCCGGCGAGCACCAATAGAGGGCCGCCGACGTAGTTCACGGCTTCTTGCTGCCGGGGATTGAGTCGGGACATACGGAATTCAGGGAGTCGTTGTTCAAAAGGGCGGGCATTTTAACAGGCTGGCAAGATTCTGCTGCCCTGGATCGACGGTGTGACGTACCACTCGATCTAAATTTGCCGGTTTTGCTACTTTGCCGCAGGATGTCTGGGTTTTTAAGACAATTGCTTACAGCCTGCGTATTTGATAACCACGATCATTGGTGATTATCAGGCCGCACGTCATAATGCCCGCCGCCAACGAATTTTTGCAGAGTCTAGGGAGCTAGCTTGTCTACGCCTGTCGAACCCTTGCGTTTGCTGCTACTGGCCGATACGCCTGAGTGGGCAGCGTTGTTGCGCGAGTGCCTGGCGCCGATGGGCGATGGGGCTGTGCTGATCAGCGCGCCAAACTGGGACTCGGTGAGTCGTCTGTTCGATGACGACGACAGCGCAGTGCTGTTGACCATGCCCAGCCTGCAACCCGGCCCTGGCCGTTGCAGCTTGCCGTGCGTGTTGTTGTTGGAGCAGGAGCCGCTGGTTCCGCCACTGGGCGTCAGTGACTGGCTGATCCGCAATGCGCTGGACGCCGACACGTTGCGTCGTTGCCTGCGCCATGTGCGTGAGCGGGGGGTGCTGGAAAACACCCTGCAACGCCTGGCCGAGCAGGACCCGCTCACCGGCATCGCCAACCGCCAGGGCTTCCAGACCCTGCTGGCCGCACGGTTGGCCGAGAACGAAGGTCGCGGCCTGGCCCTCGGTCACCTGGACCTCGATAATTTCCGCCATGCCAACGATGCCCTCGGCCACCAGGCCGGCGACCGCCTGATCCTGCAAGTGGTCTCGCGGCTCAAGAGCCAGCTGGAAGCCGGCGATCAACTGGCGCGCCTGGGCAGCGACGAATTCGCCCTGCTGATCGATACGCGCCGCGCGCCCCAGCGTGCGGAGTGGATGGCCGAGCGCATCACCGAAGCCATGGCCGAGCCGTATTGGGTGGATGGCGAAAGCCTGCTGATCGGCTGCAGCCTGGGCGTGGCCCATGCCCGCGCCCGTGCCGGCGCCGACCCGCTGATGTGGCACGCCCATATCGCCATGCAGCAAGCCAAGAGCACCCAGGGCTGTACCTTTCATATCTTCAACGAACGCATCAACCGCAACGCGCGCAGCCTGGCCGACCTGGAAAGCGAGCTGCGCCGTGCCTTGCGCCGTGATGAGCTGGAGCTGCATTACCAGCCGCGCCTCGACCTCGACGACGGGCATATCGTCGGCCTGGAAGCCCTGGTGCGCTGGCGCCACGGCGAGCGCGGCCTGTTGCCGCCGAGTGAATTCGTGCCCCTGGCCGAACAGAGCGGCCTGATTGTACCGTTGGGTTACTGGGTGATTTCCCGGGCCCTGCGTGACATGCAAGACCTGCGCGAACGCGGCCTGCCGCCGCTGCATATGGCGGTCAACCTGTCGTTTCGCCAGTTCCAGGACAGCCAGCTGCTTTCTACACTGAGCCGGCTGATCAGCGAGCGCGGCGTGGAAGCGCAATGGTTGGAGTTCGAACTGACCGAAACCGCCGTGATGCGCCGCAGTGACCTGGTCAAGCAGACCATGGACGCCCTTGGTCGCCTGGGTGTGCGGTTTTCCCTGGATGACTTCGGTACCGGTTTCTCGTCGTTTGTGCACCTCAACAGCCTGCCGATTGCCTTGTTGAAGATCGACAAAAGCTTTGTCGGCGGCATGGAGGAGCGCGAAGAGAACCGCAAACTGGTGCACGCGATGATCAACCTGGCGCACAACCTCAATCTGGAAGTGGTGGCCGAAGGTGTGGAAACCCCCGAGCAACTGGCGCTATTGCGGCTGTTCGGCTGCGACCAGGCCCAGGGTTACCTGATCAGCAAGCCGCTGCCGTTGCCGGAGCTGGTGGAATACCTGACCTTCGGCGACGGCAAGCACACCCGCGTGAGCGAGGGTCTCTAGTCGGCCTGTACCGCCTGAAAGCCGGTGTCGGCTTCGGGCGCCGGGCCTTCCCGGCGAATCATCCGCTTCATCTTCGCTTCAAACGCCCAGGTCAGGCTTATCGCGGCGCAGGCCAGTCCCAGTGCCAGGCCCCACCACACGCCGGTTGGCCCCCAGCCCAACGTGAAAGCCATCAGCCAGGCCGAGGGTGCGCCAATCAACCAGTAGCAGCCCGCACCGATCAGGAACGTGGTCTTGGCGTCCTTGAGCCCGCGAATGCAACCCATGGCGATGGTTTGCACGCCGTCGAACAGCTCGAACCACGCGGCGACGGCCAGCAGGCTCACGGCCAGGACGATCACGTCGTGGAACGCCGGGTTGTCGTGGTCGATCAGCAGTCCTATGAGCGGCTCGGAAAACAGCCACAGCACCGCCGCGAATCCCAGCATTATCGCCGCGCCAAAGCCTATGCCGACACGCCCGGCCATGCGTGCGTGCACCAACTGTCCGGCGCCATAATGCTGGCCGATGCGCATGGTCACCGCGTAGGACATCCCCGCCGGCACCATAAAGGCCACCGATACGATTTGCAGGGCGATCTGGTGCGCTGCCAACTGCGTGCTGCCCATGGTGCCCATGCACAGGGCTGCAAAGGCAAACAGCCCGACCTCCACCGCATAGGTGCCGCCGATCGGCAGGCCCAGGCGCCACAACTCGCGCAGATATTGGGTGTTGAGGTGCAGCAGCCCTGTACTCAGCGGGTAGGCGGCATAGGCCCGGTTGCTGCGGATGTACCACATCAACGCCAGCGCCATGCTGTTGGCGACAATCGCCGTGACCAGGCCGATGCCCATCAAGCCGAGCTTGGGCAGGCCGAACATGCCTTCGATCAGTGCGTGGTTGAGCAGGTAGTTGACCACTGTACCGCCGAGGCTGATCACCATCACCGGAGTGGCTTTGCCGATGGCGCTGGTAAAGCCGCGCAGGGCCATGAAGCTCAGGTAGCCGGGCAGGGCAAACGGCAGCATGGTCAGAAATTGCCCGGCCGAATGTACGTTGGTCTCGGTCTGGCCGAACATCAGCAGCACCGGCTTGAGGTTCCACAGCAGCAGGGCCGCCGCCAGGGCCATCAGCCAGGCCAGCCACAGCCCGGCCTGGGTCAGGCGGGTGGCACCTTCGATATCGCCCGCGCCGTGGCGGATCGCAACCAAGGTGCCCACGGCGGCAATCACGCCGATACAGAAAATCGCGACGAACGAATAGCTTGCGGCACCCAGGCCGCCACCGGCCAGGGCTTCGGGGCTCAGGCGCGCCATCATCAGGGTGTCGGTCAACACCATCAGCATGTGCGCCAACTGTGAGGCAATCAACGGCCCTGACAGCCGCAGAATGGCCCAGAGTTCGGTACGTGCCGGATGCTGCATGATCATCACGCTCAAAAAGTCAGAGGGTTGGGGAAGGGCTGATTCTCGGCGCTCTCAGCCCATTGCACAAAGGGATAAATGCGATCGTTTGCATGATTAAAACTCATGCTTGATTGATTCTGGTAGGGTTTCAGTATTGCGCTGTCGGAGCTTTCCTCATGTCTCGTCGTCTTCCTCCTCTTTATGCCTTGCGCGCGTTTGAAGCGGCCTCCCGACACAGCTCTTTCACCCGCGCGGCCGAGGAGTTGTCGATCACCCAAAGTGCGGTGAGCCGACATATCCGCACGCTTGAAGAGCATTTCGCCTGCCGGCTGTTCCAGCGCAATGGCCGCACCTTGCAGCTCACTGAAGCGGCGCGTCTGTTGTTGCCCGGTGTGCGCGAAGGGTTCGCGGCGCTGGAGCGCGCCTGCCATACCTTGAATGCCGAAGATGACATCCTGCGCATGAAGGCCCCCTCCACATTGACCATGCGCTGGCTGCTGGCGCGACTCAGCCGCTTCCGGGCGCTGCAGCCGGGCAATGAGGTGCAACTGACCAGCGCCTGGATGAGCGTGGACGAGGTGGACTTCAACCAGGAGCCGTTCGATTGCGCGGTGTTATTGAGCTACGGGCATTTTCCAGCGGATTGGGAAGCCAGCTATCTGTTCCCCGAGCTGTTGATACCGGTGGGTGCACCGAACCTGTTGAACGACGGTCCTTGGGACGTGACTCGCCTGGCCGGCGCCGAGTTACTGCACCCCACACCCGACCGCCGAGACTGGCGCAATTGGCTGGAGCGCATGGGGCTATCGTCCCAGGTGTCGCTCAAAGGCGGGCAGGTGTTCGATACCTTGGAGCTGGGCATGATCGCCGCCGCCCGCGGTTATGGCGTGTCGATGGGCGACCTGCTGATGGTGGCCGAGGATGTGGCGCAGGGACGCTTGAGCTTGCCGTGGCCGACTGCGGTAGCGAGTGGGGAAAATTACTATTTGGTGTGGCCGAAAACCCGTCCAGGGGGTGAGCGCTTGCGGCGTCTGGCGGATTTCCTCCAGAGCGAGGTGCAGGCCATGGTTTTACCCGACGTCGAACGGCTCAATTGAGGGGTTTTGACTCAGCGACGCAACCGTTTGCGTGATACCCCTGCGCTTCGCTCAAGTATTGCAAAACGCCGCCGAAGTAGGTGTGTTGGAACCATCGTGCACCAACGTTTCCCACCAGATAATTTGCCGAGCAGCGCTATGAGATCAGGATGATCCTGGCCTCGGCCAGGAGCTGTCATGTCTCAACCTCGCGCCCGGATTGCCTCCCAGTTAGGTCTCGCGTTAGCCGTGATTTTGGCTGTCGTCATCAGCGGCAGTACTGTTTTCGCCTTGCGTTCCCTCGATTCCGCCAACCTCGATACCCGCGAGGAGCACCTGGCCAGCGAGGCGCGCTTGCTTGCCGACCAACTCAATACCTTCCACAGCACGTTGCGCGAGAGCACCCAGCGTTTGAGCGGGCTGTTTGAAAAACGTTTCGGTGCCGGGTTGAGCGTGCATGTGGACCAACCCGTGAGCGTGGCCGGTGTTCAGACGCCCAGCCTGTACCTGGGCAACGAGGTGTTGAACAACAACTTTGATGAGGTGGACGAGTTCAAGCAAATGTCTGGCGGCGTGGCCACCGTATTTGTGCGCAGTGGCGACGACTTCATCCGTATCAGCACGTCCCTGACCAAGCAGGATGGCAACCGCGCCATCGGCACCGTCCTCGACCGTCAGGGCCCGGCCTACCAGCGCGTTGTGGGTGGGCAGACCTACATCGGCAGGGCGGTGTTGTTCGATCGTTCCTACATGACCCAGTACAGCCCGGTGCGTGACAGCGGCGGTAAGGTTATCGCCGTGCTGTTCATCGGTTTTGACTACACCGATGCGCAGAATGCCCAATTCGAAAACCTCAAGCGCTTCCGAATTGGCCAGACCGGCTCCCTTGCACTGCTGGATGAGCAAAAGCACTGGCTAGTGGCACCCGCCGGCGTGCAGGCGTTGGATCAATCGGTGCCGGTGATGCTGGACCTGGCCAAGACCCCGGGCAAAGGTCGCTTCTGGAGCGACAAGAACGAAGATTTCTATAGCGTTTCGGTACCGTTCGAAGGCGGCCCGTGGGCCGTGGTCGCGAGCATGCCGAAAGCTGAAATCCGCGCGGTGACCTGGGCCGTGGGGATTCGCCTGGTGATCGGCAGCGTGCTGGCGATGTTGCTGGCGGTGGGCGCCACGGTCTGGCTGCTGCGCAGCAAGCTGCAACCGCTGAGTGACTTGGTACACCAGGCCGAAGCCTTGGGTGCGGGCGACTTGAGCGCACGCCTCAACGTATCCAGCCATGACGAAATCGGCCAACTGGCGCGCAGCTTCAATCAGATGGGTGAAGCGCTGTCGACGATGGTTTCCCATATCCGCAAGGCGGCCGAGGAGGTCAATAGTCGGGCCCAGGCGTTGTCCGGTCTGTCCGGTGGGGCCTATGACGGCATGGAGCAGCAGTCCGGCGAAATCACCAGCATGGCCGGCGCGGTGGAAGAGTTCAGTGCCACCTCGCTGAACATTGCCGACAACATGGGCAACACCGAGCGCCTGGCCCAAGAAAATGCCCAGCAAACCCGCATTGGTCGCAATTCGATGCAGGAGGCGTCGTCGTCGCTGGAACATATCGCGACCGCGCTGAACAGCACGGCCACAGTGATCAATACCCTGGGCCAGCGCTCCCAGGAAATCGGCGGCATCGTCGGTGTGATCACGTCCATCGCCGAACAGACCAACCTGTTGGCGCTCAACGCGGCCATCGAGGCTGCACGCGCCGGTGAACAGGGCCGTGGGTTTGCCGTGGTGGCTGATGAAGTACGCAACCTGGCATCGCGCACCCGCGAAGCCACCGATGAAATTTCCGGGATGATCCAGAGCATCCAGCGGGAAACCGGTAACGCCATCAACACTATGGAACACGGCAACACGCTGATGCAGGAAGGCTTGTCGCGCAACGCCGACGTAGCCTCGGCCCTGGCGCGCATTGATGAGCAGAGCCGCTCGGCCGGCCAGCAATTCGCCGCGATCACCACCGCCACCCAAGAGCAGAGCAGCACCGCGACCTTGCTCAGCAGCAACTTGCAGAGCATTGCGCTGGCCAACAGCGAGCAACGTGAAGTGGTGTCCAACCTGGCGATTACCGCCAAGGAACTGGAGACGTTGGCGGCGAGCCTGCGCCATGAGGTGGATCGCTTTCTCTGAGCCACCGTTTTCCAAGATGTGGGAGGCTTGCCCCCTTCCACATTTGGCGCTGCGCCAAGCTTAAGTGATCGCCGCCGGGCGGTATTGCAGGGCCTCTTTCAGGTGGTCGCGGGTGATGGTCTCTACCTGATCCAGATCCGCCAGGGTGCGCGCCACCTTGAGCAGTCGATGGGCCGCGCGCAGCGATAGGGTCAGTCGTTCACAGGCCGTTTCCAGCCAGTTTTCATCCACCTTCGTGAGCTTGCAGTGCTCGCGCAGCCCCGGCAGATCAAGAAAGGCATTCGCACAGCCCTGGCGCTTTTGCTGATGCTCGCGAGCCTGGGCGACCCGCGCTGAGGCATGGGCGGTATCCTCGCCCGCCTGTTGGATCGGGTTCAGTGCCGTCGTTTCCCTCGCCACGGTCAGGTGCAAGTCAATCCGGTCCAGCAGCGGCCCCGAGAGCTTGTTGCGATACCGCTGAATCTGCTCCGGCGTACAACGACAGCGCCCGCTGGGTTCGCCCATATAGCCGCAAGGGCAGGGGTTCATCGCCGCCACCAGTTGAAAGCGTGCCGGGAAACTTACGCGGTCGCGGGCGCGGGAAATCACGATATGCCCCGACTCCAGCGGTTCGCGCAAAACCTCCAGCACCTTGCGATCAAACTCCGGCAGCTCATCCAGGAACAGCACGCCATGGTGAGCCAGGGTGATTTCCCCAGGCTGTGGTTTCGAGCCGCTGTAGGCTTTCGAAATACATGATAAGTAGCTACGCTAGAGGCCGCTATTGGCCATCAAAACCTTCTGAAATTACTGAGAAGCTTGTCGGTAATAAATGAGACCAGATAGAAAATGATCGGAAATAGATGCGACCAGATTAAGCCGGTTCGGAAGATCAAGCCGACTCGCCGCAGCATTTCAGGAGTGATGGCTTTCAAAGGGCTAGGTGGGGTCGCTTTTGAGTCGTCATTGGAAAGAGACTTTCTGAAGCGTATGCGCTTCTCTCACCAGGTTGAGTCGGTTATCTCCCAACCGGTCGAGGTTCCTTTCTCCGACTCCCTAGGACGCCCGCAGATCTACACGCCTGATTATCTTGTTTTTTACCACCAGCAGAACTTGCCTTACTTTGGCGTGCTACGGCCGCTGCTTGTGGAGGTAAAACCGAGGGAACAATGGGTAGAGAACTGGCGAGCCTGGTCAGGCAAGTGGAAGGAAGCACGCCGGTTGGCTCGTAGCCAGGGGTGGCAGTTCCGCATTTATGACGAGTCGCGGATTCGTGGCCTTCCGCTCGAAAACATTGTGTTCCTCGAGCGCTTTGAGCGAATGATCTTTGAACAAAGTGACATCGATACAGTGCTGAATACGCTGCACGAGATGGAAGTTGCTCCGGTGCACTACCTCCTGGCACGGCATTTCAACGGTATTTTCCGCGATCGGGGCGTATCGCTACTGTGGCACCTGATCGCCACGCGTCAGGTTGACTGCGACATTACTGAACCGCTGAATCATGACCTCGAACTCTGGGTGCCTGATCATGAAACTGTATGAAGACGACACCAGCGAGCATCTGGTCCCGTTTGAGCCCGTTCGGTCTCGCGTTGCCATTGAGGTCGGCGCGATGGTGCGGCGAGACAGGCAGGTCTACCGGATTGTTCAGATCTTGGATCTGCAAACGGTGATCGCGACGGAGGTCGAGACCGGTCGCAGTACGGCTCTACAGATTCTGGACCTTAGGGCTGTGGATGCGGAAAAACTGGACGGCCTATACGTTAACCACGATATCAGCAGCATCAGCTCAGATGCCTGGGCTATTGCGCAAAAGCGTTACTCCGCAATTCTGCCGTTGCTAGGCAACACGGTCTTATCCAAAGAAACCGTTGCGGCGCGTGCGAAGGCGACAGGAATCAGCCCGGCAACCCTTTATCGTTGGCTAGATCGCTACAATCGATGGAATGAGGTCTTGGCTCTCGTACCGCGCAAACGAGGATGGCGTGAGGGCAGTACGCGTCTTTCTGTTGAAGGAGAAAAGCTCGTACAAGAGGTGCTGGCTGATTACTACCTGACTGAGCAAAGGTACACGGTTCAGTCCACCATTTCGGAAGTCGAACGTAGAGCGCGAGTGCTAGACATTCAGCCTCCGGGTGCATCCGCCATCAGGGCCCGGATCCGACAGATTCCCGAGGTGGTGAAGCTTCGCCGGCGCGGATATGCCGAGCAGGCGAACAATAGACACACACCTTCAGTCGGTCAGTTTCCAGACGAAGGCTATCCCCTAGCCGTTGTGCAGATCGACCATACCCCGGTCAATCTCATTGTGGTGGACGAGCGCCATCGCAAGCCAATTGGTCGGCCATGGCTCACCCTTGCCATCGACATCTACTCCTGCATGATCGTTGGCTACTACTTGGCGTTCGAGTCGCCTTCCGAGACATCTGTGGCGATGTGCATCGCACATTCGATTTTGCCCAAGGAAGCCTGGCTGGCTGCCCACGACATCCGTGGAGAGTGGCCGGTATGGGGCTTTCCGCGCACGATTCACACTGATAACGGTGCAGACTTCAGGGCGCAGAACATCGTAGATTCTTGCAAGAACTACGGGATAGACAGCGTCTTCCGACCATCCAAGGTTCCAAAGTACGGTGGTCGAATTGAGCGGGTGCTTGGTACCTTCATGAGAATGGTGCACGAGCTACCGGGAACCACCTTCAGTAACCCTCAGGAGCGTGAGGGCTATGACTCGGATGCTAAAGCCGTTCTCACAATGGCGGAATTCGAGGTATGGCTGGTTCGGTCAATTCTGAAGTACCACCAGACCTACCATAAAAAGCTCCACATGAGCCCAGCTCGCAAGTGGCAGTTGGCATTCTTCGGCAATCGGGAGGTAGATCCCCTGATCAGCGTGCCGGCGCGACCGACGGATCCTTTGGCGGTACAGCTGGACTTCCTCCCATCTGTTCGCAGGACAGTGCAGACGTATGGTGTGCAGTGGGATCTGTTCTACTACTCCGAGGCGCTGCGTCATTGGATCAATCAAAAGGATCCCGCGACCGGAAAGGCTCTCAAACTGCTCTTCAGGCGGGATCCTAGGGATGTAAGCGTCATTTGGTTCTACGACCCTGTTCTGAAGCAATACTTTCGAGTGCCGGCCTCATACCAGGCATTTCCTGCGGTAACCCTCTGGGAGTATCACGCTGCCAAGGACAAAGCTGTCAGCGAAGGGCGCGAGAACATAGACGATGCGTTGATCGCCGAGTACGCCGTCGAAAACCGAAAGCTTGTCCAAGAGGCGTCCGCGAACAGCAAGAAAGCCCGCAAAGACGCTCAGAAGAGTCGTACCCACAGCAGGAAGGGTACGCCGGCCCAACCGAGCAAGCCCGTTGCGAAGCTGGTACTGGAGCCCATTCAGGAGGATTCTGACCTACTTATGCTTTCGGAGGTCGAATCGACAGGTGAAGTCGAATGAGCACATACGAACACATCCATTCTGATTTTCGACCGGTGTTGCAGCTGAGTGACCGGGAACGGATCCTTTTCATGGGAGAGGAGCGCTGGATCGGGTATGCATCGGCTCGTACGATCCTGGATACGCTTAATGACCTGATCGTCATGCCCAAGCGAGCGCGAATGCCTAATCTGCTGATTGTGGGCGATTCCAACAACGGCAAGACGACCATCATTCGGCGCTTCCAGAAAACGCATGGTGAAGGGTACGTCGACGAAAATGATGACCCGGTCCGCCCGTTGATTCTTGCGGAGGCACCTTCGGCTGCTGACGAGAAGGCGCTGTATGTGGCTTTGTTGGAGCAGCTATGGATGCCTTACAGAATCACGGATACCAAGTTGGCATTGCGTTACCAAGTGATCCATTCTTTCCGTGAGCTCAGGGTCAGAATGCTGATCATTGATGAGTTTCATTCGTTGCTGACGGGCTCTGCGATCAAGCAACGTGAGGTGATGAACGCCTTGAAGTCGCTCTGCAATGAACTGGTAATACCGATCATTGGCGTCGGAACAACGGATGCCGTTCGTATCCTTCATCATGACCCACAACATGCCAGTCGCTTCGATGTCATCAAACTCGATCAGTGGAAGCTTGATCCCGAATTCCAGCGCATACTCAAAGGGTTTGAGTCGGTACTGCCGCTGAAGAAGCCCTCTGGGTTGGCACATCCAGACAAAGCTCGGCGTATACACGCCATTTCCGGCGGAAATCTCGGGAATGTGCACCGCCTTCTGATGGAGTGTACGAAGCAGGCCATAGCTTCTGGTAAGGAGTGCATTGAGATAGAACTTATCGAGAGCATGTCATGGTTACGTCCTACTCGTGGCATCCGGGAGCAGGCCCTGTAAACTCGATCTGGCCTCTCAGTAAACCGCTGCTCGCCGACGAGCTTCTGACTTCGTGGATTGTCAGGATGGCACTTGCTCACGGCTGCTCCCCAGCAGCGTTGACCGCAATCGCATGGCCTGGCTTTAGAGCTTGGGCAAGTGACCTGGGTCGAACTGTGGCAGAGAATAGGCTTGCGGTTCTGAGCCGGCTGTCGGGTGTACCTTGCGCGAGTCTGCAGTTCGCTACCCTTGGGCATGCGATGTCTTCGATTGTGCATCGTCCGGACAGACTGCCGCGTGGGAATTGGCCATGGCTAACAGTGCTGGGCTGCAGAGGGGGGTATCATAGTGGGGGGCTGCAATGCTGCCCAGATTGCATTGCGCAATACAACTCGCGGTACTGCATTCAATCGCGCTTGGCCTGGCATACCTGCTGCCCTATCCATGGAGTAGAGCTTGTTGATCGGTGTGGACGTTGTCTGGCTCCTCTGCAGCCGGAGCAACTAAGAGCCGGTGCCATGTTCAGCGACTGCCATAGGTGCGGTGCTGCGTTAAGCGGTGGAGCTCGGAGCCCTGCTGCAGAAGCTGCGCTGGCTTTTCAGAGGTACGTAGACGAAAGCATTGGCCTGCGCCCCCTTTACGGAATATCGTCTCTCGATTTACGCGATTGGTTAGCTATCGCTCGAACCATGGTGAGTTTTGCCCAGGTAGCAATACGTCGCCATAGCGCTGCTGCCGGACGTTTCTTTCAATCACTGGGCATACCGCTTGAGTCCCTTCAACCGATCCCATTGGGTTTACCCTTTGAATACCTTTCTCCCGCTGAACGCTCTGTGCTGCTCAGCATCGTGTGGGTGATAATGTCAGCCGGGCCACGAACGTTTATCGAAGCAGCACGACATGAATCACTTCCAGCCTCGACTCTGCATTTCTCCCCCAGTAGTGCGCCCCCAGTTCTGCTGGATTTGGTCGCAGCACTGCGGTCGCCTGGACATCATTTGATGAGTGGTGTTGGCCGTGAACTTACCAGTAGCCCCGCGCAGACGCTGCGTATGTGGTTGCGACTGAAACGAAAGGTCAGACGACGTGGCATCTGTTGAGCATTTGGATCGCTGTGAATGCGACGGCTGTGGCCGTGCCATTGAGCAGCCCAAAAGGATTTACCAAGAAAAGCGCTATTGCGGGAACTGCTATCCACGGCTGTTCAAGCGTCGACTCTGTCCTGGCTGCGGCAATTTCTCCAGGCTTCCGACATTTGATAAGGCCGCTCGCTGCAGCGCCTGTTTGAGGAGTGGGCCATGTGCCCGATGCAACAAGGTCGATTTCAAAGTCGGGCGAATTACCCCATATGGGGCTGTGTGCAAGCCTTGCGCGGTGCACTTTCGTGAGTCGGCAATCTGCGAATCCTGCGGGACGCATTCACAGCGAGTAGCGAGGAATACGCTGACTGGCAAATTGCTCTGCCCAAAATGCAGTGGTCCTGCTGCCGAGACATGTCCTGACTGCCGGCGACATCGCGTACTGATTGCGGGATCTGATGGTCGCCGGCGCTGCAAGGTCTGCATCACAGCAGGTGTGCATGCGTGTGTGACTTGTCGTGTCAGTACACCAGCCGGGCGTGGCGAAGAATGTGAGCAATGCTATTGGGAGAGAACCTTCCACAAGCGCTTGGCAATTAACGTTGCCGGATTGAGCGTTCAATCCATGGCGCAGCGGTTTCAGCGATTCGGAAGTTGGGCTTTGCTTGAGCTTGGTCCCAAGGCGGGAGCCTTGAAGATCAACACTTATTACAAGTTCTTCAAAGAACTCGAAAACGTCTGGCAGGATGTGCCTCCGTACGTTGAATTGCTGCGGCATTTCTCGGCTGAAGGATTGCGCCGTGCACGCGTTCCCATGCGTTGGCTGAGCGAGCTCGACGGTTTAATGATGTGCGCGCTGGCCCGCGAAACAGATTCTGAGCAGCGACGTGTGCAGGGCATCATGGAGCAACCCCGAGAACTCTGGCCCGAGCAATTGATTGTCGGTTATTACCGCATGCTGCAAAGCCGCTTGGCGGCCGGTGACATTAGCCTAAGATCAACCAGGCTCGCTTTACGATCTGCCTCTGATTTGCTGGGACACTCGCGGCTGAAGGCCGGCGCCATGGTTGACCAGAAAGCGCTCGATAGTTATTGGCGTAAGTCGCCGGGGGCGGTGGCAAGTGTCACCGGGTTCATCGGGTACTTGAACAGGGTTTACAGCGCGGGACTGAACTCTCGTCCGGATGCGAATTGGGCAAGACAGCAGAAGCTAGCGAAACGCGAGCGAGAGCTTGTCGAGTTGCTGCCACAACGTGACGAGACAAGTGATTTTGAGTCTCGATGGATTGCTAAGGCCTTGGCCTATTTTCATGGTATCGGCAGGATCAGTCGCAAGGCACTGGTTTATGTTCCGGCAACCTATCAAGGGACTGCAGGATTCAACATTGAATGCCCACAAGGGGTGCTGTGGGTGCCATCAGCGGGCACCTATGAGCGACCCATCGTCGATTAAAGGGTAATCCATGGACTTAGCCATCTCTCTGTATTCTACCTGACCATCATGCAGCGCGGCCGCGGCCTGCGGAGAGTGTCCCGTCGCGGTAAGTCATCTATGACTCCAGAGTCCGGGGTAGTTATCTAGCACTGCCGTAGTTGCATGATCGCGTCCGCAATCGCTTTTGAATTTACATCCAGGGTTTCCATAGCTCCCACTGCATTGGCTGCAACACTCTCTACATCATTCTCAGAAAGCCACTTGGTGATTTCTTCGATCGCCGCGCCTAGGGCGTGCTGGTTGTGCAGGAGCAGTGTCAGAGCATCAGCCGTGGCGATCTTGCAATCTGAGTAGTCAGTCATGATGGTCGTCCTTGGAAAGAGCTTCTGGAAGCCTAGTTCATCTCGCCGGCTACAGCGGGGCGCTTCTCTAGGGAGTCGGTAGAGCTCCAAGATTAGACAAGCGCTAGATCAAGCTCACCAAATTTGTTGATGAGGATGTTCCGATAAAGAATTTCCTTGTCATGTTTGCCATGGTTAAAGGTGACGTATTCTTCTGGGTACAGCTTCTTGAGTTTGCTGAATACCCCTCTGTAGCCGGGAATCCTTCGGCATAGCTCGTTGACGAAATGCTTGAATGCCTCTTCATTTCCGCTGAACGTCATCAACAGCCCTGCAGATCCCGGAGGGATTTCACCTTCTTTCCCGTCCTTTCGCTGAACCTCGAAGCAAAAGAAATTGCCCTTGGTCGTCTTGATGCGGACGATCAATATTCCCCGCCGCAGTCCGGCGCTTCGGTCGAGATACAGCCAGGAGCGAACATCTGATGGAAGCTCCTCTTCGTTTTCGACCACGAGCTCAACGACACCGAGTGGCGGCTTACTGCTGAACCGTGCGAGGGGCGTGTACCAGTCAACGCGTAGGATCTTTTCCGGATTGTCAGCAGCGATTGATTTGAGTGCATTCCAGATGTCCATAAAAAAGCCTTGAGTTTCCAGCGCCACGTCAGGTGCTGTCTCATGCTCTGCATCCGATACGGTCTCAAGCTTGCCGACGTTCTTTCCACTTCCGGTGCCAGTACCTGCAGAAACTCCATCTGCCTTAGGTGGTGCTGGGCCAAGTGGACTTTTATTGGCTTTCACGACAGATTTTGATTTCTTCACTGGCCGTTTTTCGCCAAGCACTTTGAACGGCGCGGCTTTGGCCTCATAGATTTCGGCATGCCTATCGGGCTCAATCGTGGAACGCTCTTGGAGGAACTCCTCAAGGGCAGCGCTTTTGATCGGGCGCGGCAGCACGATTCTTCCCAGTCCATCCACGCCTTCGCTGCTGTCGAACTTCAGTTTTTGAAATTCAACTTCAGGACCTTTGGGCATGCTTGTTCCCATCAGATCCAAGCACAAAAAAGTTTTCCCGCCATTCAGCCATTTGCCCCGACCGAGGATCTCACCATGACCTTCGAACCATGGTTCGCATTTGAGGAGCATGGGCTTGCCTGGTGCTTGGGACATGAATTGCGAATTCACCCTTTTTACAACGCTAGCCGTGTGCGGGTCGTAGAGAATATGAGCCAGGAACACTGCGTCGAAGAAGCGCATTCTCGGGCCTGGGCGAACTAGCCAAACGGGCAGATTACGCTCTGCTTTCGGGTTTTGATAAAGAACGTTAAAAACATCGTCCCAACGTAAATTCGCAAGCGTCCTGCAGATTTCCATGTTTCTGGCATAGGCACGTACGAAGTACTCTGTGCAGGGGATCAATAGGTTTTTATCATCATCTAACGAGAAGTCGAGAAGCTTGCAGGCATCTTCGTTTTCCCTGAGTAACGGATACTCCTCATCTGCGAAGAGTTTTCCTTGATCTGCGGCGATGAGCTCTCTGCGTGAAGTAATCCGCCGTTTTTCTGTGCTGAAGTTTACCGCGAGCCTTGCGGTGGCAAGCTTGGTGTCTGAGATGCAGTGGCCATTGCGCCAGATTGTGCCGACTCGGTAATGGGGGAGGCTGGTGAAGGGAACGTGGGCCACCTTAAATTCACCAGGGACGTTATCCTTCAGTTCGCGGAACAGTACGGCCGCAAGAGGGATAGACATCGCCCTGTTATTACGCATCACGGGGCCATACCACCAGACGATGTAGTCGCCTACCCAGTTTTGGGTTTTGCTATCAGGATTCCTGAGGTCTGGCCTTCGGTAGGCAAAATTGCAACGCGTAACTGCTCCGGTCACTGACCATTCTCTCCTGACTTGCAGCTCAACCCATTCCGCGCCTCATCGATAGCGCCGGCGTGCCACTTTTTTGACATCACTTTGCGGCGCCAGTGTATCTAGTCGTTTTGTTTCGCGCGATGAAAATTGGCGCCAGCGTTACGTCGGGAGCCTCTTCAAATCAACAGTAGCAGTCAACTCATCCATGGAGGCCACAAACGTGGGGCTGGGCATCTGTAATTGATGCTGTCGCGATGGGTGGTGGTGATGAAATTGGGGTAAATTTTAAAGAAATATGTATATATATACAGTTATCCTGTTTCAAGCTGCTCCTCCTCCTCGCCATCCAAAAATTTATGAGGTCTGAGGGCCCGTTAGTCGTAGGGCTAAAGCTTTAGCTATAGAGGAATTCGTGCCGTTCAGCAGTCGCTAGGGCGAGATTCTCATTTTATGATAGGATGTAGTCCATGTTTTTAATGCTTTCAACCCTTTAAATACGGCGGTTTGCGATGTCTGTGGACGAATGCGAGAAATTTAAGTTTGATTTAGCCCAGGTCGTTCGTCTTGCACTGGAAGAGAAGAGTGAAGACATTCGTCTCTTCGTAGCCAGGTTGGTGCGACAGTATCGAGGTACTGAACCCAGCCTGGCGCAGGAGTTGGCCGGGTTCCTGAAAACTAACGCTCCCAAGGCTGCGCCGACCGCAATGCGACGAACACGCGAGAGTGCAGAGACGGGCCGCAGCGCTTTACCAGTTGATGACGATTCGCAACTCGCTCTTTTGAAGCGCTTTGTCGAGACCGAATCTCTTCCAAAGCCTTTGCTTTCTAAAGACATCGAGCGAGCGTTGGAGCAAATCCTCAATGAACGAAAACAGATTGAAGAGCTTGCTGCGCGAGGTTTGGATCCAACCAAGTCGGCTGTTTTCGTTGGTGCACCAGGTGTAGGAAAGACGATTACAGCGCGTTGGATGGCAGCACAGCTTGGTGTCCCACTGTATGTTTTGGATCTGTCTGCTGTCATGAGTAGTCTTTTGGGACGAAGCGGCTCAAATCTGCGTAATGCACTTGATTATGCCAAGCGAACCCCATGCGTGCTCTTACTTGATGAGCTGGATGCGATTGCAAAGCGCCGTAGTGACGACAGCGACATCGGTGAGCTGAAACGGTTGGTAACGGTAATTCTCCAAGAGGTGGATGAATGGCCAGCAACTGGGCTTTTGCTTGCAGCCACCAATCACCCAGAGCTCATTGATCCTGCGTTATGGCGGCGATTCGACCTTGTCATCGAATTCGGCGCTCCTGAAGCAGGCGCGGTCGACGCAGCGATCCAGCGTTTTCTGGGGCCGGATCTCGATCTGTTTAAAGAATGGCTAGAAGTTCTTTCGTACTCTTTCCAAGGTGAATCGTTTAGTGATATTGAAAGGCTATTGCGACGAATGCGAAGGGGCCTTGTAGTCGGAGGAGGGAGTGCTGAAAGCCTAATTGAAGATCTTGTGAGGGCGAAATGTGCTTCTCTTGATCGACAGGCTCAGATTGACTTTGCGGTTTTGCTCGACGGCCATACTGGACTTTCTCAGCGGCGTGTCAGCGAAATCACGGGTGTCAGTCGCGATACCATTCGAAAACACAGACCGAGTACACGGATAGTTAGTGGGCGGTCATCAAGGGCGAGAAAGGATGCATGACTCAAACTAACTTTTTAATAGGCCGAGGCGAGTTGTTGACTCATGACATCAAGGGGCCGCGCCGAAATCCAGACAAATCTGAGGTTTACACCCTCAAGCAATCGCAAGATCGCTTATTTGACCAGGCTCGCGATACGGCTGTAGCTCTAGATGCGTTGCCTAAAGGCGCTTGTCCAAATGACTTCGGTGTCGCAAGGTTTGTACTCAATCCAAGCTACATTGCGCGTTCATTTTTTCCTTCCGATTTGTTTCGTGCCGTCGGTCTTAAATCGATAGGCAGCCGTAGGGTGACAATTCGTCCGGATGGATGGAAACGTAAGGGCGATCCAAGAGAATGTTCCACAACAGAAATATTCGTAGCCGGCAAGCGTCAGGCCTTTCGCTCGTTAAGTGATTGGATGCTCGATGTCGACTCGGAGTCTGATGAGGCCTTGGATCTACGTCGCATTGAGCAAATTGGAGTTTTTGAGCCATCGCAACGAGTCGCTGACGCGGGTACTGAGAAAGATCGTTTTTATGAGGTCGGAATTCACCTACTGGCCGATGATGGGAGCAATTTCATTCAGCAGGCCTTTACTGAATTCGCTGCAGAGCTCGGCGTTAAAATTCATCAGGATCTGAGCTTTCAGGCAGGTACGTTGTGGTTCGTACCGGTCGAGGGAGCTCAAGAGAAGGTCCTCAGCTTATCGAGATTTGTATTTGTACGGGTCGTTCGGCCTGTGCCGAAGATGCGAGGACTTTTGCCGAGTGTTCGGCGTAGTGGACCTGCTATTGAGTGCTCTCTTCCCGCTCAAGATCCTTTGTCTTCTGATCCCCGGGTAGCCATTTTGGATGGCGGACTACCTAAGGTTCACCCCGTTGGGCGCTGGGTAAGAAATTATCGGGTTTTGGATCCATATTCTTCTGATGATCTCGATGGGCCTGAGCACGGGTTAGCTGCGACATCTGCTTTTTTATTTGGGGCCATTCAACCAGAGGAGATGGCTGAGCGGCCCTATTCCTATGTGGATCATTTACGTGTATTGGATGATGGTGCGAACAGTGAAGATCCTCTAGTCCTTTATCGTACTTTGGGGCATGTGGAAGAGGTTTTGCTCTCGCGCCAGTATGAGTTTATCAACCTCAGTATTGGCCCAGATGTCCCAATGGAGGACACCGAGGTTCACACTTGGACTTCTGTAATAGATGAGTTGCTGAGCGATGGTGAAACCTTCATGACCGTCGCGGTTGGAAACAACGGACTTCGAGACGCCTTTCTACGTTATGACAGAGTTCAGGTGCCTGCGGACTCCGTTAATGCAGTTGCAGTGGGAGCTACAAACAGTTCTGATGCAACTTGGCGGAGAGCCCGCTACAGTGCCAAGGGCCCAGGGCGAAGTCCAGGATTCATCAAACCGGATCTCATGGCTTTCGGTGGTTCAAGTAAAGAGTATTTTCACGCGTTAGTCCCAGGCGTACAGTCCGAGCTAGTACCGCTTCAAGGGACAAGCTTCGCTGCACCTAATGTTCTTCGAAGCGCGGTTGGAGTTCGAGCCGTACTAGGTGCGGGTCTTTCACCTCTCGCTATCAAAGCCCTTCTGATTCATGCTGCGGACACAAATGGTCATGAAACTGCTGAAGTTGGCTGGGGTAAAGTTCCTGAAGAGTTGATGGCGATCATTGCATGTCCGTCGGGCGTCGCTAGGATTGTGTATCAGGGGGAATTGAAACCTGGAAAATACTTACGAGCACCATTGCCTCTACCGGTTGGCGGGCTAACAGGAATGGTGAACGTTAAAGCTACCTTCACTTTTGCGAGCGCAACGGACCCCCAAGACTCTGCTTCATACACGCGGGCAGGGTTGGAGGTGACCTTTCGGCCAAATGAAGGGAGGGTCAAGGAAGGTAAGGCCAATGCGGAGCCTAAGTCTTTTTTCAAGAAAAAGAAGTTTGCGACGGAGGCAGAGCTTCGTTCGGATTCCGGTAAGTGGGAAACGGTACTGCATGATCAAAGTAGAATGCGAGGTACAAGTTTGGATGAGCCCGCGTTTGATATCCATTACAACGCTCGTGAGGGGGGCGGGGCTGCTGATCACGCGAAGAAAATCAGATACGCGTTGATTATCACGGTTGAAGCGCCGAAACATCCAGATCTGTATGCTGACATTTTGAGTGCCTACGCGAGAATACTTACGCCAATTCAACCGCAAGTCTCAATCCCAATCAGGGTTTGATTTTTTTATAACAAGGAGCTTGTAAGTAATGTCTAGGGCAAAGATTTTTATTTCGCATCAACAGCAAGATTCTAACTCGGCGATTGCTGTTCAGTCGCATCTAAAGCAGAAGCACAATATTGAGTGCTATCTTGATGTTATTGATCCGAACCTTAAAAGGGGGGAGGAAATTGCTGAGCACGTCCGATCGGAGCTCAATCGGTGTACTCATCTTCTGGCGATCGTGTCTGATGCGACAAAGGCTTCATGGTGGGTGCCATGGGAAATTGGCGTTGCTACGGAAAAGGACTATCCGCTTGCCACATTTGGCACCAATGTCGTGTTGCCTGAATACCTGATGAAGTGGCCCTATTTAAAGAGCTATAGTGATCTAGATAAGTATGCGTCGACGGTATCTGAAATGATCATTACTGAAAGCTTCGAGAAGTACGGCACACTGGACTCTGTTACAGCCAGTGCAAACCGTAGTGGAACAAAACAATTTTATCGTTCGCTGCGTACTAAGTTGGGGCAGTAATTATTTTAGCTTTAAAAACTATGCTAGGGAGAGGACATGACAACAACTCGAGTTTTTATAAGCTTTGATTATGATCATGACGATGTTCTCAAAATGCTTTTGGTTGGTCAGGCAAAAAACCCAGATAGTCCGTTTAAGCTTGCAGACTGGTCAATAAAAGAACATATAGACAAAAATTGGCAGGACAAAGCTCGTCAGAGAATTAGAGCCGTTGATGTTGTATGCGTAATTTGTGGAGTGCATACGAACTCAGCTACAGGTGTCAGCGCCGAAATCAAAATAGCCCAAGAAGAGGGGGTGCCTTATTTTCTCTTGTGGGGGTATTCCGACAAAAACTGTGTTAAACCACTGGCAGCTAAGCTCTCAGATCAGATATATAAGTGGACTTGGCCGAACTTGAAAAGTTTGATCGGAGGTGCCAGATGACTAAAAAAGCTCTGATTATTGGTATCGATGATTATTCCGAATATCCACTTAAAGGATGCGTTAAAGATGCTGTGTCCGTGTCTAAATTACTTGATAGTCACGGAAATGGTGATCCTAACTTTAGTGTCATAGAGCTTCTTAGTAGTGAGTGTGATGTTACATATGAATTAATGCTTGAATCAATGAAGAAGCTTTTTTCGGGTGACGCAGAGACTGCAGTTTTGTATTTTGCAGGACATGGGATTATTGACGAAACCACCAACCATGGTCATTTGGTTAGTCAAGATGGGAAAAAGCCAGGTTGGGGGGTTTCTCTTTCGGAAGTGCTAGCTCTAGCAAATGCGGCTTATCCTAAAATTAAGTCAAGTGTTATCATATTAGACTGCTGTCATTCGGGGAAACTCGGTGAGCCAGATAGAGTTGGCGCGAAAGGTACGGCTGAGATCGGTACGGGCGTCACTATTTTAACTGCCTGCCATCGCGACGAAGCTGCGATGGAAGGGCAGTATGGCGGAGTATTTACTGATTTATTGGTCGATGGACTTTCTGGTGGATGCGCCGATATTCGAGGAAATATTACACCTGCATCTATTTATTCTTATGTAGATCAGACGCTCGGTTCATGGGAACAGCGTCCAATTTATAAGGCGAATGTCCAGAATTTTATAACCTTAAGGAAAGTATCCAGCAAAATTCCCGACGAGACTTTAAGGCGGTTGCCAAAATTATTCCCTGACAGATCTAGTATTTTCTCTCTTAATCCGACGTTTGAGCCTGATCGGAATAACATTCCTGAAGAGTTTAGGGCGCTTCCGGTTAATGAAGATAATGTTCGAGTGTTTAAAGAATTACAGCTCCTCAATCGCCATGGTCTAGTAGTCCCTGATGGTGCGGAACACATGTACTATGCGGCAATTGACTCGAAAGGCTGCAAGCTTACTGCTCTCGGAGCGCACTACAGAAAATTGGCTGAAATGAAACGGATCTAGAGAGTAATGTCATGGAAAAGTACGTTGTACTAAGAGACGTCGCACCTGCAACGCATCAGCTCACGAGAGGCGCTATGATCGGGGCACGGGCGATCAGCAGTGCGAAACCTCAGCTGAAAATAGAAATCGAAAGCGTTCCCGCGCATGCTGTCGCGGATCTTCGCCAAGATCCACGAGTGAAGTCTGCAGCACCTATAATTGCTACTCGCTTGATCAAACCGCTAAGTAGTCAAGCCACCTTTACGGGCGATGCTTGGGGAATTGCTGCAGTTAGAGCGGACTCTACTCCGTATACCGGTGACGGCGTAACGGTCGCTGTTTTGGATACGGGGATTGATGCGGCTCATCCAGCCTTCGCTGGAGTAGATTTGAATCAGCAAGACTTTTCCGGGACCGGTAACCATGACGCTAATGGGCATGGTACGCACTGCGCAGGAACAATCTTTGGCCGGGATGTGAATGGCCAACGGATCGGAATCGCGCGCGGCGTAAAAAAAGCGCTGATTGGAAAAGTTTTGGATGACGATGGTGGGGGAAGTTCTGAAATGATTTTTCAGGCGCTTCAGTGGGCTTTGCGGGAGCGGGCGGATATCATTTCGATGTCCTTAGGCTTCGATTTTCCAGGAACTGTACAACGTAAAGTGGATGCGGGTTGGCCGGTAGATTTGGCTACCTCCGAAGCACTTGAAGCCTATCGTGGAAATTTGCGTATGTTTGATGCGCTGATGGCAATGTTTAAGGCTGAAGGTGCTTTCCGTGGCTCTCCAGTTGTCATCGCTGCTGCAGGAAACGAAAGTCGCCGAGATTTACGTAGTGAATATAGAATTTCAGCTTCGGTACCTGCTGCAGCCGACGGGGTGATTTCAGTAGCAGCAGCACATCAGCTAGGTGAAGAGTTTGGTATTGCGGACTTCTCTAATAGCCTCGCTCACATTTCCGCGCCTGGCGTAGATATACTATCGGCCTGGCCAGGAGGGACACTGCATTCGCTTAATGGAACCAGCATGGCTTGTCCTCATGTTGCGGGCGTCGCAGCACTATGGTGGGAGTATGCTGTGAAGGAGGGGGCTCCAGTAACTTCAACTGCCGTTTTTTCTCAGCTGACATCTACTGCACGCAAATTGTTTTCAGTTCAGTTTGACCGAAGTGATTTCGGTTTTGGATTGGTTACATCTCCGGCGTAGTAATTGGAGCCGAGCTTTTAAGCGGCGCCGGCCAGGTTGAGGTGGTTGTCGGAAACCATTTGGCGACCAATCAGCAGATGGTGAAGTAGGTCTTGCCGATCGGGCTCGCGCCGCTGCTTACGATGTGAACCGGTAGGAAAGAATCTCGATAACGCCAAAGCCCGTCAATGTGCGGGCCTTTTGGCTCGCCCACTCTGCAGGTAGTGGCCTATTATTAGCTTTCAAATCAAATGATATACCCTGTGCGGTGTCGTTGGAGATCGCCGCCTACACGCAGCAGTTCATAAAGGATTAGAACATGTCGGATCAACGTGAGTTTGATATCGCTCTCTCATTTGCGGGAGAGGATCGTGGTTATGTAGACCAAGTAGCAAACCTTTTGCGAGACTCCGGAGTAAAGGTTTTTTACGATAAATTTGAAGAGGATAACCTCTGGGGTAAGAACCTCTACGACTATTTATCTGACATTTACATGAACAAGGCTATGTATACGATCATGTTCGTATCAAAGCATTATGCCAAGAAACTGTGGACGAGCCATGAGCGCACAGCCATGCAGGCTAGGGCTTTCCAAGAAAGCCAGGAATACATACTTCCGGCCCGCTTCGATGATACGGAGATATCCGGTATTCTGCCGACCACCGGTTACATCTCACTTATCGAGCGTTCTCCAGAAAAATTTGTTGAAGTGATCCATAAGAAGCTTATCAACAATGGTGGAACAGTGCCTTCTGGGTCGATCCGCAAAGCGCTCTTTGCGACTACAACAATCCCACGCTTTGACCCTCTGATACCCAGCGTATCGGTGATCTCCTCCACCGGCGCTACTGTAGCCTCGGCTACTGTTGTGGCCATTGCAGACAACAATACTACAAAGAGCGGGCAAACAGACGCCAACGGAAAAGTCATACTAAGTATTCCCACCCGCCGTCAGTATCAGCTGCTTGTGGCACACCCCGACTTTCCTGCCGCCTTGATCGCATCCTGGGATCCAGCTGAAGACATTCAGGTAACCCTTGCAGCTACTGAAAACACAGGATCAGTAATTTGTCATAGCACTGGATACATACCTGGGCTTGAGGGTCGGCTTAATCCTATACTTGACACAGGCAACAGAACATACCTGTATGCGGACAATATTGCGATTGATAGCGGCAAGAATCAGCCAGCCGATTTCAAGGTTGATGAACCATTTGAACTTGAGGACTCTAATGGCGTAGTTATGGAGGTCCGTATTATTTATATTCAGGGAAGGACATCTTTGATACAGTTTGTCCGGCCGCGTTATGATTAATGACGGACGGTTACCATCGGCGCATAATTTAGAAAGCGCTTCATCGGTTGTTCTGAGATATTTGTGGCAAAAGGCGCTTAAGCCACCTGAAATTAGGGTTTGAACGCTTTTTTTGTAGACGCATCACTCTGAATAGACATGGATTGGAATAGCTTGGCAGTTGGATTTCCAGCTTTTCCATCTATCAACGCAAAATTACTAAGCGAAGAAGGTCTAGCATTTTGTTGTTTCTGAAGAGTTTATAAAGATCTGGCCCGAATCGCAGAGACCGTAGAGGTGCCGCCTACAGGGCGTGAAAGTAGCACTTATGAAGGGCAGCTTGTGCGTTAGTAGTCTGTCTTGACCGGCTGCATCGGGTCAGTTTCTGGCGGTCACGACAGGCGGCGGGCGGCCAAGAGCATTAGTTAAAAGCACTCTACGAATTTGGGAGGAAACTCAGCAAAGCTAAAGTGGGGAATATAAATCTACACTAACGTAGACGCTTGCGCAGGACTTATCGAGTTAACGTATCCCCATATCCCACTTTTTTGCTTATCACTTGAGGCATCTTTATAGCTTGACAAAAGCTCACTGAATCGCCAGTCAGTTATTTTCATAAATTGGTATTGCAGGTCTATATTGAATGCAGTAATTGAGTGGGATGGGCCTTGAGTTTTTTCTTCATTTAAAGAAAATCCAGACCGCGCTGCACTTTTCTGGATCATCAAGAGGGCAGCCTCTGCCTTTTCGAAGCATTGAGTAGATATGATAATATCATCAACATAGACACTTGCCCTTACACCTTCAGCCTTGTTCAGCATGTCAATAGTGTTTCCAAGAGAGCTCTTTCGAAAACATAGCGACGCTATAATTGTTGACTGAACAAAACCAAATGGCAGCGCGAAAATCTGCCCTGAGTCAAGCGGTATCGAAACAGTTGACTCCATAGCTATAGCTCTTGATTTTTCGTATCCGAAGTATGGTTTTAATTCGCGAGTTATACGGCTTCGATTTATGCTATTAAAAAATTTTTTTACATCGACATGAACGAAAAATTTTCCGTTAAGGTGGTATTTGACAGCATCAACATGTCCACCACTTTTCAAGTGATAGTAGTTGGCTGGAGGGAGCCATCTGAATTCAATGATTTTCTTGAGAAGTTTTCCTTCGTTTAAAGTTTCTAAAGTCGGAACATACACCCAAGTGTTAGATTTTAGTCGAAATCTGCTGAGCCATTTATGAGAGTTCTGCATCAGGTATAGGCTCAGAATAGTTAAAAGCCACGCTCAAGAGCGGGAGAGCTGCATCCACGAACTTCAAAATGACCGTAGCCAAAGTGAAGATCTTGGTAGCAAACTCAATACGCTTCTGAGCTTGGCTGTAATCAGATTTCTTCATGATTACGTACCTCATCTAAATTCCTGGCTGACCGAGCGCTAAGCGCATGGCTTTACAACCAACGAGGAGACCGATGAGACGAAAAGGAGTCATATCGGATAACCCAGAGATCACATAGTGACGCGATGAGGGACACGCTGCGGGGCAGCCTGTCGCCAGGAAGATTGGATCCTAACACCTCACGTCGAAAAGCCGCAACGTCGTAAAGTTCTGGCTCATAGCCCTGTGAGTTGATGGTAATTTTCTAGAGGCCAAAAATGGCCGCGATGTATCGATCTCTGCCCTTCACGAAGCGCTCTTATTTGTTGGCCGAGAGCTGTCTCCGTGCTGGGCTGCAGAACCTGCCAGTCAGCAAGGCTAAGTTTCGGTTAGGAAGCTAGAGACGATTTAGAGGGCGTGTCTGGCCTAGATGTAGTCCCCGGAAGCAACCGGAGTCAGGGGGGCATCAACGAACGGAAGCTGGTGCAGTTGCGCTTGTGAAACGCCCTGCGATTGGCTGCTGGAAGAGCAACTGGTAAGGCTCCGGAACTGCTACAACAGTGGGCCTAGCCGGCGACGTCGCTGGCTTGGATCTCTATTACGCATAGTCTCTCTGAGGCGCTCAGTTACTTCAGCGAAGACAGCCGGGTCCGCCTCTCGGATAGCTTTAATTAGTTCTTCGCGTCGACGAGCCTTGCCTTCAATGATCTCGGTAAAGCTGCTATCTGACTGGTGAAACCTACTCATTGGGTAGCCTCGTGAATCGGGCAATGTTCTGAGCGTACCACACGGATGACTGGGTGAGCTTTGTCGATTCCCGTATCCAAAAACAATAATAACCACCCTTTCACCAGTAAACGTGACAGATCGGCCCCAACGGAAACGATGCCCAAGGCATCACCCATTGATGGAAGCGTCGGGTTCCTGTCTAGGCTGAATATGCTATTTAGCTTCCGCAAGCGGCCAATATCATCAGTCGCATATATTTCAAAAGTTTCTCATTTAATTCGAAAGCCTACAGCCGCCGCCCACCAGCGCCGGCCCTGACGCAGAGTGGTGTGGCTGGCGAAACGGCCGGTGTGGCCAATGGCTCAGCGGCGCGAGGCTGACGACGGACTGGATCGCCGCCACCTCAAGAGCTTCCTGTTCGCTCAAGGGGGGCAACAGGCCGGGCAGGCGACTGGCGAGCAAGGTCTTGCCGGTGCCCGGTGGGCCGCTGAACAACAGGTTATGCGCACCCGCTGCGGCGATCAGCAGGGCGCGCTTTGCCGACAGTTGGCCCTGCACTTCGCTCAAGTCTGGGTAGGGTTTGTTCAGGTACAGCAAACCATCGGACTTGTAGGGCTCAATCGGCACGTGCCCATTGAGGTGCGCCACCACTTGCAACAAGTGGTCTACCGCAATCACCTTCAACCCCGACGCCAGGCACGCCTCCTCGGCATTCGCCCGAGGCACTATCACGGTGCGCCCGGCCTTGCGGGCCGCCAAAGCCGCCGGTAGCACGCCTTTCACCGCACGCACTTCACCGGACAACGCCAACTCACCCAGGCATTCAATGTCATCGAGCATCAACGCTGGCACCTGCACGCTGGCGGCGAGGATCCCCAGGGCAATCGCCAGGTCAAAACGCCCGCCGTCCTTGGGCAGGTCGGCGGGCGCGAGGTTGAGGGTGATGCGGCGCGCGGGGTATTGCAGGGCCGAGTTGAGGATGGCGCTGCGCACGCGGTCTTTGCTTTCCTTGACGGCGGTTTCGGGCAAACCCACCAGTGTGAGGGACGGCAAGCCATTGGCCATATGCACTTCAACGGTGACGGCAGGGGCTTCGACGCCGATCTGGGCGCGGCTGTGGACGATGGCGAGGGACATGCTCGTTCCTTGAAATGGGCGGCCGCTTCCTGCGGTTTTTCAAGGGTAGATGAGGTGGGGAAGTGCAGCGTGGAGGAGGTTTTACAGAACGTATCCGAGGTGCAGCGCAAAACAAATGTGGGAGCGGGCTTGCTCGCGAATGCGCTGGATCAGTCAGCATCTTCGTGTCTGACAGACTGCATTCGCGAGCAAGCCCGCTCCCACATTTTGACCGAGTTGCCTCAGTTACTCGGCAGTGTTGGTCAACCGAGCTTCCAACTCCGCCACCTTCGCCTCCAGGCTCTCCAGCCGCGCACGGGTGCGGGCGAGCACCACCATCTGGCTATCAAACTCTTCCCGGCTCACCAGGTCGAGCTTGCTGAAACCGCTTTGCAGCAAGGCCTTGAACTGGCTTTCGATTTCATTGCGGGGCAGCGGGGTGTCGCCGCTGAACAGGCGAGAGGCGTGGCCGCTCAGGGCGTCGAGGAGGTCTTTGGGCGCGAGCATGGGAAATATTCCGGAAAACTGTTGGCGGGCAGTGTATCACGCAGCGTCTATAGTCTTTTTCACGGCCTGGGTCGCACGCTTTTCGCGCATCAGGCTGGGCGGCTATGCACCGTTTTCGTGCGCATTGCAGGCGCCGGATGGCCCCGTTGGTGGGCCTAGGTGAGCAAAGGACTGATTTCAGTGATTTTTACGGAGCTGGCAAGGTTTCTGCTTAGACGATCATGACCCATGCACTGATGCAGTCGCTGTGACGAATGCAGTGCGCCGACGGATCAGGGGTACAGGTTTCGTCACCAGTGGTTCGCTGGCGTCGCAATGGCAACTGCCCTTGCGACGATGCGTTACAAAGCCAGGCACTGCGCTTAGACTTGAGACGGGTTTGTTTTCCTGGGGCAAGTCCACCAATTCGGGAGAGAGTTTTCATGAAGCTAGTCACTGCCATCATCAAGCCGTTCAAGTTGGACGATGTACGCGAGTCGTTGTCCGAGATCGGCGTGCAGGGCATTACCGTTACTGAGGTCAAGGGCTTCGGTCGGCAGAAGGGTCACACCGAGCTGTATCGCGGCGCGGAATATGTAGTGGATTTCCTGCCGAAGGTGAAGATTGATGTCGCCATTGACGACAAGGATCTTGACCGGGTTATCGAGGCGATAACCAAGGCCGCCAACACCGGCAAGATCGGTGACGGCAAGATCTTCGTGGTCAATCTGGAACAGGCTATTCGCATCCGTACCGGCGAAACCGATACCGACGCAATCTAAGCCGCCAAACCCCAACGCCCCAGGAGAAAACAATATGACTCTGCGTAAATTCGCAGGGCTCGGAGCCCTGTTGTCCATCGTAATGCCAAGCCTGGCCATGGCGGCAGACGAAGTGGCTGCTCCAGTCCTCAACTCCGGTGACACCGCCTGGATGCTCACATCCACCGCGCTGGTGCTGTTCATGACCATTCCAGGCCTGGCGCTGTTCTACGGCGGCATGGTGCGCTCCAAAAATATTCTGTCGGTGATGATGCAGTGCTTCGCCATCACCGGCCTGATCAGCATCCTGTGGGTTGTCTACGGCTACAGCATCGCGTTCGATACCACCGGTATGGAACAGGGTGTGGTCAACTTCAACTCCTTCTTCGGCGGCATGGGCAAGGCGTTCCTGGCGGGTGTGACCCCGGCCAGCATCACCGGGCCGGCTGCGCTGTTCCCGGAAGCCGTGTTCATCACCTTCCAGATGACCTTCGCCATCATCACCCCGGCGCTGATCGTCGGTGCGTTCGCCGAACGCATGAAGTTCTCCGCCATGCTGATCTTCATGGCTATCTGGTTCACTCTGGTCTATGCGCCAATCGCCCACATGGTGTGGAGCGGCAACGGTGGCCTGCTGTGGGACTGGGGCGTGCTGGACTTCGCCGGCGGCACCGTGGTGCACATCAATGCCGGTGTCGCTGGCCTGGTGGCGTGCATCGTGCTCGGCAAGCGTAAAGGCTTCCCGACCACTCCAATGGCGCCTCACAACCTGGGTTACACCCTGGTGGGTGCGGCCATGCTGTGGGTCGGCTGGTTCGGCTTCAACGCTGGCTCTGCGGCTGCGGCCAACGGCACCGCCGGCATGGCGATGCTGGTGACTCAGATTGCTACCGCTGCTGCAGCCCTGGGCTGGATGTTCGCCGAGTGGATTACTCACGGTAAGCCAAGCGCACTGGGCATCGCCTCGGGTGTAGTGGCTGGCCTGGTCGCCGTTACACCGGCCGCCGGCACTGTTGGTCCGATGGGCGCCCTGGTGATCGGCCTGGTGGCCGGTGTGATCTGCTTCTTCTGCGCCACCAGCCTCAAGCGCAAGCTGGGCTACGACGACTCCCTGGACGCATTCGGCGTGCACGGTATCGGCGGTATCGTCGGTGCGATCCTCACCGGTGTGTTTGCAGCCCCTGCATTGGGCGGCTTCGGCACCGTGACTGACATCGCAGCTCAAGTCTGGATCCAGTGCAAAGGTGTCGGCTTCACCGTGATCTATACCGCCATCGTCACCTTCATCATCCTCAAGGTGCTGGACGCGGTCATGGGCCTGCGGGTTACCGAAGAGGAAGAGGCTGTCGGCCTCGACCTGGCGCAACACAACGAACGCGGCTACAACCTGTAAGTACGCGAAAAAAAGATGCCCGGCTTGCCGGGCATTTTTTTGCCTGGCGTTTGTCAGTCATAACAAGCTGTGCCGGTTTTTGCGCAGAGTTTGTCATGCACTTTCCAGCGTGCGAATGTCTTACAGGCACGTAGGCGTATTCGGCACTTTGTTTTTTCCCAGAGCGCGCTAGAATGCGCGCCGATGGGCGGAGAACTGTATGTGGCAACAGACCCTGATTACCCTGCGGGCCAAGCCCCGGGGCTTTCACCTGGTGACTGACGAGTTGCTTGCCGGCTTGCCTGAGCTGAAGGCCTGCCGCGTGGGCCTGTTGCACCTGTGGCTGCAGCACACCTCGGCCTCGTTGACGGTCAACGAGAATGCCGATCCGGCGGTTCGTCGTGACTTCGAGCGTTTTTTCAACTCGCTGGTGCCGCAAGGTTACGCCGGGTTCGAACACAACGACGAAGGTCCGGATGATCTGCCGGCGCACTTCAAGGCCAGTCTCCTGGGCTGCCAGCTGAGTTTGCCGGTCAAGGCCGGCCGCTTGGCGATGGGGACCTGGCAAGGTGTTTATCTGGGCGAGCACCGTGATCATGGCGGTGCTCGTAAAGTCCTCGCCACCTTGCACGGTGATGGGGCATAAGCCACTGGTTATCCGGTGGATGTGATTTTTTTCCGGCAACCTCGACAGAGGGCGAAGCTGGGCTATAACTAATCTGCTTTTCGCAAGTCATGAGGTAGAACATGAGCGACGATGATCTGGAAAACGACGAACTCGAAGTAGGTGACGAAGACGACACCGAAGAAGGTCTTGAAGCGGCGGCGGAAGACGTTGCTGAGGACGACGGTGGTGATGACGCTCCTGTTCCAGCTGCCAAGGGCAAAGCCAAGGCTGCTGTTTCGGTAGATGAATTGCCGAGCGTTGAGGCCAAGAACAAAGAGCGCGATGCCCTGGCCCGTGCGATGGAAGAGTTTCTTGCCAAAGGCGGCAAAGTGGTCGAAGTCGAGCCCAATGTGGTTGCTGACCCGCCCAAGAAGCCGGATAACAAGTACGGCAGCCGACCTATCTAAGGTCAGCCACCTGCTTGTAAGAAAAAGCCCGCCGTCGCTGCGGGTTTTTTCATGCCTGTAATAACCGGCTACAGGTTACCCCCAATCAAGTGTGGGAGGGGGCTTGCTCCCGATTACAGTAGGTCAGTCAATACATCTGGAGACTGATACACCGCTATCGGGAGCAAGCCCCCTCCCACATTTTTCTCACCCGTGTTACTGCCAGCTGCGAAGTAACTCCGGCAACTCCGTCAGGCTGCGAATCTGTGCATCCGGGAGTTTATCCCCTTCCCACACCTTGCCCGACGGGTTGAACCACACTGCCCGCAGCCCCGCCTGCTGAGCCCCGGCAATGTCGTCCCCGGGGTGGTCGCCAACATGCACCGCCGCACTGGCATCTACTCCGCCGCGCTGCAGCGCTTCCTGGAACAGCCGCGCATCCGGCTTGGCGATGCCAATATCTTCAGCGCGTAGCGCAAAGTGAAAGTAGTCCGCCAGGCCAACACGCTGCACATCGGCATTGCCATTGGTGATCACACCCAGCAGAAAATGCTGGCGCAGCGCTTGCAGCATCGGCTCGGCCTCAGGGAAAGGCGTGAGCTGATGGCGGGCGTGAATGAACGCTTCGAAACACACATCGGCCATTTCCGTGGCCTCAGGCTGTGGATAACCGGCCTCTTCAAACGCATGTATCAACACCCGATGGCGCAGGATACTGATGCGGTGTTTGAGTTCGGGATGCCGTTGCAGCACCTGTTGGCGCAGGCTGGCGAAATGCTCCAGGGGCAGGTCGCCCACCTTGGCGGCATGGGTGGCCAGCCATTCGCGCATCGACGCTTCGGCGCTGATGATGACGGGTACGTTGTCCCAGAGCGTGTCGTCCAGGTCGAAGGTGATCAGCTTGATGTTCATGAGTCGCCGTCCTTGATGCGTTTGGCCCGTGGATGGGCGCTGTCGTAGACCGTTGCCAGGTGCTGGAAGTCCAGATGGGTATAGATCTGCGTGGTCTTGATGTCGGAATGGCCAAGCAGTTCCTGCACGGCGCGCAGGTCCTGGGACGATTCCAGCATATGGCTGGCAAAGGAGTGCCGCAGCATATGTGGATGCAGGTTCTGCCCCAGCTCGCGCTCGCCGGCAGCCTTGACCCGTACCTGGATGGCGCGCGGCCCCAGGCGCCGCCCTTGCTGGCTGATAAACACCGCGTCGTCCACCGGGTTGGCCAGGGCGCGCAGCGGCAGCCACAGTTGCAGGGCTTCGCGGGCTTTCCTGCCTACCGGCAGCACCCGAGTCTTGCTGCCTTTGCCGAGCACTTGCACCAGGCCGTCGGCCAGGTCCAGTTGATCGAGGTTCAGGCCCGTCAGCTCCGATAGGCGCAGGCCTGAAGAGTAGAACAGTTCGAGGATCGCCTGGTCGCGATGGGCGAGGAAATCGTCCTCCACGGCGCCATCGAGCAATTGCAGGGCACGGTCGGTGTCCAGGGTCTTGGGCAGGCGTCGCTCGCCTTTCGGCGGGGCCAGGCCGTTGGCCGGGTCGTGGTCGCAGAGGCCTTCGCGATTGAGGTAGTGATAGAGACCGCGCACCGCCGACAGCAGTCGCGACAGACTGCGCGAGGACTGGCCCGCCTGGTGCAGCCGTGCGATCAGGCTGCGCAGGCCCTGGATATCCAGGGTCTTCCAGCTGGTGACCTGCTGTTTTTCGCAATACGCCAGGACCTTGTTCAAGTCCCGTCGGTAAGCCTCCAGGGTATGGGGTGACACCTGGCGCTCGTTACGCAGGTGAGCGCAGTAAGCGTCCAGTTGCCGTTCCATGGCTAGCGCACCGCGCGCAGGGCGGTGGTGTGGCGCGGAAGGACGCGGCCCAGTACTTCGGCGATATAGGTGAGGAACAAAGTGCCCACCGAGCTTTTGTAGTGCGCGGGATCGCGGCTGGCGATGGCCAGGACGCCGTGCAGGCCTTGATGGCTGAGAGCGACGACGGCGGTAGAGCCGATCTGCTTGCGTTGTTCGGCGCCGAACAGGAAGTCCAGCTCGTGCTCGCGCAGCGTGCCGCTGATGGTCTTGCCTTCGGAAAGCAGGCCGCCGATCGCGGTTTGCGCGTCGCCGCCACTGACCCAGCGACCCACCGGCATCGGGTTGTCGCTGAACAGGATCAGGCTGACAAACGGCACCTGGAAGTCCTGGCGCAGGCTGTCTTCCACGGCGATGACCGTTTCTTCCAGGCTGGTGGCGTCCATCAGGGTAAGAATCAGACGGCGGGTTTTCTCGAATAGACGGTCGTTGTCGCGGGCGACATCCATCAGGTGCGAGAGCTTGTGGCGCATTTCGATATTGCGCTCGCGCAGGATCTTCATCTGTCGCTCCACCAACGACACGGTGTCGCCGCGCTGGTGGGGGATGCGCAGGGCCGGGAGCAGTTCTTCGTGTTCGACGAAGAAGTCCGGATTAGCCTCAAGGTACGCCGCGACGGCAGCGGCCTCCAGACTTTCGCTCGGGGTAGTTGCTTGTGCGGGTACTTGAGGCTTATCGGTCATTGGCTTGGCTCACTCATAGACGGACCTGTCCTTCGTATACGCGCGAGGCCGGCCCGGTCATCATCACCGGGTGGCCAGGGCCTGCCCACTCGATGGACAGGCGTCCACCGGGCAGGTCGATCAACAGGGGCGAATCCATCCACCCCTGGCTGATCGCGGCCACGGCAGCGGCGCAAGCACCGGTACCGCAGGCCTGGGTTTCGCCGGCGCCGCGTTCCCACACGCGCAATTGCGCCCGGGAACGGTCGATCACCTGCAGGAAACCCACATTGACCCGCGCCGGAAAGCGCGGGTGGTGTTCGATCTTCGGCCCCAGTTCATGCACGGGGGCAGTGTTGATGTCGTTGACCCGTAGCACCGCATGGGGGTTGCCCATGGACACGGCAGCGATGTCGACGGTCTGGCCGTCAACGTCCAGCAGGTAGCTGGCGGCCTGCTCGGTCGCCTGGAACGGAATATCCGCCGGCACCAGGCGCGGCGCGCCCATGTTGACGCTGATCTGGCCGTCGCTGCGGATATCCAGCTCGATCACGCCGCTCTTGGTCTCGACGCGAATCTGCCGCTTGGCGGTCAGGCGCTTGTCCAGCACAAAGCGTGCAAAGCAGCGCGCACCGTTGCCGCACTGTTCCACTTCGGAGCCGTCGGAGTTGAAGATCCGATAACGGAAATCCACCTCCGGGTTGCTTGGCGCCTCGACGATCAGCAATTGGTCGAAGCCAATCCCGGTATGCCGGTCGCCCCACTGTTTAGCGTGCTTGGGCAGGATGTGCGCGTGCTGGCTGACCAGGTCGAGGACCATGAAATCATTGCCCAGCCCGTGCATCTTGGTAAAACGCAGCAGCATGGCTTACTCCGGCAGCAGGCTTTCGCCAGCATACAACTCGGCTACCGTCTCGCGGCGACGCACTTCCAACGCTTGATCACCGTCCACCAACACCTCGGCGGTACGTCCGCGGGTGTTGTAGTTGGAACTCATGACAAACCCGTAGGCACCGGCCGAATGCACGGCCAGCAGGTCGCCTTCTTCCAGGGCCAGTTGACGATCCTTGGCCAGGAAGTCGCCGGTCTCGCAGATCGGGCCGACGATGTCATAGGCGCGTGCTTCGCTGTTGCGAGGCGTCACCGCGGTGACATTCATCCAGGCCTGGTACAGCGCCGGGCGGATCAGGTCGTTCATCGCCGCATCGACGATGGCGAAGTCCTTGTGCTCGGTGTGCTTGAGGTACTCGACCTGGGTCAGCAGCACGCCGGCATTGGCGACGATATAGCGGCCCGGCTCGAACATCAGCGTCAGGTCGCGGCCTTCGATGCGCTCGCGCACGGCCTGGATATAGTCGGCGATCGCCGGTGGCTCTTCATCGCGATAACGCACGCCCACGCCACCACCGAGGTCGATGTGGTGCAGGTAGATGCCGCATTCGCCCAGGCGGTCGATCAATGCCAGCAGGCGGTCGAGGGCATCCAGGAACGGCGGCAGTGTGGTCAGTTGCGAGCCGATATGGCAGTCGACACCCAGCACTTCCAGGTTCGGCAGCTGGGCGGCACGGATGTACACGTCTTCGGCGTCGGCAATGGCGATGCCGAACTTGTTCTCTTTGAGACCGGTGGAAATGTACGGGTGGGTGCCGGCATCGACGTCCGGGTTGACGCGCAGTGAGATCGGCGCACGAACACCCATCTCGGCGGCGACGACTTGCAGGCGTTCCAGCTCGTCGGTGGACTCTACGTTGAAGCAATGTACGCCGACTTCCAGGGCCCGGCGCATGTCTTCGCGGCTCTTGCCTACGCCGGAGAACACGATCTTGTCAGCCTGGCCGCCGGCGGCCAGGACCCGTTCCAGCTCGCCACGGGAGACGATGTCGAAACCGGCGCCCAGACGCGCCAGGACATTCAGTACACCCAGGTTGGAGTTGGCCTTGACTGCGTAGCACACCAGGTGCGGTACGCCATCGAGCGGGTCGGTGAACGAGCGGTATTGGGCTTCGATATGCGCACGGGAGTACACGTAGGTCGGGGTACCAAAGCGCTGGGCAATCGCGGACAACGCCACGCCTTCCGCGAACAGCTCGCCGTCCCGGTAGTTAAAAGCGTCCATGGAGCTCCCTTATTCGTAGGTGTCGTGCTTATGCGCTTTGGAGGGCTTTTGCGACGATTGCGCCTGTTCATTCGGGTCTTTGCTGTCATCGGGCAGGTACAGCGGGCCTTTTTGACCACAGGCACTAACGAGGCAAGCGACCGCGACGAGCGCAGCAAGGGAAGAGATCAGGCGCTTCATGGCGAAATCCTTGAATATGCATTAATTGCGCCCGAGTATACCGACCACCCGCCAGCTTGCCTATGCGCTGAAATACCCGTCCGGCGGGGGTTTGCCGAGATGGTCGGGAAGCGGACTACGCTGGTTGAGGATATTTCACGCCGTCAATCGTGTTGAAATCGGTATCCTTTGCAATCGGCGGGGCTCGCCCGTATCGTGCGGCGCTTGAGCAAAACCAGACACTTTCGAGGTTGCCACAATGAGTTTGACCGAAGCCCGTTTTCACGACCTGGTGGATGCCACCCAAGAGAAGCTGGAAGATATTTTCGACGACAGCAACCTGGATGTGGATCTGGAAAACTCGGCCGGTGTGCTGACCGTCAAGTTCGAGAGTGGCCAGCAACTGATCTTCAGCCGCCAGGAGCCGCTGCGTCAGCTGTGGCTGGCGGCGCGCTCCGGTGGCGTCCACTTCGACTACGACGAAGAAAGCGGCAAATGGCAGTGTGACAAGAGTGAAGAGTTGCTGGGCGAGATGCTCGCGCGCCTGGTCCACGAATATACCGGCGCCGAGCTGGATTTCGACGAGATCTGACCGTGACCCAGCCTGCGCCTGTACGCCCGCCCAAGCCGCTGTTCAGTAATGTCAGCCCGGCGGTGCCGTCACCTTGTATCAGTTTGTGTCGCCTGGACGAGCAAAAAGTCTGCCTCGGCTGCTTCCGCCATGTGGAAGACATCCGTGAATGGCGCTCCGCCGATGATCAGCGGCGCCGAGTGATCGTGGCCCAGGCCGAGCAACGCAAGGCCGCGCCTTGAGCCCGTCTTGTTTATTTACGGTGCTGTGGTAGTGTCCGGATACGCCTCAACTCATCGAGGCCCGTGAGAACCCCGCCTTTTCCTGGCGGGGTTTTGCTTTTTTGTGCAGAAAAAAGGAGTCTGCCTGAATCATGACCGCACCTTCCATCATCCTCACCCGTCTTGATGTGCAGCGTCTTGAGCAATTGATCGACCGTATGGACGAGACGCAGCCGGGCGTTATTGCACTGCAAGCCGAACTCGACCGCGCCGAAGAAGTGGTTGGCCACGATGAAGTGCCTGCAACGGTCGTGACCATGAACTCCAGTGTGCATTGCCGTGAGCAAGGCAGCGGCAAGGACTACCACCTGACCCTGGTCTACCCGAAAGATGCGAATGCCGATGAAGGCAAGATTTCGGTCCTGGCCCCGGTGGGCAGTGCCTTGCTTGGCCTGCAGGTAGGGCAGCACATCGATTGGCCGGCACCGGGCGGCAAGACCCTCAAGCTTGAGCTGCTCAGTGTTGATGGTCAGCCCAAGGATGGCGGCGCCTTCCCTCTCTAGACCTGGCTCAGCGCCTCATTCAGCGCGAGCTCCAGCTCGGCCTTGTAGCGCAGGTACAAATTGCTTGGGCTTTGCACATCACCGAGCAGCCCCGACAGGTCGAGGTCGGTGATGTAGCAGCGGTAGCGCTCGGTTTCCCGGCGTTGCCCGACGATTTCCTGGGCGACCACTGCAAACAGTTGGTCGCCAAACTCCAGCTCGGAAAACTCCCGCTGATTGCAGTACAGGGTTATGCCCACCTGGCCCGGCGCCGCCTTGCCGATAATCGCCTGCACGTCATAAAACGGTTTGTTCGCGGGGTTCTGCGGGGCTGGCCGCGGCTCCACCCCACGCGCGCGCGTGCTGCCTGACGGCAGCAGTTGGTAGTACAAGATTTGCACCTCACCCAACGGTTGTTGCGTGTCCAGGGGCGACAGTGCTTCCCGGCGATAGATGATCGACTGCAAAAAGCGCTGCAACGGCGCCAACAGGCTCTGCTCATCATGAAACGGCAAGCGTTGCTGCCAGAGCGCGTTGAATTCATCCAGCACATACAGCTCGGCGAAGCCTTCGTTGACCCGGTAGAACACTTGCACGCAATCGGCCATGCCCATGGGCAGCAACAGCGCCAGGTCGTGGTCTTCCAGGGCCATGGCATCCAGGTGCAACGGGCTGTAGCTGGCCAATTCTTCGCTGAGGTAGGCGACCAGCGCATCCTGGGTCGCCAGTGATACGTGGGTGGCCTGGCCGGGCATCAACTCCATCACGTGATAGTGCTGCTGTACCTGGAGCAAGTAGCGGTGATTGCCCTGACCCAGCAGCAGGTTCTGTGCGGTGTCGAAGATTTCTTCCACTCGCTGGGCAATGAACTGCGCGCGGTTGTGACAGAAGCAGCGCACCCGCAGCCGAGGCAGATGATCCGACGGCAGTTGATTGAGGTAGTCGCGCAGGCAATCGAGCAGGGCATGGGGGCCGTCGTAGCGGCTGACCATCACCTCGTTCCAGCTGTTGAGCGTGACCTGATCGAGGGTCAGTACCAGGTTGTCTCGCACACCGGCATAGCTCAGGGAGTCGGTGCGCTCGGTGGTCATCAGGATATTCAGGTCGCGATGATGCTTGAGCGGGTCGACGCCGACGTTGATCAGCAGCAACACTTCCTCGGGCACCGCCGAGCGCAGCAGGCGCGCTTCATCAACGCTGGCCAGGGGCAGGGCGATAGCCTGCTGCAGGCTGCCCAGCAGGTTGAACAGCTCGAATTCGGTCATGTCGCTGGTGCCGGGGTGCAGCGCCAGGCGCGTGCTGCTGTCGATGACGCCGTTGCGGTGGCACCAGGTGAGCATTTCCAACAGGTCGCGGCTGCGCTTGATCGGCGCGAAGTGCTCCCATTCCAGGGCTGTGAGATTACCGTTGTACAGGCCCCAGTGGTGCTGGCCGGGCTCCTTGCGGTTGGGCGATTGCACCAGGGTCAGGGTGTCTTCGGCCAGGTCCGGGGCGATGCCGGGGTTGATGAATTCAACCTTGCCGGCCTTGCGTTCAAAGGCGGCATACAGGCGCCGTCCCAGCACATTGAGGTCGCGCTTGTTGATCAGGCTGACCGTCTGTTCGGTCCGGGCGAACTGGGTCAGGAAGCGATAGCTGTAGTTCAGCTCGCTGACCAGGGCACGGCGCTCGGAGGCCACCTGGCGTACTTTCCACTGGCTGCGGCTGTCCAGCAGCGCCAGTTGGCGTTGGTCCCAGCCCCACTCGTGGGCCAGGCGCTCCAGCAACAGCCGCTGCCAACTGGTGCTGCGCTGACCGGCGCTGAGCTTGCGGTTGACCTTCAGGTACAGGGCGCGACGCACCAGCTCCAGGCGCTCCGGCTCGTTGCGTGCCTTGAGATATTCCTCGATACGGCGGTACACCACGATGTACGGGTCCAGCTCATCCAGGTCCATCTGGTTGGCGAACACCGCGCGCTTGAAGCGCAGGCTCAGGCAGTGCACGTTCGGGTGCTCGCTGGCGTAGACCTCGGTCAATAGCAGCTTGAGCACCGACTTGTAGGGCGACTCGATGCCCTTGAACAGTTGCCACAGCCCGGCACCGATGAATTCACCGGGAGGGATACGCGCCAGGTGGCCGAGGTCGAGGGTTTCATCGGCGCGGATAAAACGCTTGGAGATCAGTGTGTGGGTGAATTCCGCATAGCGGGTCTCTTCATACACCGGCACCAGCCACCAGATCGGCGTACGCCCGGCCAGCCAGATGGCTGTGCGGTAAAACTCGTCCAGCAACAGGTAATGCTGGGTCGTGCCGCAGTCGTCGGAGCTGAGTTGGGTGTCGCGCTCGCCGAGTACAAAGCGCGTCGGCTCAATCAGGAAGAAGTGCGCTTCTGCGCCCATGCCCAGGGCCCAGGCTTCCAGCAGTTGGCATTTTTTACGCAGCTCCGCGAGCTCGTTTTCGCCCAGGTCGGGTGCGTGGCACACCCACACATCCATGTCGCTCTGGTCGGCCTGGGCGAGGGTGCCGAGGCTGCCCATCAGGAACAGACCGTGGATCGGTTTGGGTTGATTGACCGGACGCGGCTTGTAAGAGAACGAGCGGGTCAGGCGCTGGGCTTCCGTGAGTGCCTGGGCGTCGGGCTCGAAGTTCGACAGCCCGGCCGGCGTGCTGCCTGAGACATACCCCGGCAACAGTGGGTGATTGACGTGAAAAAACAGCGGCAGCAGGGTCAGCACGCTTTGCTGGCGCGGCGTCAGCCCTTCGACGGCACGAGCCATGCGACCTTCATTGAGGGCCATGAAGCGCGCACGCAATTGGGCCAGCACCTTGCGGTCGATGCCTTCGTCCAGGTCAGGGCGGATTTCATGGGTGCGGGTCATGTCGAACTCGGTGGCTCGCAGGGCCCGACGCGGGCGGCCATGTAGGAGTTTACAGCCAGTCGCGTAGGAGGTTTAGAGGGAAATGGTTTTTGACGTCAAAAAGCGGGCCGTTGCACAGCAGTGCCCTCGGAGTCCGCAAGAGCCGGACTCCATGGGCGGTATACGGATCAGGCGGCTTCTTTGGTGTTGGCGGTGCTCAGGATGGTCAGCAGGGTTTGGGCCTGCTCTGCAGCGTCCCGGCCAAGGCTGGTCAGGTAGCCTCCGTCCGGTTGATCGATAAGTCCTTTCGCATGGAGGCGCTTGGCAGCGGCGATGGCAGAGGGAGCGGCGGTCTGATGGACTTTCAGACCTTCCTTGGTGCTGTCCAAGGGGAAGAGTACAAGGATTTCCAGTTCGGCAACCAACTCAGGGGTATACGACATAAGGACTCCAGACTTTCTAAAATTTATTAGAGGCTAGCAGGCCATAAGGTGAACGCACTTTGCCGAACTGTCCAGCGTGTTGCGGTGTGCCGGGATTATTCCTTTTCGGGCGGCAGCTCAGGCAGTGCCCGCAGCGCTGTTTCATACCATTCGGTATTGAATGCGCGGTCATCATCCAGCATCGCGTCGATCTCGAAAGCCAGCACATGGGCCATGAGATTCAGGATCTCTTCACGTTCATAGCCCACCAGGGTCAGTTTATTGAAAGTGGCCTTGGCAGCGGGCGGATTGTCGCTTTCGATCTGGTTTTCGATCGCTTCGATCAAGGTGTTTTCGGTGAACTCTTCTTCGTCGCTGTCGATATCGGTCGGCTCGCTCATGGCAGGCTCCTCAAGGAAAGGGCGCCAGTCTACCCCCATTCAGGCAGGTGATGCTGCTGGTCAGGACCGGCCCTGGGATCTATAACTCCTGCAGCCAACCCCGCACACGGCCTGGAGGCTTTGCGATGCTCAAGCTTTACGGATTCTCGGTCAGCAACTACTACAACATGGTGAAACTGGCACTGCTGGAGAAAGGCCTGGCTTTTGAGGAGGTGCCCTTTTATGCCGGGCAAACCCCTGAAGCCCTGGCGGTCAGCCCGCGTGGCAAGGTGCCGGTGCTGGGCGTGAAGCAGGGGTTTATCAACGAAACCAGTGTGATCCTCGAATACATCGAGCACTCCCAGGAAGGCCCGTCGCTGTTGCCGGCCGACCCGTTCCAGCGTGCCCAAGTGCTGGCGTTGTGCAGGGAAATCGAGCTGTACATCGAATTGCCCGCCCGCGCGTGTTTTGCCGAGGCGTTTTTCGGTATGCCGGTGCCGGAGGCGATCAAGGCGAAATCCAGGGCTGAGTTGCTGCTGGGGATCGGCTCTTTAGGCCGTCACGGCAAGTTCGCGCCTTATGTGGCGGGGGAGGGCTTTACGATTGCGGATCTGTATTTCATGTACAGCGTGAACCTCGCCTGTGTGGTGGGCGAGAAGCTGTTTGGCCTGGACCTGTTGGCTGAATTGCCGGCGGCCAGAGCGTTGCTGGAGCGACTGCATGCCATGCCTAATGCGCAGAAGGTGGCGGCGGACAGGGAGGCCGCGATGCCGGCGTTCATGGCGATGGTTGCGGCCAAAAAATGATCAAATGTGGGAGAGGGTTGCCCCCCTCCCACCTTTTTCAGCGGCTGGCGAGCAGGGCCTGGCCGCGAGCGACCGCAGCCTTCACCTGTGCCGGCGCGGTACCGCCCACGTGGTTACGGGCATTCACCGAGCCTTCCAGGGTCAACACGGCAAACACGTCCTGTTCGATCTGGTCACTGAACTGGCGCAGCTCTTCCAGGCTCATTTCCGCCAGGTCCTTGCCGGTGTCGACGCCGTATTTCACCGCATGGCCAACGATCTCGTGACAGTCGCGGAACGGCAGGCCACGGCGTACCAGGTAGTCCGCCAGGTCAGTCGCCGTGGAGAAACCGCGCAGGGCCGCTTCACGCATGATCGCGTGCTTGGGCTTGATCGCCGGGATCATGTCGGCAAACGCGCGAAGCGAGTCGCGCAGGGTGTCGGCGGCATCGAACAGCGGTTCCTTGTCTTCCTGGTTGTCCTTGTTGTAGGCCAAAGGCTGGCCTTTCATCAGGGTCAGCAGGCCCATCAGTGCGCCGAATACACGGCCGCTCTTGCCACGCACCAGTTCGGGCACGTCGGGGTTTTTCTTTTGCGGCATGATCGAGCTGCCGGTGCAGAAGCGATCCGGCAGGTCGATGAACTGGAATTGCGCACTGGTCCACAGCACCAGCTCTTCGGAGAAACGCGACAGGTGCATCATCGCGATGCTGGCGGCGGCGCAGAATTCGATGGCGAAGTCGCGGTCGGACACGCCGTCCAGGGAATTGCCGCCGACGGCGTCGAAACCCAGCAGTTGTGCGGTGTACTCACGGTCGATCGGGTAGGTGGTGCCGGCCAGGGCTGCGCTGCCGAGCGGCATGCGGTTGGCGCGCTTGCGGCAATCCACCAGGCGCTCGTAGTCGCGGCTGAGCATCTCGAACCAGGCCAGCAGGTGGTGGCCGAAGGTCACGGGTTGTGCGGTTTGCAGGTGGGTGAAGCCAGGCATGATGGTGTCCGCCTCACGCTCGGCCTGCTCCAGCAAGCCTTTCTGCAAGCGGGTGATTTCGGCCAGGATCAGGTCGATTTCATCGCGCAGCCACAGGCGGATGTCGGTGGCCACCTGGTCGTTACGGCTACGACCGGTGTGCAGTTTCTTGCCGGTCACACCGATACGGTCGGTGAGACGGGCCTCGATGTTCATGTGCACGTCTTCCAGGTCGACACGCCAGTCGAACGTACCGGCTTCGATCTCACCACGGATGGTGGTCAGGCCATCGATGATGCTGTCGCGCTCGGCGTCGGTCAGCACGCCGACCTTGGCCAGCATTGTCGCGTGGGCTATGGAGCCCATGATGTCGTGGCGGTACAGGCGCTGGTCAAAGGTGACGGAGGCGGTGAAGCGGGCGACGAAGGCGTCGACGGGTTCACTGAAGCGGCCGCCCCAGGACTGGTTGGTCTTGTCGGTGCTCATGGGTTCGCTCGTGGTCTGCTTATTAAGAGGCATGAAAGTGTGCCGGCGATAATAACAGGGTTGCCCTTGGAGGCGGTGCCGCGGGTCGTCGGCATTTTTATTTGTGCAAAGGATGGCTAAGTGCCTTGCCGCCGACCGCGTCCGGGACGAGACTGGAGACAGGTGCTTATTGATACGATATTTGACGATTGAGCAATATCGTCTCGGCGAGCGTCTACAGTTGGACTGATAGTGTGTGAATGCACCAAAGTCGGGTAATGCGGTCAGAGCCTGACTATCCATTTAAAAGGGGGGTATTCGGATTGTGTATCAGCAAACCCTACGACGATGCCCGAAGGCAGCAGGTCTTGGGCGCTATTGAACAGGTCCGGGTAAATATGGGTGCCGCTGTCAGGGCACTTTTTGCCGCTCGCGCTAGTCTTAGCGTGGATCGCTGTGACGCAAGTCACCGCACCTGTCTACGCTATCCTTGTGCGAGACTCACGCAGGAATCCAGCGCTATATGAATGTCCTGATCGTTGATGACGAACCCCAAGCCCGCGAGCGACTGAGCCGTTTGGTCAGTGAACTCGAGGGTTATACAGTCCTTGAACCGAGTGCCACCAGCGGCGAGGAGGCGTTGACGTTGATCGACAGCCTCAAGCCGGACGTGGTGTTGCTCGATATCCGCATGCCGGGCCTCGATGGCCTGCAAGTTGCTGCCCGCCTGAGTGAGCGCGAATCGCCACCTGCCGTGGTGTTGTGTGCCGCGCAAGAAGAGTTTGCCGCGCAGACACTGGAAGCCAGTGGTGTCAGCTTCGTAGTCAAGCCAGTGACTGCCGAGGCCTTGCTCAGGGCCCTGAAGAAAGCCGAACGTCCCAATCGCGCCCAACTCGCTGCCCTGACCCAGCCAGCCGCCCAAAGCGGCAACGGGCCGCGCAGCCATATCAGCGCCCGCACACGCAAAGGCATCGAGTTGATCCCCTTGGACCAGGTGGTCTACTTCATTGCCGATCACAAGTACGTGACCCTGCGGCATGAGGCTGGCGAAGTGTTGCTCGATGAGCCGCTCAAGGCCCTTGAGGATGAGTTCGGTGACCGCTTCGTGCGAATCCACCGGAACGCGCTGGTGGCCCGTGAGCGAATCGAGCGCCTGCAGCGCACGCCCCTCGGGCACTTTCAGTTATTCCTCAAAGGGCTTAACGGGGATGCGTTGATCGTCAGCCGGCGCCATGTCGCCGGCGTGCGCAAGATGATGCAGCAGCTTTAGCCCGAGGGTTTTGGCAAGCCTGCATTCATTATCCCGGTGCGACGTGGCCAGGGAGGCCCCGCACTTGCTGATTCAAATCAAAGCGTATTTGCCTGAGCTGTTATTATCTGCCGTATCTATTCAGTACGGATTGATCCATGTCCTCTCGCGAAATCCGCATCGCCACCCGTAAAAGCGCCCTGGCCTTGTGGCAGGCCGAATACGTCAAAGCACGCCTTGAGCAGGCCCATCCCGGCCTCAAGGTGACCCTGGTGCCCATGGTCAGTCGCGGCGACAAGCTGCTCGACTCGCCGCTGTCGAAGATCGGCGGCAAGGGCCTGTTCGTCAAGGAACTGGAAACCGCGCTGCTGGAAAACGAAGCCGACATCGCTGTGCACTCAATGAAAGACGTGCCCATGGACTTCCCCGAAGGCCTGGGCCTGTTTTGCATCTGCGAGCGTGAAGACCCGCGTGACGCCTTCGTTTCCAATACCTTTGCGTCTTTGGATGACCTGCCCCTGGGCAGCATTGTCGGTACCTCCAGCCTGCGTCGCCAGGCACAGCTGTTGACCCGTCGTCCGGACCTGCAGATTCGCTTCCTGCGCGGCAACGTCAACACCCGCCTGGCCAAGCTCGATGCCGGTGAGTATGACGCGATCATCCTCGCCGCCGCCGGCCTGATCCGTTTGGGCTTCGAAGACCGCATCACCTCGGCCATCAGCGTCGAAGACAGCCTGCCTGCTGGCGGGCAAGGCGCCGTGGGCATCGAATGCCGCACTGCCGACCGTGAAATCCACGCGTTGCTCAACCCCCTGGATCACTACGAGACCGAAGTGCGTGTCACGGCCGAACGCGCCCTGAACAAGCACCTCAACGGTGGCTGCCAGGTGCCGATCGCCTGCTACGCCGTGCTCGAAGGTGAAAACCTGTGGCTGCGTGGCCTGGTTGGGGATCCGGATGGGGGCACTCTGCTGACTGCTGAAATCCGTGGTCCGCAGCGTGACGCCATCGCCCTGGGTGTCCAGGTGGCTGAAGAGCTGCTGGACAAGGGCGCTGGCGCCATTCTGCAAAAAGTCTACGGCGAGGCCGGCCCGCAGTGACCGGTTGGCGCGTGCTGCTGACACGGCCTGCCGAGGAGTCGGCGGCCCTGGCGGCGGCGTTGTCCGAAGCCGGTATCTTCAGCAGCAGCTTGCCTTTGCTGGACATCGAACCGTTACCCGTTACCCCCGAACAACAGGCCGTCTTCGGTGATCTTGGCCGCTACTGTGCAGTGATCGTGGTGAGCAAACCGGCCGCGCGGCTTGCCGTGCAGCAGTTGGATCAAGCCTGGCCGCAACTGCCGTGGTTCAGCGTCGGTGCGGCCACCGCGCAGGTCCTGGCTGATCACGGCCTTCCCGTTCACTATCCCCAAACCGGCGACGACAGCGAGGCCTTGCTTCAATTGCCTGCGTTGCGCGAGGCTATCGCACGGCCCGGTGCGCGGGTGTTGATCCTGCGCGGCGAGGGGGGGCGGGAGCTGCTGGCTGAGCGTTTGCGCGAGCAAGGTGCTAGTGTCGACTACTTGGAGTTGTATCGTCGTTTCCTTCCGGCCTACGACACCGGTGTACTGACCCGGCACATCCAGTTGGAACGCTTGAACGGCCTGGTGGTCAGCAGTGGGCAGGGTTTTTTGCACCTGCAGGCCCTGGCCGGATCCGATTGGCCACAGGTGGCGCAGCTGCCGTTGTTCGTGCCCAGCCCGCGAGTCGCCGAGATGGCGCGGGCCGCTGGCGCAGAAAAAGTTGTGGATTGTCGCGGCGCGAGTGCCGCGGCTTTGTTAGTGGCGTTACGGAGTCATGCCGTTCCCACTCTCTGATACGCAAAGGACGGATACGTGAGCGAAACAGCCTTGCCTAAAGATGAAACCCAACCCGCACTTGATGCGTCGGTTGAGTCACCGGTCACCGCGCCGCGCCGCGGCAATGGCCTGGCAGTTGTCGCCCTGCTGCTTGGCGCTGCGGGTGTTGCCGCCGGCGGTTGGGGTCTCTGGCAGGTTCGTGCCCTGCAAGCCAGCAGCCAGCACCAACTGGGTCAAGTGCAGACCCTGGATGACCAATCCCAGGCCCTCAAGCAAAGCCAGCAACAACTGGCTGCACGCCTGGCGCAACTGCCGGGTGCGGATGAGCTTGAGGAGCGCCGTCGGCTGGTGGCCCAGTTGCAGGGTGACCAGCAGCGCTTGAGCCAGCGCCTGGAAACCGTGCTGGGTGCCAGCCGCAAGGATTGGCGCCTGGCTGAGGCCGAGCACCTGATTCGCCTGGCGAGTTTGCGCTTGTCTGCCTTGCAAGACATCAACAGCGCCCAGGCCCTCGTCCAGGGCGCCGACGAGATTCTTCGCGAGCAAAGCGATCCGGGCTCCTACGCTGCCCGCGAGCAGCTGGCCAAGAGCCTTGCCGCGTTGCGCAGTACTGAGCAGCCGGATCGCACCGGGCTGTATCTGCAATTGGCGGCCTTGCGTGATCAGGTCGTGCAACTGGCGGCCATTGCCCCTGAGTATCAACTGACCGAGCCCGCATCCCAGGGGCGTCCGAGCACCGATACGGACAGCCGTTGGAGCCAGTGGTGGGAGCAGATTTCCCGTTACTTCCGCATCGACTTCAACCCCGACGACAACATTCGTCCACTGCTCGCCGGTCAAGGCCTGAACCAGGTACGCCTGGCCCTCAGCCTGGCCCTGGAGCAAGCACAATGGGCGGCGCTCAATGGTGAATCGGCGGTGTACAGCCGCTCCCTGGGTGAGGCTCGCAGCGTGTTGCAGGACAACTTCAACCAGGACAACCCGCAGAGCAAGGCGATGCTGGCGCGTATCGCCGAGCTTGAGCCCAAGGCTGTCTCGGTGGTGACCCCGGACCTGGCGGCGAGCCTGGCTGCGGTGCAGGCGTACCTCGAACGTCGTCATCTGTCTGCTGACGAAGCCAAGGCGGCATCCACGCCGGCGGCCACGTCGGCGAAGCAGGAGTAGAGCCGATGAAGCGTTTCTATGTGATCCTGGTGCTGGCGATTGCAATCGCCCTGGCACTGGCCGTGGGCATTTCGAAACACACCGGCTACGTGCTGATTACCTATCCTCATGTGCTGCACTACGAGTCGAGCCTATGGGCTACCGTGGTGGCGGTGTTTGTCTTCGCCCTGGCTATCTACTTGATCCGCGTATTGCTGAGCCTGGTCACCACCTCGGGTGGCGTGGTCAACCCGTGGTCACGACGTAACCGCAGTCGCCGCGTGCAGATCGCCATTGAACAGGGCCAGATGGACCTCGCCGAAGGCCGTTGGGCCAGTGCCGAACGTCACCTGCACCGTGCCGCCGAAGCCGAGCGCCAGCCATTGCTGTACTACCTGGGCGCGGCCCGGGCGGCGAATGAGCAGGGCCGTTATGAAGAGTCGGACGGTTTGCTCGAGCGCGCCCTGGAGCGTCAGCCCCAGGCCGAGCTGGCGGTTGCCTTGAGCCATGCGCAGTTGCAATTGGACCGTGGCGATACTGACGGCGCGCTCACCACCTTGCAGGCCATGCACGAGCGTCATCCCCACAACGGCCAAGTGCTGCGCCAATTGCAGCGTCTGCACCAGCAGCGTGGCGACTGGTCGTCGGTAATCCGCCTGTTGCCGGAGCTGCGCAAGGATAAGGTACTGCCCGCCGGCGAATTGGCCGAATTGGAGCGGCGTGCCTGGGGGGAGAACCTGAGCCTGGCGGCCCAGCGCGAAGAGCAGGGCGAAGCCGGCCTGCAGTCTCTTGAGCGGGCCTGGCAACAGCTCACTTCCGCCCAGCGCCAGGAGCCGCAACTGGTCCTGGCCTATGCCGAGCAACTGCGTCAATTGGGCGCCGATGCCAAGGCGGAGGAGGCGTTGCGCGGTGCCATCAAGCGCGGCTACGACAGCCACCTGATTCGTCTCTACGGCCTGCTGCGCGGCAGTGATCCTGCCCGGCAATTGAAGTTTGCCGAGGGCTGGCTAAAGGACCACCCGGGCGATGCCAGCCTGTTGTTGACATTGGGTCGTCTGTGCCTGCAAAACAGCCTGTGGGGCAAGGCGCGTGATTACCTGGAAAGCAGCCTGCAGGTGCAACGTAATCCCGAGGCCTGTGCCGAACTGGCGCGGCTGTTGGCGCAGTTGGGCGACACCGAGCGCAGCAACCAGTTGTTCCAGGAAGGCCTGGGCTTATTGGATAACCGCTTGCTGGCGTCTCCGCTGCCAGTTCCTGCCCGAGTTTGATGCAGGAAGAAGTCTAGGGTTGGCTCAGATATTTCTGATGACCAGCCCTTCAATGCTGCGCATATGCCGGCCCTGAGGGGCTTTGAAGCAAACTCCTACGTTCATGCGCTTCAAGTCTTCCATTCTCTGACGGGATGTCCCTACGTTCTCACGGAATCGTCTGCTCTGGCGCGTATTGAAAGGGGTCAGGCCTTTCCTCTAACGTAACGACCTATCTCTCGCGATGCGGATAAAGCATGTCTTTGGCCCCTTCACGCTCCTTGTTTTTCCTTGCGTTCATGGCGGGTGCGCTGACGTTGGGTGCGTCCTTCTATCTTGAGTTCGGTGCCTCGTTACGCCCTTGTTTCCTGTGCCAGATGCAACGGGCCTTTCTGGCTGCCTTCACGCTGATCAATCTGGTCGCCGCTATCCACAACCCCAGGCGTTCCACTTTTTACTTGTACGGGTTTACGAGCATGGTCTGTGCGTTGCTGGGTGCCATCACCGCCGTACGCCAGGTGCTGCTGCAAAATGCCGCAGCGGATCAGGCCGCCGATTGCTGGCCCAGTCTCAGTCACATGCTCGAGAACCTGTCGCTGTGGCAGGCGTTGCAATTGACGGTCGAAGGCACGGTCGATTGTATGGAAATAAGCTGGACGCTATTTGACCTGAGCCTTCCCGAGTGGAGCCTGTTGTTCTTCCTGGGCATGTTGATCCTCGGTGTCATGCAATTTTCCCGACTGTTCTTGAGCCGTCCGTTGCGCTCAGCGGGCCACTGATCGGAGGCCGCAGTTTGTAGGACGGGATTAAACACTTGTATGAACTTTCTCTCCTGCGTACCTTGAAGCCATAGTCATGGGGGCATAATCTGGCCCGCACGCGTTATTGAAACCGTTTGTCAGACGCGGCCTTGTCCCGCTGCTGTTTTATCCTTGAAGTGTTGCGCGGGCATCAGGCGGCAGCGCCCCTATAGGGAAGAGAGATCATCATGCTGGAAAGTTGTCAGAATGCTCAGGAACGCTGGGGTGGGGTGCACAAGCTGATCGACAGCTGGTTGAAGGCACGTCACGAACTGGTTCGGGCCTTTGATGCTCTTGGCGCCAAGCCCGAGGCCCTGGCTGAGAATCGCAAGCCGTTGCAGGAGTTCTGTGAAGTGTTGGTGGACTATGTGTCTGCTGGCCATTTCGGTGTCTACGAGCAGTTGACCAAAGAGGCGGAAGCCTTCGATGATAAGCGTGGTCTGGAACTGGCCGAGACCCTTTACCCGCGTATCGATGTCATCACTGAGAAACTGCTGGCGTTCACCGACCTGTGTGATGCCGGCCAGTGCGTTGCTGAGAAATTCAAGGAGTTGGGTGGCCTGCTCCATGAGCGTTTCGAACTGGAAGATTGCCTGATCGAAGTGCTCCACAACGCCCATAAGGAAGAAGCTGTCCCCCAGGCCTGACCTTTGCGGGCGAGATAAGAACGGTGCGCATGGCGCACCGTTTTTTATTGGCTCAATGACGGGTGCCGAGTAATTCGATCTCGAATACCAGTGGCGTATACGGCGGGATCAGCTCGCCGGCACCGTCGCCTCCATAGGCTTGGGCCGATGGGATCACGAGGCGCCATTTGGCCCCGACCGGCATCTGCTGCAACGCGCTGCTCCAGCCGCTGATCACACTGTCCAGGCGAAACCACTGGGGTTGTGTGCTCTGATCGAAGACCGTGCCATCGGGCAATCGTCCAACGTAGTTCACCTGGACCTGATCATTCGCGCCAGGCTTGTTACCAGTGCCGGGTGTCAGTTCCGTGAGCAGGATGCCATCGGCCAACTCGCGCACCCCTTTCACGGCTTTTTCCCTGGTTAAAAACTGCTGCTCGGCGGCGAGCGCCTTTTCGCTTTTAGGCGCTTGGGCGTCGGCTTCGGCCTGCGCTTCGTGCTCGGCAAGAATCTGTTCGATGCGCGTGTTATCCAACGCCAGCGGCTTGCCTTGATAGGCTTGCTTGAGGCCGTCGATCAAGACCTGGATCTGCAGGTCCGGGACTTCCTGGCGCAGGCGCTCACCGAGGCTGGCGCCCAGGCTGTAGGCGAGGTCGTGCTGGTCTTGGGGCGTGGTTTTTGACGGTGATTGCTCGCTCGCATTGGCCGTGGAAATCGCCAGGCCCAGCACAAGGAAAAGGTAACGCGACATGGGCATTCTCCTGCCGAAAGTGCGACGGATTATGCCAGTGCGAGTGCGTAAAAAGTGCCGCGTGTTTTCGTTATATCGATAAGAATTTTCGCACGTTGCAACGCAACGCAAACGATACTGTCAACATGCCCTAGCGGCGGTAAGAGCAGAGGGCTAGTATGAGCCGCACCCACGTCAGCCAGGAGGTAAACCATGTCGGCCAAACAGAAGCCTGTAAATACCCCGTTGCATTTACTCCAACAATTGTCGGGCAGCTTGCTCGAACATCTGGAAAGCGCATGTTCCCAAGCGTTGGCCGATGCAGAAAAACTGCTCGCCAAGCTGGAAAAACAACGCGGTAAAGCGCAAGAAAAGCTGCACAAATCCCGCACCAAACTGCAAGACGCCGCCACTGCCGGCAAGGCCAAGGCACAAGCCAAAGCCAAAGACGCGGTAAAAGAACTCGAAGACCTGCTGGATGCTCTCAAGGATCGTCAAGCTGAAACCCGCACCTACATTTCCCAACTCAAAAAAGATGCTCAAGAAAGCCTGAAACTGGCCCAGGGCGTTGGTCGTGTGAAGGAAGCCGTAGCTAAAGTGCTGGGTGCCCGTGCTCCGGCTAAAGCGCCAGCCAAGCCAGCGGCTAAAACCGCTGTTGCAAAACCAGCCGTGAAGCCAGCGACCAAAACTGCTGCTGCAAAGCCAGCCGTGAAGCCAGCGACCAAAACTGCTGCTGCAAAGCCAGCCGCGAAGCCAGTTGCTAAAACCGCTGCTGCGAAACCAGCCGCGAAGCCAGCGACCAAAACTGCTGCTGCAAAGCCAGCCGCGAAGCCAGTTGCTAAAACCGCTGCTGCGAAACCAGCCGCGAAGCCAGTTGCTAAAACCGCTGCTGCGAAACCAGCCGCGAAGCCAGTTGCTAAAACCGCTGCTGCGAAACCAGCCGCGAAGCCAGCGGCTAAAACCGCTGCTGCGAAACCAGCCGCGAAGCCAGTTGCTAAAACCGCTGCTGCGAAACCAGCCGCGAAGCCAGCGGCTAAAACCGCTACTGCGAAACCAGCCGCGAAGCCAGTTGCTAAAACCGCTGCTGCAAAGCCGGCCGCGAAGCCAGTTGCTAAAACCACTGCCGCCAAACCAGCCGCCAAACCTACTGCTGCAAAACCGGCTGCAAAGCCAGCCGCCAAGCCAACTGCAAAGCCTGCTGCTGCAAAGCCAGCCGCCAAGCCAGTTGCAAAGCCTGCTGCTGCGAAACCAGCACCGGCCAAGCCAGCAGCACCTGCTGCTACCCCGGCAGCGACCACCGCTCCAACCGCATCGACCAGCAGCACCCCTGCACCGGTAGCGCCAAGCACCACCCCAACCAGCGCTTCCTAAGTGCCGGTGATCATGACGCGCAGCTGCTGCAGCGCGTCATGGTCAAGGTTGGCGGCATCCTCAGCCGCCAGTCCTTCCAACCACCGCGGTTGAGTCATCTCCCCTTTCGGCCATGCCTGCGTCAACGCTTCCAGGCGCGTCAGCAATTGCCGTTCGGCATCCAGTTCCAGGGCTTTGACCCGCTCGCGCAGCGCCGCCAGTTGCTCATCCTGCTGCACCTTGGCACGCCATTGCACACGCAACTGCCGCAAGGGTTCGATCACCTGCGCCTGCCACGGCCGGGCCAGCTGTTGCAGGGTGCGCATACGCTCCGGCTCAAGTGCCACGCCCCGCTGTTCCAGCCACGCGCCGCAGAGCAACAGGCACACGTCCGCCCCTTGCTCCTGCAAGCGCAGGCAGGCGGCTTCGACGCCCGGGCGGGCGTAAGTCGAGAGAGCAAAGCTCCACAGGTCAGCGTTCATATTCACACCCAAGCCAGCGGCCAACGAAGCTGGTAGACTCCGCCGCCATTATGATCCGACTTCAAAGCCTAACATTACAGCGTGGCCCGCAACGTCTTCTCGAAGACGCCGAGCTGACCCTGCACGCCGGTCACAAAGCCGGCCTGATCGGTGCCAACGGCGCCGGCAAATCCACGTTGTTCGCCCTGTTGCTGGGTGAGCTGACCCCGGATTCCGGGGACTGCTTGCTGCCGGCCGACTGGCGCATCGCCCATATGCGCCAGGAGATCGACACCCTGGACCGCATCGCGATCGACTACGTGCTCGATGGCGACCTGCGCCTGCGCCAGGTGCAGCACGACCTGGCCGAGGCCGAGAAAGCCCAGGACGGCGCCGCCCAGGCCCGCCTGCATGCGGAACTCGACAGCGCCGACGGCTACACCGCCGACGCCCGCGCCCGCAAGATGCTTGCCGGTCTTGGCTTCACCAACGAACAGATGGATCGTCCGGTCGCCGACTTCTCCGGTGGCTGGCGCATGCGCCTTAATCTGGCCCAGGCGCTGATGTGCCCCTCGGACCTGCTGCTGCTCGACGAACCGACCAACCACTTGGACCTCGATGCGATCCTGTGGCTGGAGGACTTCCTCAAGAGCTATCAGGGCACCTTGCTGCTGATTTCCCACGACCGGGACTTCCTCGACGCCGTGGTCGACAACATTGCCCACGTCGAACAGAAGAAGATCACGCTCTACCGTGGCGGCTATACCGCGTTCGAACGGGCGCGTGCCGAGCGCCTGGCCCAGCAGCAGCAGGCGTTCGAGAAGCAGCAGGCGCAGCGCGCGCACATGGAAAGCTACATCGCCCGGTTCAAGGCCCAGGCCACCAAGGCCCGCCAGGCCCAGAGCCGGATCAAGGCCCTGGAGCGCATGGAAGAACTGTCGGCGGCCCACGTCGATTCGCCGTTCGACTTTGTGTTCCGCGAATCGGTGAAAATCTCCAGCCCGTTGCTGGACCTCTCGGATGCCCGCCTGGGGTATGGCGAGAAAACCATCCTGGAGAAGGTCAAGCTGCAGCTCACCCCAGGTGCGCGCATCGGTTTGCTCGGCCCGAACGGCGCGGGCAAGTCGACGCTGATCAAGAACCTGTCGGGCGAGCTGCAACCCCTGGCCGGTCGTTTGACCCGTGGCGAGAACCTGGTGGTGGGCTACTTCGCCCAGCATCAGTTGGACTCCCTCGACGCCAAGGCCAGCCCGTTGCTGCACCTGCAACGCCTGGCGCCGACCGAGCGCGAGCAAACCCTGCGCGACTTCCTCGGTGGCTTTGACTTCCGTGGCGCGCGCATCGATGAGCCGGTGCTGAACTTCTCCGGCGGCGAAAAAGCCCGCCTGGCCCTGGCGTTGATTGCCTGGGACCGCCCGAACCTGCTGCTGCTCGACGAACCGACCAACCACCTCGACCTGGAAATGCGCCTGGCGCTGACCATGGCCTTGCAGGAGTTCAGCGGTGCGGTCCTGGTGGTGTCTCACGATCGCCACTTGCTCAAGAGCACCACCGACAACTTCCTGCTGGTAGCGGATGGCAAGGTCGAAGAGTTCGACGGCGACCTGGACGACTACGCCCGTTGGCTCACGGACTACCGCCTGCGCAATGCGCCGGTCAGCAACACCCCGGTCAACCCGGACAAGACCGATAAGAAAGCCCAGCGCCAGGCCGCTGCCGCACTGCGCCAGCAGTTGGCGCCGCACAAGCGCGAAGCCGACAAGCTTGAGGCCGAGTTGGGCAAAGTGCACGAGCGCCTGGCCAAGATCGAAGCCAGCCTGGGCGACAGCGCCGTGTACGAGGCTGCGCGCAAGGATGAGCTGCGCGACCTGCTGGCCGAACAGGCCAGGCTCAAGGTGCGCGAAGGGCAATTGGAGGAAACCTGGATGGAAGCCCTCGAACTGCTGGAAACCCTGCAAGCGGAGCTGGAGGCGCTGTCCTGATGGAAGCCTTGCAACTGCCGTTGCCTGCGCAATGGATCGAGCCTGTATGGATCGGCGTGCAAATCCTGCTGATCCTGCTGGCCGGCTACCTCGCCCAGCGGTTTGTCGCCAAGGGCCTGACGCGCCTGGGTGAGCGCTACCCGTTTCCGCCACAACTGCTGATGCCCCTGCGTGGCGGATTGCGCTGGCTGATCATGGGCAGTGCGTTGATCTTTGTGCTGGGCCGGCTGGGTGTGTCCGCCACGGTGTTGTGGACCGCGCTGTCGGGGTTTGTCGCAGTGGCGGCAGTGGCGTTCTTCGCCATGTGGTCGGTGTTGTCCAACCTGCTGTGTGCGATCCTGATCTTTACCGTCGGACCGTTTCGCCTCGGTGACATCGTCGAGTTGGTGGATACCGTCGACAAGCCCGGCGTGAAGGGCAGGGTAGTGGCGATCAACTTGCTCTACACCACACTGATCGAAGTGGAAGCGGCAGGCACCGACAGCGCCATCGTACAGGTGCCTAACAGCCTGTTCTTCCAGCGCTCGGTGCGGCGTTGGCCCGGCACCCATGTGTTCCCTGGCGACCGCTAGCATTTACCGCGTGTAAAAATCTATAGCCAGCCTCTGCTCGGCGGAGTTAGCTTAAGGCCCGACAATCGCTGACTCTTCCCCGAGGTGTGCTATGGCACTCGACACGTGGCTGGCCTTTTTCCTGGCCAGTTGGATCATCTCCCTTTCCCCTGGCGCCGGCGCCATCGCTTCGATGTCCAGCGGCCTGCAATACGGCTTCCTGCGCGGTTACTGGAACGCCATTGGCCTGCAACTGGGCCTGGCCATGCAGATTGCCGTGGTAGCGGGCGGTTTGGGTGCCATTCTGGCGGCGTCGTCGACCGCGTTCTATGCGATCAAGTGGTTTGGCGTGGCGTACCTGGTGTACCTGGCCGTCAAGCAATGGCGTGCCTTGCCCATGGACATGGCCGATGACGCGGCGATACGCCCGCTCGGCAAGCCGATGGCGATGATGTTCCGTGGTTTCCTGGTCAACGCCAGCAACCCCAAGGCCCTGGTGTTCATGCTGGCGGTGCTGCCGCAGTTCGTGAATCCCCAGGCGCCGTTGCTGGTGCAGTACCTGATCATCGGTGCGACGATGATCAGCGTCGATATGATCGTGATGGCGGGGTATACGGGGTTGGCGTCCAAAGTCCTGCGGCTGTTGCGCACGCCCAAGCAGCAGAAGCGCGTAAACCGTACGTTTGCCGGGTTGTTCGTGGGGGCTGCGGGTTTCCTGGCCAGCTTGCATCGCGCAACGGCGTAAACCTCGGTACCTCTGAAGAAACCGAGTTAAAAGTGTGGGAGGGGGCTTGCTCCCGATGGCGGTGTCTCAGTTACAGCTAAGCTGACTGACACCCTGCTATCGGGAGCAAGCCCCCTCCCACATGGGTTGTGTGTTTCCAAAGGATTACCCTTCAGCGCAGGATTTTCGGCGCTTCATCCCTTGGCAGGTTATTGCGCAACACCGGCTGGCCAGGCTCTTGATAGCCGCCGCCCAACTGTTCCGCCAGTTGCCGTGCCACGTCCTCACCCAGCGCCTTCGACACTTCCTTCACCACCCGCGGCCGGTTCAGGCTCACGCGTATGTCGCGGCTGTTCACCAGCTTGGTGTCCTGGCCTTCGCCCATGGCGGTAAACGCCGAGGTGATTTCGTAGGTGCGGGTGTTGATCAGGCTGAAATCCGCCACCAGCGTCAGGCCCAGCACCGCCGAGTAGCTGTTGGTGTGGTCCAGGGCGTTGATGTCCTGGGTGAAGTCGATGTCTGACAGCGTACCGAACAGCACATAGTCCGCGCCCTTGAAGTGACCGGCCTTTATGCGCTTGATCACGTCATAGACGTCACCCTTGGCATCGGCGGTGTAGGGCGTGCCCTGCACCAGCTGGAACTGGCGGGACTTGAGAATCTCCCCCTTGATATCACCGCTGAACTTGCGCAGCTCGGTTTGTTCGATGTAGCTGCTACGGCTCTCGTACTCGCTGTAGTTCGATGCACCGCTGGCGTTGTAGCTGCTTGCCTGGAAGTTGTTGCTGGCCGAAACCTGGTGGATGTACTCCTCGACCTGCGCCTGGTAGGCCAGGTCGGTCACCGCAATCTTGGGTGCAGCCGAGGCGCCAAAGGCGCACAACAGGCCGATCAAACCGATCCATGCACGCATTGCCTAGCGCTCCGTGGTCTTGCGGATTTCTTTTTCGTCCATCCATTCGGCCAGGCCGCTCTCGACGTCGATCAGCTGCAGGCTGAACTTGTAGAACACGTCCTTGTAGTCCGAGCTGCGCTTGACGATGGAACTGATGGAGCCTTCCAGGCGGTACTTGGCGGCGACCATGTTGCCGGTCTTGCTGACGCTGGACTTCTTGTACAAGCCGCTCTGGTTCTGCAGCTTGAGCTGGTCGACCTGGCTTTGCATGTCGGTGTTGTCACTGGCGAAGCGTGCGGTGCCGGTCTTCATCAGCTGGGTCTTGATCGACGTGGTGATCTCACGGGTGTCGATGTACTCGCTGGTCTTGTTCTTCACGTCATACACCTGCACCACCGGGCGGCCTTGCAGGATGCCGGACTGGGCGAGGGAGCGGGTCATGCTTTCGGCGATCATCTGCAGGTCGGTGGAGCCGAACTCGTTGGTCACCAGTTCCACGGCCTTGGTGTCGCCGTAGCTGATGTTTTTACCACCCAGTACCGGGGAGGTATTCGCGCAGCCGCTGGCCAGGACGGCAACCACGGCGAGAATCGAGAAGCGTGCAAGCATGGGGAAATCTCTCAGCAGCAAAAAGAATGAACGGCTCAAGGGGTTTTGACTTCAAGGCGGAAGTCCGCGGCCTGGGGCACATTGGCAATGGCGGGCAGGAAGGTCGCCTGGTTGGCGTACAGGTTCAGCACTTTCCAGGTCTCTTCATCGCCCACCGGGAAACCATCGGCGCCCAGCCAGGCGAAGCGGTAATACATCATCTGGTTACTGCTGGTGATATTGCTCAGTTGCACCTTGGCGGTGAGGAAGCCGTTCTCGCGGGCCACACGAATGGCGCCGACCGCGATGCCCTTGAACTTGCCCATCACCACGATCTTGCTCGCGGCGCTGCCAGGCTCCGGTGGTGGCGGGGTGGCGCAGCCGGCAAGCAGGACCAGCGCCAGTGCGCCGAGGATAAAGTGACGCATAGGGTGCTCCTTAAGGTTGTTTGAGGGCGATGGCCTGGGTTGTCGTGCCGGGCAGCACATGGGCGGCGAGGCCACCGGCGAACACTTGGTTGCCGACCACGCGCAGGGTGATCACCTGGTAGCGCTGGTCGGCCTTGATCGTTACCAGCGTGCCACCCAGGGCGTTGGGCAGGCTGACCTGGTGTTCACCACGCTTGAGGCGCAGACGCGTGACTTGGGTCATGTCCGGCAGGGTGCGCCAGGTGCGGGTGTCGGCGCCTTCGGTCACGGCCGAGGCGATACCCAGTACCAGGCCTGCCATGGGGTTGGTCTTGTTCAGGTTGTTCTGCGCCACACCACGGCTTACCGCACGCACGGTAGTGCGCAGGATGATGCCTGGCATGTCGTCACGCAGGGCGCGGCGGGACATGGCCGTGGTGCTGTTGAGCGCCGTGAGGTTCTGTTGCTGGCCGTCGACACCGATCTGGGCAAAGGTCGCTGTGGAGGTGTCGGCCTTGATCACCGGGAACGACAGCGGGGTGATCACCAGATTGCCATTGATCGGGATCGGCAGCGGCAGGCGGATCGAGTCGCGGGCGGGTGCGAGGCCGCTCTGCACTACGATCAGCACGTCGGTTTCGTCACTGCCGACCTTGGATTTGTCCAGGTCGAGCAGCGCTTTTTCCAGCAGTGGTGTGTTAGGGCGCAGCTCGACGGCCTTGCGATAACCGGGGGCTGCCAGGTCTTTTTCGCCCAGGGCTTCGTAGACGAAGCCGGCCAGGTAATGGCTGAACGCACTCTGGTAGCTGTTCTTCAGGCCGACCACCTCCGGCGCGTCGAGGGCCTGCACCGGGTAGCCGTGCAGGTCCTTGATCTGGGTGGTCACGCCCTGTTGCTCGGCTTCGTCTTCGCGCTTGAGGTATTCCTTGTCGCGCAGGTCGGCGATCACCGCTTCGCGTTCGTGGGTCTTCTTGATTTCGGTGCGTGCACCGTCGAAGTCGTTCAAGGCCAGCAGGTTCAGGGCCATCTGCGTGGTCAGCATGACTTTTTCGTAGTCATAGCCTTCGTAGCGACGCACCTTGTCATTGGCCAGGAAGCTGCCGAACTGGGAAAGGTATTTTGCGCTGTCGAACTTGACCGACTCTTCCCACTTGTAGACTTGCAGGTCGGCGCTGCGCCAGGCGGTCTGGCTGCCGGTCAGGTCGCCCTTGGCCCGCAGCAACTCGCCCTTTTCGAAGAAATACAGCAGGTCTTTGTCTTCGCCGGTGTTGTTCTTTTCCAGCAGGGTCAGGGCGGCGTCGACATTGCCGGTGGCGAGTTGCTGGTTGGTGGCTTGCAGCTCGGCGTCGTAGCTGCGGAACATTGAACAGCCGCTGAGCAAAGTGACTGCCGCGAGCGCGAGCGGAGGTAAGGCGCGAAAAACCATGTCACTTCTTCCCTGAAAGTAGTCAACCAATATGGTTATTCCTCATAAAACCGAGGAACGAAATTCCCTTTCGCACTAACAGGGCGCGGCATTATAAGCATCGTTACTGGCAAAACAATGGCTTTTTGCCTCGATTGAGCTGACAGCGATGCCAGTAACCCATCTCCAAAATGCCCCGTCCGCCCACACGACAAATCACTAACGCCTTGAGTCAAACCCTTTAACGCTTAACAATGTGTTACTTCGTATTTCCACTTGAGATTCATTCATGACTGGCCCCTTCCGTTTTCTCGCCTGGCTGCTGTTGCCGGCATTGATGTCGTGCAGCTTCAACCTGCTGGCCGCGACTGCCGAGGGCGCTCCACAAGCCCTGCATCTGCTGGACTACATTGGCGCCGACTACCCACCGACGGTAGAGGCGGGCAAGGTGGTGGATGATTCGGAATACCGCGAGCAGGTGGAGTTTCTTGGGGTCTTGCAGGGGTTGGTGGCGGATTTGCCGCAAAAGCCTGAGCGCGCGGAACTGGTGAAGGGGGTCGAGGAACTGCTGGCGGCTGTCAGCGCTCATGCAGACGGCGCGACCGTCGCTCGCCAGGCCCGCCAGTTGGGCGCCAAGCTGGCAGTCGCGTATGAAGTCAGCCAAGCCCCGGCCATCACGCCCGACCCGACGCGCGGCGCACCGCTCTACGCCCAGCACTGTTCGGTGTGCCACGGCACTGCCGGTGCCGGCGATGGTCCGGCCGGCGTGGGGATGACGCCGCCTCCGGCCAACTTGACGGATGCTGCGCGCCTGGATCGCCTGAGCCTTTACGCGATCTACAACACCCTGGGCCTGGGTGTCGAAGGCACTGACATGCCGTCCTTTGCTGACCAACTGGACGACCGCCAGCGTTGGGACCTGGCCACCTACATCGCCGGCTTCACCGCCGACCCGGCTGCGGCGAAAAGCGAGCAGCCCTTCAACCTCGCCGACCTGGCCCGCCAGACGCCTAATGAAGTGCTGGCCGCAAACGGCCCAACCGCTGCCGCGACCTTCCGCGCCCAGCGTGCGCAACCGCCGCAGGTCAAGCGTGGCCCGGCGCAGTTGCTCGATTACACCGCCAGCACCCTGGACAAGAGCCTCGCAGCGTTCCGTAACGGTGACCACGAGCAAGCCTATGATTTGTCGGTGGCGGCGTACCTGGAAGGCTTTGAGCTGGTGGAAAGCTCGCTGGATAACGTCGATGCCAACGTGCGTAAGGACACCGAGAAGGCCCTGATGGCTTACCGGCAGTCGTTACAGGACGGTCTGCCGATCGAGCAGGTGCAGCAGCGCCTGGACGTGGCCAAGGGCAAACTCACCGAGTCCGCAGGCTTGCTGGGCAGCGATGGCTTGAGCTGGTCGTTGAGCTACATTTCCGGTCTGCTGATCCTGCTGCGTGAAGGCCTGGAAGCCATCCTGGTGCTGGCGGCGATCCTGGCGTTCCTGCGCAACACCGGCCAGCAATCGGCGGTGCGCAGCGTCAACGTCGGCTGGGGCCTGGCACTATTGGCCGGCTTGGCCACCTGGGCATTGGCGGCGTATGTGATTGATGTCAGCGGCGCCCAGCGCGAATTGCTCGAAGGCTGCACGGCGCTGTTCGCCAGTGTGATGGTGCTGTGGCTTGGCGTGTGGATGCACGACCGCCGCCATGCCGCGGCGTGGCAGGACTACATCAAGAGCAGCCTGGTGGGCGGCGGTGGGCGTTTCGGTTTTGCGATATTGGCGTTCTTCTCGGTCTACCGCGAGCTGTTCGAAGTGATCCTGTTCTACGAAACCCTGTGGCTGCAAGCGGGCCCGGCTGGGCACAACGCGGTGCTGGCGGGTGGTGCCACGGCGTTGGTGCTGCTGGTGGGCCTGGCCTGGGTGATCCTGCGCGGTTCGGCGAAACTGCCGCTGGCGCTGTTTTTCGGCATCAATGCGGGGCTGTTGTGCGCGTTGTCGGTGGTGTTCGCCGGGCATGGCGTCAAGGCGTTGCAGGAAGCCGGCATCTTCGGCACGCGGCCAGTGGCGTTCTTTGACTTCGACTGGCTGGGCATCCACGCCGATGCGTACTCGTTGAGCGCACAGGCCGTGGCGATCCTGGCCATTGTGGTGCTCTATGGCCGCAGCCGGCTGGCAGAAAAGCAGCGAGTGGCGGCATAACATGCGCGTATGGATCGATGCAGACGCCTGCCCCCGGGCCGCCAAGGAGCAGGTGGTGAAGTTCGCCCTCAAGCGCCAGTTCGAGGTCGTCCTGGTGGCCGGCCAAAGCCAGATCAAGCCGAGCTTCTCGTGCGTGAAGTTGATCGTGGTGCCCAGCGGCCCGGACGCAGCAGATGACTATCTGGTGGAGCACGCAGTGCCCGGCGAACTGGTGATCTGCAGCGATGTGCCCCTGGCCGACCGCCTGGTGAAGAAGGGCGTCACGGCCCTCGACCCTCGGGGCAAGGAGTTCAGCCCGGCGAACATGAGTGAGCGATTGGCGGTGCGCAACCTGTTTACCGACCTGCGCGAGCAGGGCCAGATGGGCGGTGGACCACCGCCCCATGGGGAGAAGGACAAGCAGGCATTTGCCAACTCACTCGACAGGATACTGACGCGGTTAATGCGCCAGTCCTGATCCGTTGGAGAGGGAGCCCGGCATCCCCACTAATCGTTCTCGTGGGTCAGCTCCAGCACCCGGTCCACCAGCTTGTTGATGCCTGAGGCCACTTCACTGATGCTCTTGCCGAGCATATAGGCGGGCGTACTGACCAACTTGCGTGCGGTGTCCTCGACAATGTCTTCCACGCTGCATTCCTGGTGGGTGGCGCCCATCTTATCCAGGGCCGCGGCAGTGTCGGTGTCGTTGCCGATGGTGCAGGTCACGCCCGGGCCGTAGATCTTCGCGGCCAGGGCCGGCGAGATGCAGATCAGCCCCACCGGCTTGCCCGCTTCGGCAAAGGCTTCGGCCAGTTCCAGCACGTGCGGGTTGACGCTGCAACCCGCGCCCTCGACGGCAAAGTTGGACAAGTTCTTCGCCGCACCGAACCCACCGGGTACGATCAGCGCATCGAACTCGTCGGCGTTGGCGTCTCGAATATCCTTGATCTCGCCCCGGGCAATGCGGGCCGACTCCACGAGCACGTTGCGCGACTCGGGCATTTCCTCGCCGGTCAGATGGTTGATCACATGCAACTGGGCGATATCGGGTGCAAAACACTGGACCTGAGCACCGCGCTGATCCAGGCGCAGCAGGGTGATCACGCTTTCGTGGATCTCTGCGCCGTCGTACACGCCGCAGCCGGAAAGGATCACTGCAATCTTTTTGCTCATGGGCATTTCTCCTGGAGTCTTGGCGTTAAATGTCTACTAATTTGTCACCTGTTGCCAATGGGATCTCGCGCTGCTGCACCTAATCTTGATGTAACAAAAATAGACCGGACCAGACCATGGACTTCGTGCCTTACGCGGTACCGTTTTTCATTGCCTTGATTGTGGTGGAGCTGCTCGCCGACCGTTGGCGTGGCCAGCGCAACTACCGGGTGGCGGACGCCATCAACAGCCTCAGCACCGGCGTGCTGTCCACCACCACCGGGCTGTTGACCAAGGGTATGGGGCTGCTGACCTACGCGTTCGCCCTCAAGCACCTGGCGTTGATCGAACTGCCTGCCCACAGCGTCTGGACCTGGGTATTCGCCTTTGTGTTCTACGACTTCTGCTACTACTGGCTGCACCGGATGGGGCACGAGCGCAATATCCTGTGGGCCGCGCACTCGGTGCATCACCAGAGCGAGGACTACAACCTCAGCACCGCCCTGCGCCAGACCAGCACCGGCTTCCTGCTGAGCTGGATCTTCTACCTGCCCCTGGCCGTGCTTGGCGTACCGCTGGTGGTGTTTATCAGCGTGGCGTCCCTCAACCTGTTGTATCAATTCTGGGTGCATACCCGGCACGTGCCCAAGCTTGGCTGGTTCGAGTGGTTTTTCGTCACGCCCTCCAATCATCGGGCCCACCATGCACAGAACGCTCTCTACATGGATCGCAACTACGGCGGTGTGTTCATTCTTTGGGACCGGCTGTTCGGCACCTTCCAGGAAGAAGACGACAACGAGCCGGTGATTTTCGGCGTGACCACACCCTTGGCCAGCTGGAATCCGTTATGGGCCAACCTGCAGTTTTATGCACAGCTTTGGCGTGATGCACGGCGTACCGAAAGTAAGTGGGACAAGCTGCGCATCTGGTTCATGCGCACCGGTTGGCGCCCGGCGGACGTGAAGGCCAAATACCCCGTGGCCAAGCCGGATTTGAGCCAGTTCCGCAAATTCGACGTGCCACTGGACGCGCGCCAACAGGTCTACATCGCCCTGCAGTTCGCGGCGTATGTGGGGTTTGGCAGCTATTTGATGAATGTCGGCGAAGGTCTGCCCAGCGCAGCGCTGATTGTCGGCTGGGGGGCGATGGCGCTTGGATTGTTCACCCTGGGGGTAGCCCTGGAGAATCGCCCGTGGGCGTTAAAGGCAGAGCTGATACGCCTGGCGCTGAATGTGCCGTTGGTGTGGCTGGCGCCGGTGGTCGGGCTGTGGCCGGCCAGCAACCTGGGCTGGCTGGGCCTGGTGAGCTACAGCCTGCTCAGCGTGATTGGCCTCTACTGTTGCAGGGGCCGGCTTACTCGACTGGTGTCTTAGGCGCTTCTACCGGGACGGGCTCGGTGGCGGCGAGCCGCGCCTTGGCATCGGCACAGGCCTGGCGGGCGATACGGGCGTTCTTGAAGCGGCGGCGCAGCCACAGACCAAAGCCCAGCAGCAGCAAGGCGCCCAGTACCCATAGCTCGTATTTCTTGACGCTGCCCAGCATGCCTTCCAGTACCGCGCCGAAATGATAAGCCGCAGCGCCCAGGGCCGCCGCCCAGATTGCAGCACCTATACCGTTGAGGATCAGGTAGCGCAGTGGCGGGTAGCCTGACAGGCCGATCGCAACAGGCATTACCGTGCGTAAGCCGTAGACAAAGCGGAAGCTCAGCACCCAGATATCCGGGTGCTTGCGGATATGTTCCAGGGCCTTGTCGCCCATCAATTGCCAGCGCGGCTTGCGCGCCAACAGTTTGCGGCCGTGCTTGCGCCCCATGTAATACCAAAGCTGGTCGCCGGCGTAGCTGCCGAAGAAGGCAACGACCACCACCAGGTTGATATCCATGTACCCACGGAACGCCAGGAAGCCTGCGAGAACCAGGATGGTTTCGCCTTCGAAGAACGTGCCTAGGAAGAGGGCAAAGTAGCCGAAGTCATGCAGAAATTGTTGAAGCATGGTCTGGGTGCTGGCGAAATGAACGCGCAGCCTACGCCTTCGTGAACATTCATGAAAGTATCGAGATGTGTCACGAAGTGAACAATTCCTACATTAACCGACGAATGCGACTACAGGTCGCATCGTTAAGCACAACTGTCATACCTTCGTCATAATGCCCGCTTATAACTGCAACGCTCGCCCGTGAACCCGGGCTCAGGAGTCTGTCGTGAGCTTTACCCCTGCCAATCGCCTGTTCCCTGCTACCCGCCTGCGCCGTAATCGCCGTGATGATTTTTCTCGCCGCCTGGTTCGTGAAAACGTACTGACGACGGATGATCTGATCCTGCCGGTGTTTGTACTCGACGGTGAAAATCGCCGGGAATCGGTAGCGTCGATGCCGGGTGTAGAGCGTCTGACCATTGATCTGCTGCTTGAAGAGGCGGCGGGCTGGGTCGACCTGGGGATTCCGGCGTTGGCGTTGTTTCCGGTCACGCCGTCTGAACTCAAGTCCCTTGATGCTGCCGAAGCCTGGAACCCGGACGGTATCGCCCAGCGCGCCACCCGCGCCCTGCGCGAGCGTTTCCCGGAGCTGGGGGTGATCACCGACGTGGCGTTGGACCCGTTCACCACCCACGGGCAGGATGGCATTCTTGACGAAGACGGCTATGTTCAGAACGACATTACCGTCGACGCGCTGGTCAAGCAGGCCTTGTCCCATGCGGCAGCAGGCGCCCAGGTGGTTGCGCCGTCGGACATGATGGATGGCCGCATCCAGGCGATTCGCGAAGCCCTGGAACTGGCCGGCCACGTCAATGTGCGGATCATGGCCTACTCGGCCAAGTACGCCAGCGCCTACTACGGCCCGTTTCGCGATGCGGTGGGCTCGGCGCTGAACCTGGGCAAGGCCAACAAGGCTTCGTACCAGATGGACCCGGCCAACAGCCATGAAGCCTTGCACGAAGTGGCGGCGGATTTGGCCGAAGGTGCCGACATGGTGATGGTCAAGCCGGGGATGCCGTACCTGGACATCCTTTACCGAGTCAAAGAGGAATTCAAAGTGCCGACCTTTGTGTATCAGGTCAGTGGCGAATACGCCATGCACATGGCTGCAATCCAAAATGGCTGGTTGAGTGAAGGGGTAATCCTAGAATCCTTGACGGCCTTTAAACGTGCCGGGGCTGATGGCATCCTGACCTATTTCGCCGCCCGCGCCGCCCAATTGCTTAGAGAGCAACAATAGCCCTCACAGGAACATTCGATGAATACCGAAGGACTCTCCGAAGTTGCCGTAAAAGACGCTCACCCGGTGGTGGAACAAGTCACCGAGACCCCGCCGGAGCACGAGCCGGCCGCGCCTGTGGTGGTAGCCGAAGCGCCAGCCCCGGCCCCGGTGGCCGCCGTAGTGACCAATCTGGATGACAGCAGCCTGTACATCCACCGCGAGCTGTCACAACTGCAATTCAACATCCGCGTGCTTGAACAGGCACTGGATGAGTCCTACCCGTTGCTGGAACGCCTGAAGTTCCTGCTGATTTTCTCCAGCAACCTGGATGAATTCTTCGAGATCCGCGTCGCCGGCCTCAAGAAACAGATCACCTTCGCCCGTGAACAAGCTGGCGCGGACGGCCTGCAGCCGCACCAGGCGCTGGCGCGCATCAGCGAGCTGGTGCACGGTCATGTGGATCGCCAGTACGCGATCCTCAATGACATCCTGTTGCCGGAACTGGAAAAGCATCAGGTTCGCTTCATCCGTCGCCGCCACTGGACTACCAAGATCAAGACCTGGGTGCGTCGCTACTTCCGCGACGAAATCGCGCCGATCATCACCCCGATCGGCCTGGACCCGACGCACCCGTTCCCACTGCTGGTGAACAAGAGCCTGAACTTTATCGTCGAGCTGGAAGGTATCGACGCTTTCGGTCGCGATTCGGGCCTGGCGATCATCCCGGCGCCGCGCTTGCTGCCACGGATCATCAAGGTACCCGAAGAGGTGGGGGGCGCTGGCGACAACTATGTATTCCTGTCGTCGATGATCCATGCCCACGCCGATGACCTGTTCCAAGGCATGAAGGTCAAGGGCTGCTACCAGTTCCGCCTGACCCGTAACGCCGATCTGGCGCTGGATTCCGAAGACGTCGAAGACTTGGCCCGCGCCCTGCGCGGCGAGCTGTTCTCGCGGCGCTACGGTGATGCGGTGCGCCTGGAAGTGGCCGACACCTGCCCGAAACACCTGTCGGACTACCTGCTCAAGCAGTTCAACCTGGGCGAGACCGAGCTGTACCAGGTCAATGGCCCGGTGAACCTCACGCGCCTGTTCAGCATCACTGGCCTGGACAGCCATCCGGAGCTGCAATACACCCCGTTCACCCCGCAGATCCCGAAACTGCTGCAAAACAGCGAGAACATCTTCAGCGTCGTGAGCAAGCAGGACATCCTGCTGCTGCACCCGTTCGAGTCCTTCACCCCGGTGGTCGACCTGCTGCGCCAGGCTGCCAAGGACCCGCACGTATTGGCCGTGCGCCAGACCCTGTACCGTTCCGGTGCCAACTCGGAAATCGTCGACGCGCTGGTAGACGCCGCGCGCAACGGCAAGGAAGTCACTGCGGTGATCGAGTTGCGCGCGCGCTTTGACGAAGAGTCAAACCTGCAATTGGCCAGCCGCCTGCAAGCGGCCGGCGCGGTAGTGATCTACGGCGTGGTGGGCTTCAAGACCCACGCCAAGATGATGCTGATCCTGCGCCGTGAAGCCGGTGAAATCGTGCGTTACGCCCACCTGGGCACCGGCAACTACCACGCCGGCAACGCCAAGCTCTATACCGACTACAGCCTGCTGACTTCCGACGACGCCTTGTGTGAAGACGTCGGCAAGTTGTTCAGCCAGTTGATCGGCATGGGCAAGACGTTGCGCATGAAGAAGCTGCTGCACGCGCCGTTCACCCTCAAGAAGGGCATGCTCGACATGATTGCCCGCGAGACCCAGTTCGCCCTCGAGGGCAAACCGGCGCACATCATCGCCAAGTTCAACTCGCTGACCGATCCGAAGATCATCCGCGCGCTGTACAAGGCCAGCCAGTCCGGCGTGCGTATCGACCTGGTGGTGCGTGGCATGTGCTGCCTGCGTCCGGGCATTGTCGGCGTGTCGCATAACATCCATGTGCGCTCGATCATCGGCCGCTTCCTGGAACACACGCGGGTGTTCTACTTCCTTAACGGCGGCGAGGAGCAGATGTTCCTCTCCAGTGCCGACTGGATGGAGCGCAACCTCGACAAGCGTGTGGAGACCTGCTTCCCGGTCGAGGGCAAGAAGCTGATCATGCGGGTCAAGAAGGAGCTGGAAAGCTACCTCACCGATAACACCCACAGCTGGAGCCTGCAGTCGGATGGCCGTTACGTGCGTAACACGCCGACCGGCAACCAGAATCCGCGCAGCGCCCAGGCGACGTTGCTGGAAAAGTTGGGTAGCCCGATTCTGTCGGTGAACTAACAGACAACACGCTCTGAAAATGTGGGAGGGGCGGTGCGACGACTCGACTTGCTCCCGATTGCGGTGGTTCAGTCAAAGTATTCGCGACTGACACACCGTAATCGGGAGCAAGTCGAGTCGTCGCACCGCCCCTCCCACATTTGTTTTTGCAGTGTTCATGAGATCGGGTTAGCGCAGGTTCAGGCTGAACCCCACCCGCGTCAGCCACTCCGCTTCCTGGGCGAAGTCCGCCTGGGTCAGCTGGTTCTCATCCAGCCAGCCTTTGGGGAATACGACATCCAGGCTGTCGCCATTGGCACGCAGGGTTACCTGGGGCATCTGCTGGGTGCCACGAATGTGGTGGAACAGGATCGCGAAGCGCAGCAGCACGCACAGGCGGATCAGCTTGATGCCTTCATCGCCGAACTCGGCAAACTTGTCCTTGGGAATATTGCGACGATGGCCGCGCACCAGCAGCGCGAGCATCTGCTGGTCTTCCCGGGAGAAACCCGCCAGGTCGGAGTGCTCGATCAGGTAGGCGCCGTGCTTGTGGTAGTGGTAGTGGGCGATATCCAGGCCCACTTCATGCACCTTGGCCGCCCAGCCGAGCAGTTCGCGCCATACGCCGTCTTCCAGGTCCCAGTCTTCGGCGACCTGATCGAACGCATGCAGGGCTTTACGCTCCACGCGGGCTGCCTGCTCCTGATCGACGTGATAGCGCTCCATCAGCGACGTTAGCGTGCGCTCTCGTACGTCTTCATGATGATGGCGGCCCAGCAGGTCATACAGCACGCCTTCGCGCAGGGCGCCGTCACAGTGGTCCATGCGTTGCAGTTCGAGGGCGTCGAAGATCGCCTCGAGAATCGCCAGGCCGGCCGGGAAGATGGTGCGACGGTCGGGCTTGATGCCGTCGAAGTCGATCTTCTCGGCATCCCCCAGCTTGAACAGCTTGCGCTTGAGCCAGGCCAGGCCTTCGGCGTTGACCTCGCCGGTGCCATGGCCGCCGGCCTTGAGCGCCAGGCCGATGGCACGGATGGTGCCGGACGAGCCGATGGCTTCATCCCAGGTCAGGCGGTGCAGGGCGTGCTCGATGCTCATGATCTCCAAACGCGCTGCCGTGTAGGCCTGGGCGTAGCGCGCCGGGGTGATCTTGCCGTCCTTGAAATAGCGTTGGGTATAACTGACACAGCCCATCTGCAGGCTTTCGCGCAGCAGCGGTTCGAAGCGCTGGCCGATGATGAACTCGGTACTGCCGCCGCCGATGTCCGCCACCAGGCGCTTGCCGGGGGTATCTGCGAGTGTATGGGACACGCCGAGGTAGATCAGGCGCGCTTCTTCGCGGCCGGAGATGACTTCTACGGGGTGGCCGAGGATTTCCTCGGCGCGACGGATGAATTCGCCCCGGTTACGGGCTTCGCGCAGGGCGTTGGTGCCGACGATTCGCACGGCGCCCAGGGGCATGCCGTTGATCAGCTGTGCAAAACGCTTGAGGCAGTCGAGCCCGCGTTGCATGGATTCTTCATTGAGCTGGCGCTCATCGTCGATCCCGGCAGCCAGTTGCACTTTCTCTCCGAGCCGCTCAAGGATGCGGATTTCGCCGTTCTGGGCCTTGGCCACGACCATGTGAAAGCTGTTGGAGCCCAGGTCGATGGCGGCGATCAGGGACAGATTCTTGGCTTGGGATTGCGGCATGGTTTGGGGGTCTCGGTCGATAACCTTGCCATCGTGCCACGATCGATCGCTGGAGCCAACGCGTAGTAACAGAGGATTTTTCCTCGTATACCTATAAGTGCTTTCTGCGCGGCGCGTAGGACCGGCCCACAAATGATGTATTACAAAGCCAGAAAGCACTGGGTTTTGTACTGGCTATTCTTGGTTTTATTGAGTTTGTCGATAAGTCTTACGCCGTTTTATGTTTGTCCTAACTTGCTGTTTCCCTGTTCGTATACATGGGGTTGTTTTTTAGAGTGGAGATAGGGATCACTCTTACATGAGGTGTCATTTTTTCCGGTTTTATTATTCTCTTAGAATATGAATACTCACGTTCGGCACCTGTCCCGGGTGGTGTTTATAGGTCGGAGCTTCAAGGACGAGATATTCATATGCGCACCAGGCGTGACGCAGGGGAGGTGTTCTGATCATTCAATAACTGGCCAGCCTATGGTCATTGCTATGGATGAAAGTTAGATGAAGAAGAATTACCCAGTAGTGGCGGGCCTATGCCTCGTCGTTGCGAGCCTGACTGTCCAGGCTGCCGATGTACGTGTAAAAGGCGCGATCGCTCCAGCCAGTTGCAGTTTTACACTCACCCGCTCGGTCATTGACTATGGAACTATTCACCCGAGCAGCCTGAGTCCGACAAGTTATACCAAGCTGGATAAGAAGAGTGTTCCCTATACGGTGAGGTGCAGTGGTCAGTCTAAAATAAAAGTGGGTATCAAGAGCGTTGATAATCGAGCTGGCTCGAGAATACCAGGCATGATGCTGGGGCAGTTTGGCGGGAACTATAAGGATCTCTACAATTTTGGTCTGGGGGCCACTTCCAGGGGGCAGAAGATCGGAGGTTATGTAGTGCACCTTCGAAATTCTGTAGCTGACGGCAAGCCGGTAGGGATTGTTAGCTCGGAAAATAACGGCGTACGATGGGAACCAAACAGTACCCAGGCAGTAGGCCACACTGCCAATATAGCCAGTTGGCGTGCGGGGAATGTGTATGCGCCTATATTGGTTAATGCTGTTTCCGGCAATGTTGAAGTTCAAGCCGTCATAAACAAGACGTCCGAACTTGATATGGGCAACCAGATCAACCTGGACGGCCATTTCACCCTGGAGTTGCGCTACCTCTAGATTTCTCCACACAGGTATCCATGGCGTGCTGACTATGAAGTGTCAATCAGCACGTGTCTCTTTGGCTAATGTCGATGATTGCTATGAAGAAGATTATTTCGTTATCAGGTATGTTTCTCGCTATGCTGGGTTTGAGTGCGCAAGCTGCGGACTTACGAGTGAGAGGCTCCATTGCGCCTGCCAGTTGCAGTTTTACTATTGTTAATTCAACGATAGATTACGGTCGGATTGATCCTAGGTCACTGAGTGCTACTAACTACACCAAACTGGCCAAAAAGGGGACGCCTTACACCGTCAGGTGTGCATCGCCCACGTTTGTTGGTATTAAGGCACAGGATAACCGCGCGTCCAGCAAGGTGCGCGGCATGATGGTGAGTCAGTACAATATTACTTATAACGATGATTTCAATTATGGTCTTGGGTTTACCTCGAAGAATGAAAAAATCGGCGGCTATGTGCTTTTCATGGAGAACAACATTGCCGATGGTAAAACTGTACGGGCTGCGCGGTCTAATAATAATGGCGCGAGTTGGGGGATCACCGATCCTGTCTTGGGGCAGTCAGCCAACGTTGGAAGTTGGCGTACGAGCGCCAGCTATTCGCCGATTAAAATAACCGTCGTCTCGGGGAATTTGAATGTTCAACCAGTGATCAATAAAACCTCTGCGCTGAGCATGAATAACGAAATAAAACTTGATGGCCATACAACCCTGGAATTGGTCTATCTCTAAAAGCTTCCAGGCGATTCAGGTCGGCTTGCAGTCTCTTTGGCGGCAGCCCACCTGATTCGGCGTGTTTCGTTATTGCTGTGAAGGAAGTGTTGATGCTTGTTTCTACAAGAAAAAAATCTATTCTGGCCGGTTGTTTGTGTCTCGGTTTTGTTTTCTGCCGTGCCGCGTATGCAGACGGCATGGAACCGGAAACAACAGTTGTCATTCTCAATGAGGCGGATGGTGAAGTCAGCATCAATGTCACCAATACGGACCCAAGTCCTGCCCTGCTTCATTCAGTTATCGAAGATATACCGGAAGACCCGGAGCCTTTAGCCGTCATTACTCAGCCCGTTGCGCGTGTCGATAGCGGTGAGCGGCAAATGGTCAGGGTTATGGCAATCAATAAGGAGCCTCTCAAAACCCAACGTTTGAAGCGCATTACGTTTGAAGGTATTCCCCAGGCACAACCCGGCTCGGGCGCGACAATTGGTATCAGCCTACGGCAAAACCTGCCGCTCATTCTCCACCCCAAAGGTTTACCCCAACATCATGCACCGTGGGAACTGCTGACCTGGAGCCTTCACGGCAATACCTTGAGCGCACGCAACAACAGCCCCTATGTGGTGCGCCTGGCGGCTGAGGTGGTCTTGAACCCGCAGAAGGTGAATGCGCTTTTGCCGCGTACCTATATCTTGCCGGGCGAAACCCTCAGCGTTGCCGTGGAAAAACGTTCTGCAGCCACGTCGGTCACCCTTATGCCGGCCACGCTCTATGGGTTTTCCGTCGATAGCTACGAGGCTTTGCTCGTAGCGAATCAGCCGTGACCTGCCATGGGGAAAAAAGCCAGCAGGTTTTGTAGCGCTGTACGTGGGCAGCCATCCCGGGCGCCAATAAAACCTGAGGAGGCTTTCAGGCGAAGCGGAATCAGCCTTTCGGTTTGGGCGGTGGTGGTGTCGGGAATGGCCGCTGACGTTTACGCCGCGCCGGCGGCGGTGCTCGGATTTGACCTTGCCACCTTGCAGGCGCGTGGTATCGACCCTTCAGTTGCGCGCTACTTTCAGCAAGCCCCTCGGTTCAGCGAGGGCACGCGCGTCGTCGATTTGACGGTCAACGGTAATCCCATCGGGTTGACTGACGCGCGGTTTAACCATGAAGGCGCGCTGTGTTTCAATCGTGGGCTATTGGATCGGGCGGGACTGCAGATTCCCGCCACGGTGATCGATAAGCAAGTCTCTGCCGCCCAGGCCTGTCATGACTTTATTGCCGAGTATCCGAAAACGGTAGTGACCTTGCGCCCAGGGCGTGAGGAGGTTGTGCTGGTCGTCCCGACCCAGGCGCTGCGCGACATGCAACAAAGCACTGGTCATTACGCCCGGGGAGGTGCAGCGGCGCTGGTCAACTACGATGTCCAAGGCGTCAATGCCCACTCGCGGGGGGATCGAGGGCGCTTTTTATCCGCTTCAACGGAAATGGGTTTCAATGTGGGCAATTGGATCGTCCGCAGTCGTCAGCTCTATCTCTCCAACGATGAGCGTTCGGCGACTGAGCATCTGTATGCATACGCACAGCGCGATATCGCTCCCTTGGCTTCGACATTTCAGGCAGGCCAGATATCGGCTGATAGCCCCGTGTTCGGTGGTGTTCAACTGATCGGTGCACAGCTGTTTCCTGACGGAATGGAAAACCGCACCAGCAGCAATGGCGTTTTGGTTGAAGGGCGGGCGCGGAGTCAGTCGCGGGTGGAAGTCCGGCAGTCCGGCGCATTGATTTATACCACTCTCGTCCCGGAAGGGCCGTTCACCTTGCGCAATTTGCCACTGCTCAATGGCACCAGCGACCTCGACGTCAGGGTTATCGAAATCAAGGGGGGGCAACACAGTTTTATCGTGCCGGCCGCCTCGTTCCGTGGATCGGTTCCGATTAAATCGGGATATACCGCTGCAATAGGAAAGGTGCGTGATGTGGATCGAAGGGGCGCCGCCGAACCTCTGTTGGCCATGGCCAGCGGAACGTGGGCGTTAGGGGAGGATACGGCCCTCAGTTCGGGAGTTCAGGGCACGGACAACTACCACTCGGTGGGCCTGGCGTTGGACAGTAGCTTTGACCAGCGGTTTTCACTGGGATTGCGCAATAACCTTTCCCATGACCGTAAGCAAAAGGCACGCGGTTCGCGTAGCGGCGTTTCGTTTGGCAGTACGCTGCCGGGCAACGTCCAGATGAACTTGAGCGCCACTCGCCAGACGTCGGGTTACCGGGATGTGCTCGAAGCTGTTGGCGGCGAGCCCGGCGAGGTACAGGGCGCGCGCGCCAGGCACCAGTACACGGCAGGCTTCAGTTGGTCAGACCCTCAATTGGGTGGCTTCGCTGTCGGTTATTCCCGTTCGGCTCATTTCGACAATCGTACTTCCCAGCATATCTACGGCGCGTGGAACAAAAACTTCAGGCACGCCAATGTTGCGGTGAGCATTGACTCCCAGGTAGGTGCGTCAGGCGACTCCAGAGACAAAAATGATGGCTTGGGCATGCGCTTGCAGATCACTGTTCCACTGGGCAGTGACCGCTCCGTGACCTCGACGGTTCGACGCCAAGGGCGTCATGCCGGTATCGGTACAGCCTACAGCGAGCGCGTGAATGACACCCTGAACTACGAGTTAAGGGGCGAACGCGACCTGAGAGGTACCAGCGATCAGTCGGTGGGTGGAACGCTCAACGCGACGTCTCGTTATACCCAACTCGGCCTGGGGCTCAATCGAGACTCGTCCAGCACGATCTATAGCGGGCAGCTACAAGGCGCCGTGGTTGCTCACGAGCGAGGCCTGACACTGTCTCCCTACCGTGTAGAGGACACTTTCGGTGTGGCGTCGGTGGGGAATATTCCGGGTGCTCGCATCAGTACCCCTCAGGGGCCCGTCTGGACCGACCGCTGGGGAATGGCCGTGATTCCCGGCTTACCCGCTTATCAGGGCAGCCTTGTCGAGGTGGACGGTAAAAGCTTGCCACGCCAGGTTGATCTCAATAATGGCACGAAGATGCTGGAGGTCGGGCGAGGCTCGTTCAGTACGGTCGAGTTTGAGGTCTCGAAGGTTCGCCGGATGCTGGTGCGTGTCAGCGACCCAAGCGGGCAGCCGTTGCCCAAGGGGACGTCGGTGCTTGCCGCCGATAACACGTTCCTGACCACGGTGGTGGGGGACGGAATGATCTTCCTCAACAATATTGAGCATTCCCAGGTACTGACCTTGTCGTCGCCGAATGCGACTCCCTGCAAACTGCAACTCGATCTGGCGGAGCACAGCTATGACGGCCAACTGTATGAAACCTCCTCAGCGGTCTGTCGTTAAGGCTGCCCTTGCCTCGGGACGCTTTCCAGGCGGGGTGGGATTACTGGTGGGTCTCTTGATGATTGCTGACGTTTCGGCGTCGGAATGCCACCTGTCATTGAGCCGGCCGCAGATCGACTACGGGCCGTTGCGCGTCGACACACAGCCCGGACCCCACGGTATTTCCATCGGTAGACGCACGGTGCACCTCAGCGTGGTTTGCCCTGAGGCGGCGGTGATTGCGCTGCGTTTCCGCGGTGCGCCAGCCGATGCGCAGGGTTTCAGTTTTGGCCATCACGGGCGCTTTGATCTGAGCCTTCGGCAGGCATTGCTGGATGGCCAGGCCGTCGAACTGGTGTCGATGCACAACCGCACTGAACGAGACGGGCAGCTGCGCCCCGGCGGTGTGCTGGTGCCACTGAGGGCCGGGCAGCCAATCGCCGGTCGAGTCTTTTCGGCTCAGGTGCAGGTCGATACCTATCTAGCGGGCACCCACCCCGCCGTGCGCGATAAAACCCTGCTGGAGGGGGGAGGCCGTTTCGAAATGGTGCCCGATGGCTGGGCGATCAGGCGTGCGCTTCGGTAGTGCCGATGAAGTTCGCCAACTCAGCAGTCTGCGGGTTGGCAAACAATACCTTCGGATCGCCGACTTCATGCACCTTGCCCTGGTGCATGAACACCAGCTTGTCGCCGACTTCCCGGGCGAAGCGCATTTCGTGCGTCACCATGATCAAGGTCATGCCGTCCTTGGCCAGTTGGCGCACCACGCTGAGTACTTCATTGACCAGCTCCGGGTCCAGGGCCGAGGTGATTTCATCGCACAGCAGCACCTTGGGCGACATGGCCAGGGCGCGGGCGATGGCAACGCGTTGCTGCTGGCCGCCGGACAGGCGATCGGGGAACGCGTCGAATTTCTCACCCAACCCCACGCGTTCCAGCATTTGCCTGGCCAGTTGTGCTGCCTTGGCCTTAGGCACTTTCTGCACCACTTGCGGTGCGAGCATGACGTTTTCGCCCACGGTCAGGTGCGGGAACAGGTTGAACTGCTGGAACACCATGCCGACTTTCTGCCGCAGGCTGCGCAGGTCGGCGCGGGCGGCGTCGAGGTATTCGCCATCCACCTCGATCACGCCGTCGTTGATCGATTCCAGGCCATTGAGGGTCCGTAGCAAGGTGGACTTGCCCGAGCCGCTGCGGCCGATGATTGCCACGACCTGGCCTTCTTCAACGGTCAGGTCGATGCCCTTGAGGACGTGGTGATCGCCGTAATACTTATGCAGGGCGGAAATTCTAAGCAGAGGCATGCAGTCTCCTTTCCAGGTAGCGCGCACTGAGGGACAAGGGGTAGCAGAGCAGGAAGTAACCGAGGGCCACCAGGCCGTAGACCATGAAGGGCTCGAAGGTGGCGTTGGCGAGCATGCCGCCGGTCTTGGTCAGTTCGGTAAAGCCGATGATTGAAGTGACGGCGGTGCCTTTGACCACCTGCACCGAGAAGCCCACGGTAGGCGCCACGGCGATCCGCAGGGCCTGGGGCAGGATCACGTAGCGCAGTTGTTCAAGCGGGTTCAACGCCAGGCTGGCCGATGCTTCCCACTGGCCATGGGCGATGGAGTCGACGCAGCCGCGCCAGATTTCGGCGAGGTAGGCGCTGGTAAACAGCGTCAAGGCGATCGCGGCCGCCAGCCAGGGCGAAATATCCACGCCGAGCAGGGCAATGCCGAAAAAAACCAGGAACAGCTGCATCAACAACGGGGTGCCCTGGAACAGTTCGATATAGGTGCGCGCAACATTGCGCGCGAATGCCTTGCGGCTGATGCGCATGGTCATCACCAGCAAACCGATCAGGCCGCCGCCGATAAACGCCACGATCGACAGCAACAGCGTCCACTGCAGGCCCGTAAGCAGGTTGCGCACGATGTCCCAGAAGGAAAAATCACTCATCGGCTATTCCTCATCACAAAGCGGCGGCCGATCCAGTTGAGCAACTGGCGAATCATCAACGCCATGCACAGGTACACCAGGGTGGTCAGGGCATAGGTTTCGAACGCGCGGAAATTGCGCGACTGGATAAAGTTGGCGGCAAAGCTCAGCTCCTCGGTGGCGATCTGCGAACACACCGCCGAACCGAGCATCACGATGATGATCTGGCTGCTCAGGGCAGGCCACACCTTGCCCAGCGCCGGCAGCAGCACCACATGGCGAAACGCTTCGAAACGCGTCATCGCCAGCGCGGCGGCGGCTTCCAGTTGCCCGCGCGGGATGGCCTGGATGCCGGCGCGGATGATCTCCGTGGAGTAGGCCCCCAGGTTGATCACCATCGCCAATACGGCTGCTTGCCACTCGGTGATTTTCAATCCCAGGGAGGGCAGGCCGAAGAAGATGAAGAACAACTGCACCAGGAACGGCGTGTTGCGGATCAACTCGACATACACACCGAAGAACCAGGCAAAGGGCTGGATCTTCCACGCCCGCACCACGGCGCCGACAGTGCCCAGGGCGACGCCCAGGATTGCGCCGATGGCCGTCAGCTCAAGGGTGAACAGCGCGCCGCGCAACAGCAGATCGGTATTGGCCAGCACCGGCACAAAGTCGAATTGATAGGCCATCAATCAGCTCCGCTTCAGAGATCAGCAGGCAATGGCTCTTTGAGCCACTGCATCGCGTTCTTTTCCAGGCTGCCATCGGCCTTGGCCGCGACCAGGATCTGGTTGACCTTCTCCAGAAGCGCCGGCTCGTTCTTGTTCACGCCCACGTACACCGGCGAGTCCTTGAGCTTCACTTTCAGCGCCGGCACGCGTTTCGGGCTGCGTTCGCTGATCGCCACCATGACCACGTTGCCGCTGGCGATCAGGTCGACCTGGCCGGCCAGGTAGGCTGCGATGGTGGAGTTGTTGTCTTCGAAGCGCTTGATGGTGGCTTCCTTCGGCGCTACGGCGGTCAGCTCGATGTCTTCGATGGCGCCACGGGTCACGCTGATGGTCTTGCCCTTGAGGTCGTCGGTGCTGCTGATGGCGGCATCAGGCGGGCCGAACACGGCCAGGTAGAACGGTGCGTAGGCCTTGGAGAAGTCGATGACCTTTTCGCGCTCGGGGTTCTTGCCCAGGCTGGAGATCACCAGGTCGACCTTGCCGGTGGTGAGGAACGGGATGCGGTTGGTGCTGTTGACCGGGGTCAGCTCCAGCTTGACCTTGAGTTGGTCGGCCAGCAGTTTGGCGGTGTCGATGTCCAGGCCACGGGGCTTCATGTCGGGGCCCACCGAGCCGAACGGCGGGAAGTCCTGGGGCACGGCGACCTTGAGGGTGCCACGGGCGACGATATCGTCCAGACCGTTGGCCTGGGCGGGTGCCTGGCTCAGCATCAGGCTGGCAAACAGGGCAGTGAGCAGGGCGCTGCAGCGCTTGGTCATGGCAACTCTCCGAGAAGGGCGAAGGAATTTTCTGGATTTGCTCAGTGCACAGCCCATGCCAGTACGGCGCAGATCGTCTGCGAGGCGCGAGTTTGTTGAGCTTTGGTGGTCTTACTGGTCTGAACAGTTGTGCGCGTTTTCGCACCCTTTTCGAGCGTCGGTAAAACTGCGCGAGCCCCTTTGGGGCGTGGCTTGCCGTGGTCCACGAATAGCTTTACAACTAGCCGTTCTGTTGACAAAAACCTCGAGTTTTTTATGAATTCCATCGCCCAAGCCGTACCGGAAGCGGCCCTGCAGGCCATCCGCAAACTGATCAAGGAGCAAGGCTTCGGGCCTGGCGATGTACTGCCGTCCCAGCGCGACCTGGCGGTGCAGTTGGGCGTCAGCCGGGCGTCGCTGCGCGAGGCGCTGTCGTCCTTGAGCGCCTTGGGTGTGGTCAGTGTGCAGCCGGGCAAAGGTGTGTTCGTGCAGGCGGTGGAGGATGCGCCGGGCTTTGCCTGGCCTTTTGCAGCCCAGGCCACGCCGCTCGATATCTTCCAGTTGCGCTATGCGCTGGAAGGGTTTGCGGCGGGTTTGGCGGCGGTCACGCTGACGATCGATGAGCTGGACAGCCTGGAAGACAACGTCGAGGCCATGCGCAAGGTGCTCAAGGCCGGCGACTTCGAGGCGGCCGCACGGCTGGACTTCGAATTCCACCAGCGCATCCTGCTGGCCAGCGGCAACCAGGCGATGGTGAGCATCCTGAGTGCCAGTGCCGAGGTGTTTCTGGAAAGCCAGAAACTACCGTTCATCCGGCCGGAGCGGGCCATGGAAACCTGGCAGGAACATCGCAAAATCCTGCGCGCCCTGGCCCGGCGGGCCAGTGCGTCGGCGCAGAAAACCATGCAGGAGCACGTACGCAACGCGGCGTTGCGCACGGGGATTGCCTTCGTGACTCCCGTGACGCCCTGAGTTGGGCTATGCGCAAACTCATGCGCCATCATAGGAAGACTCAATCAGAGGCGGCTTCCTGAACGGGGGAAGGGCGGCTATGATGGGCAACGTTTTTTTTGCTTACAATCCGGAGACATCCATGAGCAACGATCTTATCAAGCACGTCACCGACGCGACCTTTGAGGCCGAAGTACTCAAGGCTGCTGGCCCGGTGCTGGTTGACTACTGGGCTGAATGGTGCGGCCCTTGCAAAATGATCGCTCCGGTCCTGGACGACATTGCAACCACCTACGAAGGCAAGCTGACCATTGCCAAGCTGAACATCGACGACAACCAGGAAACCCCGGCCAAGCATGGCGTGCGCGGTATTCCTACGCTGATGCTGTTCAAGAACGGCAACGTCGAGGCCACCAAGGTGGGTGCGCTGTCGAAGTCCCAGCTGCAAGCTTTCCTCGACGCCAACATCTAAGCGTCGTCAAAAAGCCCCGCAAATAGCGGGGCTTTTTCGTGAAACAGGGCTAGACGCTCCGAAACTCAGGTGGTACATTCGGCCCCGCACTGGTTTCTCCACTGCCCCCTGCAAGCCGTCGCCGACGCATTCCTTTTCGATTAGTACGCGATCCTGTCGCCTTCTCCGCGGCGCGGCCTCATTAAGCCAAAAGCTTAATTTCCCCCCCTCCATAAATGATTACGTCATTCCTATATGAATCTGACTGAACTCAAGCAAAAGCCGATTACCGACCTGCTCCAACTGGCCGAAGAAATGGGCATAGAAAATATGGCCCGTTCGCGCAAGCAGGACGTGATTTTCTCCCTGCTGAAAAAGCACGCGAAAAGCGGCGAGGAAATCTCCGGTGATGGCGTGCTGGAGATTCTCCAGGACGGCTTCGGCTTCCTCCGCTCTGCAGACGCCTCCTATCTCGCCGGCCCAGACGACATCTATGTCTCGCCGAGCCAGATCCGTCGCTTCAACTTGCGCACCGGTGACACCATCGTTGGCAAGATCCGCCCACCGAAGGAAGGCGAGCGTTACTTCGCCCTGCTCAAGGTCGACACGATCAACTTCGATCGTCCCGAGAACGCGAAAAACAAGATTCTCTTCGAGAACCTGACGCCGCTGTTCCCGACCGTGCGCATGAAGATGGAAGCCGGTAACGGTTCCACCGAAGACCTGACCGGTCGCGTGATCGACCTGTGCGCCCCGATCGGCAAAGGCCAGCGTGGCCTGATCGTCGCACCGCCGAAAGCCGGTAAGACGATCATGCTGCAGAACATTGCAGCGAACATCGCACGTAACAATCCTGAAGTTCACCTGATCGTATTGCTGATCGATGAGCGTCCGGAAGAAGTCACCGAAATGCAGCGCACCGTGCGCGGCGAAGTGGTTGCCTCGACGTTCGATGAGCCGCCGACCCGCCACGTGCAGGTTGCCGAAATGGTGATCGAGAAGGCCAAGCGCCTGGTCGAACACAAGAAGGATGTGGTGATCCTGCTCGACTCCATCACCCGTCTGGCCCGTGCCTACAACACCGTGATCCCGAGCTCCGGCAAGGTCCTCACCGGTGGTGTCGATGCCCACGCCCTGGAGAAACCGAAGCGTTTCTTCGGCGCCGCGCGGAACATCGAAGAAGGCGGCTCGCTGACCATTATCGCCACCGCACTGGTTGAAACCGGTTCGAAGATGGACGAAGTGATCTACGAAGAGTTCAAGGGTACCGGCAACATGGAACTGCCCCTGGACCGTCGCATCGCGGAAAAACGCGTGTTCCCGGCGATCAACATCAACCGCTCCGGCACCCGCCGCGAAGAGTTGCTGACCGCCGACGACGAACTGCAGCGCATGTGGATCCTGCGCAAGCTGCTGCACCCGATGGACGAAGTGGCAGCCATCGAGTTCCTGATCGACAAGTTGAAAACCACCAAGACCAACGACGAGTTCTTCCTGTCGATGAAACGTAAGTAATAACGACGTTTCAGGTCCGAAAAAATGGCGCCCCCAGGGGCGCCATTTTTTTTGTGTCGGTTTTTCGGTCCCTGCAACGGCCAAATGCACCTCGATAAGCTGCCAGCAGCCCTCAGAGCAGGTAGGATGTACGCCTATTTTACGGGTGGCATGGTTAATGAAATTCAAGGATCTTCGGGATTTCGTGCAGCAACTTGAGCAGCGCGGAGAGTTGAAACGTATCCAGATGCCGATTTCACCGGTGCTGGAAATGACTGAGATTTGCGACCGCACCTTGCGTAACAAGGGCCCGGCGCTGCTGTTCGAGAACCCGACCGGTTTTGACATACCGGTGCTCGGCAACCTGTTCGGTACCCCCGAGCGTGTGGCCTTTGGCATGGGCGCCGAGGCGGTCAGCGAATTGCGCGAGATCGGCAAGCTGCTGGCGTTCCTCAAGGAACCCGAGCCGCCCAAGGGCTTGAAGGATGCCTGGTCGAAGCTGCCGATCTTCCGCAAGATCATTGCCATGGCACCCAAGGTGGTCAAGGACGCGGTGTGCCAGGAAGTGGTCATCGAAGGGGATGACGTCGACCTCGCCATGCTCCCCGTGCAAACCTGCTGGCCCGGCGACGTCGGCCCGCTGATCACCTGGGGCCTGACCGTCACCAAGGGCCCGAACAAGGACCGCCAGAACCTGGGGATCTACCGCCAGCAAGTGATCGGCCGCAACAAGGTGATCATGCGTTGGCTGAGCCACCGTGGCGGTGCCTTGGACTTCCGTGAATGGTGCGAGAAGCACCCCGGCAAGCCGTTCCCGGTGTCTGTGGCCCTGGGCGCCGACCCTGCGACCATCCTCGGCGCCGTGACCCCGGTGCCCGACAGCCTGTCCGAATACGCCTTCGCCGGCCTGTTGCGTGGCAACCGCACCGAACTGGTGAAGTGCCGTGGCAATGACCTGCAAGTGCCGGCCACCGCTGAAATCATCCTCGAAGGCGTGATTCACCCCGGCGAGATGGCCGATGAAGGCCCGTACGGCGACCACACCGGCTATTACAACGAAGTCGACAGCTTCCCGGTGTTCACCGTCGAGCGCATCACCCATCGGATCAAGCCGATCTACCACAGCACCTACACCGGCCGTCCGCCAGATGAGCCGGCGATTCTGGGGGTGGCGCTGAACGAAGTGTTCGTGCCGATCCTGCAGAAGCAATTCCCGGAAATCACCGACTTCTACCTGCCGCCGGAAGGCTGTTCGTATCGCATGGCCATCGTGACCATGAAGAAGTCGTACCCGGGCCATGCCAAGCGGGTCATGCTGGGTGTGTGGTCGTTTTTGCGACAGTTCATGTACACCAAGTTCGTTATCGTTACCGACGACGACATCAATGCCCGGGACTGGAACGATGTGATCTGGGCCATCACCACGCGCATGGACCCCAAGCGCGACACGGTGATGATCGATAACACGCCGATCGACTACCTCGACTTCGCGTCGCCGGTGTCGGGGCTGGGCTCGAAGATGGGCCTGGACGCTACCCACAAATGGCCGGGTGAAACGACCCGCGAATGGGGCCGGGTGATCGTCAAGGATGAGGCCGTCACGGCACGTGTCGATGCGATTTGGAAAGAATTGGGAATAGATTGATGCGTGTAACCCTGCAACCTTCCGGCGCCGTGCTGGAGCTGGTCCCCGGCGAGCGAATCCTCGAAGGCGCGCGCCGCCTGGGCTACGAATGCCCCCAGGCGTGTCGCAATGGCGTGTGCCACGTGTGCGCCGCACTGCTGGTGGAGGGCCGGGTGCAGCAAGCCGGTGAAGTGCGCGACCATGGCGAGTTCTACACCTGCATCGCCGAGCCGCTGGAAGATTGCGTTGTGTTGTGGGATGGCGTGCTGGCGCCGGGAGAGTTGCCGTTGCGCAAGTTGTCGTGCCAATTGAGCGAGTGCGTGGAAGTGGGCGGCGATGTGTGGCGTGTGCGCCTGCGGGCCCCGGCCGGCAAGGCGGTGCGCTACCACGCCGGGCAATACCTGATGATCGAGCGGGAGAATGGCGAGAAGTCGGCATTTTCCCTGGCGTCGGCGCCCCACGCCGGTCGCGAGCTGGAACTGCATGTACTGGCCCGCGAGGACAGCGCACGCAACTTGCTGGAGCAATTGCAGCGCAACCAGATGGCGCGCATCGAGCTGCCCTTTGGCGACACCCACCTGGCCGAGCTGCCGGACGGGCCATTGGTGCTGATCGCCGCCGGGACCGGCATGGCGCAGATGCACAGCCTGATCGAGCATTGCCGCGCGTCCGGCTTCAAGCACCCGGTGCACCTGTACTGGGGCGTGCGTCGCCCGGAAGATTTCTACGAGATCGAGCACTGGGACCAATGGTTGCAACTGCCCAACCTGTTCCTGCACAAGGTGGTCAGCGACCTGTGTGGCTGGGAAGGGCGCTGCGGCCTGCTGCATGAAGCGGTGTGCGAAGACATTGCCGACCTCAAGGCGGTGCATGTCTACGCCAGCGGTTCACCGGCGATGATCTACGGCACGCTGGATGCACTGGTCGATGCCGGCATGGATGCGCACCAGATGCGCGCCGACGTATTCGCCTACGCCCCGCGGCCCTGACGCAACCGAACTGTGGAGCGGGGCTTGCGCTCGCTCAGAATCGCACTCCGGTCGTGACCATTGCCGCATTGAACCCCAGCAGCACCAGTTCCGCTGCCACCGGCCCGTAATGGGTGCCTACCGACGGGATGATCACCGGCGCCACGCCGAAACGGTTCAGGGGGATCTTGTCACGGTATTTGCCGCGATAGCCCTGGATCGCCCCGCCTGTGACCTTCAGGTACACCGCAGAGTCGGTCATCTCATAGCGCTTACCTGCATAGGCGTAGTAAGAGCGCTGGCTGAACGAGTTGCGAAACGTCGCCCCGCCATACACCAATCCTGATGCCTCATTGCGCTCCAGGCCGATCAGGTCCTGGTTGTTGTTGTGGTCTTTGTCCGGCGCGAAGTGCCGGGTATAGACGCTGGTCTGCGCGTACCAGAAGCCTTTGTCGTCCTCGGCAGGCGGTGTTTCGCCAGCCAGTGCGGTGGTGGCCTGGGCCAGGAACAGCAGGCCAGGCAGTCGAAATTTCTTCATGGGTGCGACCTCGATAGGCGGTTTGATGGGCGGCTAGGTGGGTCGTGAACGTGCGCGCCAGTTTGACGGCTTGGCGTGCTCCCAGGCTGAACCGGGGCTGAAAGTAGCCGGATTGCCCTGTGCAATCCTGACGAAAGGGCGTCGGGCTTATGCATTCGCTTATGCTTTAAAGGTATTTAATTTGTTACATAAATATCTTTAAGCTATATCTCAACGGACTACCGATTTTCTTCCAATAACCATTAACTGACCGCCACCGCCCGCCAGCCGGATCGATCTTGCGAACTCAGAACACTGACGTTCTGATTCTTGATTCAAAGGGGAGCGGTATGGGGAGCTACACGCAACACGCGCTGTACACAGCGATTTTGTCGGCTAATTTGCTGGCCGCTGTGGGCTTCAATCCTGTCCTGGCGGCCGAAGCGCCCGCCACCGATGCACCCAAACTCGACACCGTGATCGTCACCGGCACCCGCGCCCAGGAGCGTACCGCCAGTGCTTCGCTGTCTCCGATCGATGTGATTTCCGGCGATAGCCTGCGCAGCACGGGCTCTGATGAGTTGGGGGCGGTGCTGGCGCGCCTGATTCCGTCGATCAACTTCCCGCGCCCAAGCCTGGTGGATGGTGCCGAACTGGTGCGCCCTGCGCAGTTGCGCGGCCTGTCACCCGATCAGGTGCTGGTGCTGGTCAACGGCAAGCGCCGCCACACCAGTGCCTTCGTCAACCTGGGCGGTGCGGTGGGCCGTGGGTCGGCACCGGCGGACCTGAACGCGATCCCGCTGTCGGCGGTGGACCATATCGAAGTGCTGCGTGACGGTGCGTCCGCCCGCTACGGCTCGGATGCGATTGCCGGGGTGATCAACGTGATCCTCAAGCACGCCGACCATGGCGGTTCGATCTCCACCAAGTTCGGCGAATACAAGAAGGGCGATGGTATCCAGCGCAATGTCAGCGGCAATACCGGCCTGGCACTGGGCGACAACGGTTTTATCAACCTGTCGGCCGAAGGGGCCGATAACGATTACACCAACCGTGCCGGTAAAGACTTCCGGCCTGGCAGCGTTGGCTCTACCACTTACGGCCAGCAGGTGTTCCGCCAGGGTGAGCCGGCCACCAATGAAGGCAAGTTCCAGTTCAACTCCGAATATTCCTTCAACGATGCGGCCGAGTTCTACACCTTCGGCGGCTACAGCAAGCGGCGCGGCGAGACGGCGGCGTTCTACCGGGCGAGTAATGCGTCCAACAACATCCCGGCGCTCAACCCCAACGGTTACCTGCCGCTGATCAAGGGCAACCTTGAAGACACCTCATTGGTGGTGGGCCTGCGCGGTTTGCTGGCCTACGACTGGCATTACGACCTGTCGGCCAACTATGGCAAGAACGAGTACGCACTCAGCACCGAAACCATCAACACCTCCCTGGGCCTGGCCACGCCGCACAAGTTCGACAATGGCACCCTGAGCAACGACCAGAAGCAAGTCAGCCTGGACCTGTCCCGCGAGTTCGACGTGGGCTGGCTGCCTTACCCGGTGTCCGTGGCGTTTGGCGGTGAATACCTGCACCAGGGTTATGAAATCGAGGCGGGCGAGCCGGCCTCCTACTTCCAGACCGGCAGTTCCGGACTGGGTGGTTTCCGTGATGCCGACGCGGGCACCAGCACGCGCCACAACTGGGCCCAGTACCTGGACCTGGAAACCAACTTCACCGAAAAACTCAGTGCCTCGGCGGCGGTGCGCCATGAGGACTACAGCGATTTTGGCTCGAATGTCAGCGGCTCGCTGTCGGCCCGTTATGACTTCACCCCGCAGGTGGCTGTGCGCGGCAGTGTTTCCAACGGTTTCCGCGCGCCGTCCCTGGCCCAGCAGAACTTTGCCTACACCTCATCGCAGTTGATCGGCAGCACCATCCAGGAAGCCGGCACCTTCCCGGCCAACAGCCAGGTGGCGCGTTTACTCGGCGCCGAAGACCTCAAGGCCGAGAAGTCGCGCAACTACAGCCTTGGGCTGGTGCTGGAGCCGGCCGATGACCTGACGGTGACGGTGGATGTGTACCGCATCGACATCCGTGACCGTATCAGCCTGTCGTCCAACCTCGGCATAAACGCGGCGACGCGCGCCTATTTGCAGGCCAACGGTGTCGGCAATATCGACTACACCACCGCCCGCTACTTCACTAACGCCACCGACACCAGCACCGACGGCGTCGACCTGGTCGCCAACTATCGCTATCAGTTCGACAGCGGCATCCGCTGGAACAGCACCGTGGGCTACAACTACAACCACACCAAGGTGACGGATGTGAAGGCCAACCCGGCCATCCTCGACAGCCTGGGCGCGAACCTGGTGCGCGTGGACCGCCGCGAGCGCATCGGTTTGCTGGGCGATACCACGCCGCAGCACAAGCTGAGCCTGGGTAACGACTTCACTTACGGCCATTGGGCCCTGCACAGCAACCTGGTGCGCTATGGTGAATTCACCAGCTACCAGGCGGACAAGGTCAACGACCAGATCTTCAAGGCGGCCTGGGTGCTGGACCTGTCGGCGGACTACAGGCTGAAGAATTGGACCTTCACCCTGGGCGGCGACAACGTCACCGATAAATACCCGGAGAAGGTCAACGCCTTCGCCAGCAGTGGTGGCAATCTGGCCTATAGCACTTTTTCGCCGTACGGTTACAGCGGCGCGTTTTATTACGGTAAAGTTGCTTACAACTGGTAACACACAGGAGGCGTACCGCTTTTCGCCATGACCGCCATTGAATCCGATCTTCTGCAATTGGCTTACCCTCCGCGGCTCGATCTGGGGCCGCAACTCACTCACGAACAGTTAATGAGCTCGATGCAGGCCACCATGGGCCGGCACAAGGGTGGCCCGGTCTGGCTATTTGCGTATGGTTCGCTGATTTGGCGCCCGGAATGTTCGTCGACTGAGCGGGTGCGGGCACGGGTCCACGGTTATCACCGGGGTCTGTACCTGTGGTCCCACGAGCATCGGGGCACGCCGGAGTTGCCGGGCCTGGTCTTTGGCCTGGATCGCGGAGGCTCGTGCAGCGGCTTTGCCTATCGCTTGCCGGAAGATCAACTGGAGGCTTCGCTTTACGCCTTGTGGCAGCGCGAGATGCCTTACCCGTCCTACCGGCCGCACTGGCTCAGTTGCCGTCTTGAAGATGGCAGTCAGGTACAGGCGTTGGGGTTTGTGTTGGAGCGGCACTTGCCCAGCTACGCCGGCAACTTGCCGGATATCGTGCTGAACCATGTGCTGCAAAGCGCTTGCGGGCGTTACGGCACTACTCGCGATTACGTCGAGCAGACCGTCAACGCCCTGCGTAGCCACGCCATGCCAGACAAGAATCTGGAGGCGCGGCTCAAGCGTTGTGCCAAGGATTGCTCAGGCGATTAACGCGCCGAGCTGACGCTGTTGGTGTGCCACAGCGTTGGGATCAGGAACGCGATGGCCAGCAGGCATGCGCCGATCAGCAGCACGAAACCACCGTCCCAGCCGAAATGGTCCACGGTGTAGCCCATGGCCGCACTGGCTGCCACCGAACCGCCCAGGTAGCCGAACAGACCGGTGAAGCCCGCAGCCGTACCGGCGGCTTTCTTCGGTGCCAGTTCCAGCGCCTGCAGGCCGATCAGCATCACCGGGCCGTAGATCAAAAAGCCGATCGAGAACAGCGCGATCATGTCGACCATCGGGTTGCCCGGCGGGTTGAGCCAGTACACCAGGGTCGCCACGGTCACCAGCGCCATGAACACGATGCCGGTCAGGCCACGGTTGCCACGGAAGATCTTGTCCGACATCCAGCCGCACAACAGCGTGCCCGGAATACCTGCCCACTCGTAGAAGAAGTACGCCCAGGACGATTTATCCACCGTGAAGTGCTTGGCTTCCTTGAGGTAGGTCGGTGCCCAATCCAATACGCCGTAACGCAGCAGGTAGACGAACACGTTGGCGAAGGCGATGTACCAGAGCATTTTGTTGCGCAGCACGTACTTGACGAAGATTTCCTTGGCGCTGAATTCGTCTTCGTGGCTGGCGTCGTAGCCTTCCGGGTAATCATTCTTGTACTGCTCGATCGGCGGCAGGCCCACCGATTGCGGGGTGTCGCGCATGGTGATGAAGGCAAACGCCGCCACCGCCAAGGCCACCGTGGCCGGTACATAGAACGCCGCATGCCAGTCGTTGAACCAGGCCATGCCCAGCAGGAACAACGGGCCGATCAGGCCGCCGCCGACGTTGTGCGCCACGTTCCACACCGACACCACGCCGCCGCGTTCTTTCTGCGACCACCAGTGCACCATGGTCCGGCCGCTGGGCGGCCAGCCCATGCCCTGGGCCCAGCCGTTGATGAACAGCAAAATGAACATCATGGTCACACTGGACGTTGCCCAAGGTGCGAAACCGAAAATGAACATCACCCCCGCTGAAACCAGCAGGCCGAAGGGCAGGAAGTAGCGCGGGTTGGAACGGTCGGACACCAGGCCCATGAGGAACTTGGACAGGCCGTAGGCGATCGCGATCGCCGACATCGCCAGGCCCAGCTCACCGCGGGTGTAACCCTCGTCGATCAGGTAGGGCATGGCCAGGGAGAAGTTTTTGCGCAGCAGGTAGTACCCGGCATAACCGAAGAAAATACCGGCGAAGATCTGCCAGCGCAGCCGTCGATAGGTACTGTCGATTTTTTCTTCAGGCAGGGGCGCCTGGTGTGCGGCAGGACGAAAGAAAGCAAACATTCAAGAGCTCCAGATTTCTTGTTTTGACTGCGGATGCGAATGTTACAGTTTCGTTACCGAAAATAGCATTGCCTCTTATGCGCAAACACAGGAAATGAGAGCAATTGCATGTTCTCTTATGAACATGTCGTAAATGGATAAGTGTGGGTCGTTATCGATTTTAAGACCGCAGGAGATCAAAGGTGGGAGGGGACAAGCCCCCTCCCACATTTGATTGCATTTCAGGTCGGTTAGCGGGTCTGGACGACGACCTTGCCGACGGCCTTGCGCTGGCCGAGGTCATTGATCGCCTGGGCAGCCTGCTCCAGCGGATACACCTGCGACACCAACGGCTTGAGCTTGCCCTCACCGAACCAAGTGAACAGTTGCTGGAAGTTCGCCGCATTGTCCTGGGGCTGGCGCTGGGCGAACGAGCCCCAGAACACCCCGACCACCGCTGCGCCCTTGAGCAGCGCCAGGTTCACCGGCAGTTCCGGGATGCGCCCGCTGGCAAAACCCACCACCAGCAGGCGGCCGTTCCAGGCAATCGCGCGAATGGCTTGGTCAAACAGGTCGCCGCCCACCGGGTCGTAGATCACATCGGCGCCGTTGCCGTCGGTCAGGCGCTTGATCTCGTCCTTGAGGTTGGCTTCGTTGTAGTTGATCAACTCATCGGCGCCGGCGGCCTTGGCCACGGCGAGTTTGTCGGCGCTGCTCGCGGCGGCGATCACCCGCGCGCCCATGGCCTTGCCGATTTCCACGGCGGCCAGGCCCACGCCGCCGGAAGCGCCGAGGACCAGCAGGGTTTCGCCGGGTTGCAGGTTGGCGCGTTGTTTGAGCGCGTGCATGGAGGTGCCGTAGGTCATGCTGAAGGCAGCGGCGGTGTTGAAGTCCATGCTCGGCGGAATCGGCAGCACGTTGTAGCCTGGCACCGCGACCTGTTCGGCGAAGCTGCCCCAGCCAGTGAGCGCCATGACCCGGTCGCCGACTTTCAGGTGGCTGACCTTTTCCCCCACTTCGCTGACCACCCCCGACGCCTCGCCACCCGGCGAGAACGGGAAGGGTGGCTTGAACTGGTATTTGCCCTCGATGATCAGGGTGTCGGGGAAGTTGACCCCGGCGGCATGCACGTCGAGCAGGATTTCGTTCTTCTTGATCGTGGGGCTCGCGACGTCTTCCAGCACCAGGGTTTCGGCGGGGCCGAAGGCTTTGCACAGCACAGCTTTCATCGGGCTATTCCTTTTGGTGTCGTGGCCGATAAGTGTAGGAGGGTAGGCCTGTGGGTCAACGAGCATGCTCGGCCCTGATAAGTCGCCATAAGCTTGTGCTCTGCCTTGCTAGCGTTATGCTACCCGGCAACCGAATGTGAGGAATGAACTGTGAAAGCGTGGATCCTATTGATGCTGGCCCTGACCTTGCCGATGGCAGCCCAGGCCGAAGAAGCCAAAGAAGGCGAGGCGCCGAAGGTCAGTTACATCAGCCTGAGCCCACCGTTCGTGGGTAACTACGGCCTGGATGGCACAGCCAAGCTCAAAGTGTTCAAGGCCGACATCGCCCTGCGCGTGACCGGCGAAGAAGCCGCCAAAGCGGTCAAGGCCAACGACGCATTGATCCGTAACCAGTTGGTCGCGCTGTTCACCCAGCAGACCAACGAGGCCATGAGCACGGTCGACGGTAAGGAGAAGCTGCGCCAGGAAGCCCTCAAGCAAACCCAGCAAGTGATGAACGACGAGACGGGCAAGCCCATGGTGGAAGATCTGCTGTTCAATAACCTGATCATTCAGTAACGCGCTGCCCCGTAGATACCGCCTTATCCAAAACCGCGCAAACCCCGTAGCAGCTGCCTCGCTTGCGCTCGGCAGCTGCTACGGGGGCTTCGTCAGGAAGCCAGGCTCTTCCTGAACCGCGCCAACGCCACCGCAAAAAACAACAGCCCGATCCCCGCCAGCGCCAGCAAGTCCGGCCACACCACACTCACCCCCGCGTCGCGAAACAAAATCGCTGCGCTCAGGCTCACAAAGTGCGTCGACGGCGAGCCCTGCATCACCCACTGCAACCACTCGGGCATGCTGTCCAGCGGCGTGCTGCCGCCTGACAACAGCAGCATCGGGATAATCACCGGAATCGCCAGCAAGCCGAACTGCGGCGTCGAGCGGGCGAGGGTGGCGAGGAAGATCCCCAGTGCCGTACTGGCAAACAGATACAGGGCAGTCACAAACAGGAACAACCCCAGCGACCCGGCCAGCGGCACGCCGAGCAGCCCTTTGACCACCACCTCCAGCGACAGCCAGGTGCACAGCACCACCACCAGCATATTGCTCCAGATTTTCGCCAGCATGATTTCCAGTGCGGTCAGCGGCAGTACCAGCAGGTGGTCGAGGGTGCCGTGCTCGCGCTCGCGCAACAGCGCGGTGCCGGTGAGCAAGATGGCCAGGATGGTGATGTTGTTGACGATCTGGATCACGGCCAGGAACCAGCCGCCCTCCAGGTTGGTGTTGAACAGTGCTCGGGTCGTGAGCAGCGCGGGCGCCTGGCGGGTGGCGTCGGTTTGCCCGCTGTAGTTGAGCAATTCGCGCTGGAAGATCCGTCCGATATAGCCCGCGCCCATGAACGCCTGGCTCATCGCCGTGGCATCGACGTTCACCTGCACGCCAGGCTGGCGACCGGCCAACAGGTCGGCCTGGAAGTTGGCCGGTACGTTGATCACGAAGGTGTACTGGCCGCTGTCCATCACCTTGTCCAACTGGTCATAGGCCAACGGTGCCGGTGCTTGGAACTCGGGCGGTTGCAGCGCCTCGGCCATCTGCCGTGAGAGCGCGCTGTGGTCTTCATCGACAAACGCTACGCTGGCGTTGTGCACGCCGATCACCGAGCCGGCGGCTGGCATGTAGATGGCGACGGTGAAGGCGTAGAACAAAAACAGCAGCAAGACGCTGTCGTGGCGCAGGCTGGTGAGTTCCTTGATGCCCAGCCGGAAGATGTGTGCGAGCTTGTGCATCAGGCCTCCTGCTTCTTGAGCATGACCAGGCTCAACCCGGTGAACCCGATAAAGAAGCCGAACAGCGCCAGGCATTGCGGCCACAACTGGCGCAGGTCCAGGGCCTTGGTGAAGGTACCCACGGCAATATCCAAAAAGTGCCCGGCCGGAAACAGTGCGCCCATCAAGGCGGCGGCGCCTTCCAGGGACGAGCGCGGCACGATCAGCCCGGAAAACTGGATGGTTGGCAGGCTGGTGATGATCATGGTGCCGAGGATCGCCGCGATCTGGGTACGGGTGAACGCGGAAATCAGCAGGCCCATGCTGGTGGTGGCCAGCACATACAGCAGCCCGCCAAATGCCAGCGTCAGGCCGCTGCCCTTGAACGGCACACCGAACAGCCAGCGATTCATCGCCACCAGCAGCGCCAGGTTGACCAGGCTCACGGCCAGGTAAGGCGCCTGTTTACCGAGCAGGAATTCCAGGCGCGTCAGGGGTGTGGCGTAGAAGTTGGTGATCGAACCCAGTTCTTTCTCGCGCACGATGCCCAGGGCGGTGAGCATCGCCGGGATAAACGCCAGGATCAGTGCCATCACGCCGGGGCCGATGGCATTCACGCTGACCACGTCCTGGTTATAGCGAAAACGGGTTTCCAGTTTGGCGGCTGCCTGGGCGCTGCGCGGCAGGCTGCTCAGTTCGGCCAGTTGCTGCAGGTTGCCTTGGTGCACCGCCTCCACATAGTTGCGGCTGGTTTCCGCACGAAACGGCATGCCGCCATCGAGCCACGCGGCCACGGTGGGTTGGCGCCCGGCATAGAGATCGCGACCAAAGCCGGGCGGGATCTCCAGGGCCAGTTTGATTTCCGAGCGTTGCAGGCGTCGGTGTAATTCGGGGGCGTCCTGGATCGGCGCCTGCTCGGCGAAGTAGCGCGAGCTGCGGAAGGCTTCCAGATAGGCGCGGCTTTGTGGCGTCTGGTCCTGGTCGTAGACGGCGAAGGCGAGGTTTTCCACGTCCAGGGAAATGCCGTAGCCGAAGATCACCATCATGAACATCGCACCGAGCAGGGCGAAGGCCATGCGTACTTTGTCGCGCAGCAGTTCCTTGCCTTCGCGGCTGGCCACGGCCAGCAGGCGAGACAGGCTGAAACCGCGCTTGCTGATGGGCGGCGCATGGGTTTCGCTGACGGTTTTGGCCGACGTGGCGGGTTCGGCATCGCCTTGGGCTTGCTCAAGGCAGGTGACGAACGCGGCTTCCAGGGTGTCGCCGTTGAACTGCCGTTGCAGTGCATCCGGTGTGTCGCAGGCCAGTACCTTGCCGGCATGCATCAAGGAGATGCGGTCGCAGCGCTGGGCTTCATTCATGAAGTGGGTAGACAGGAAGATAGTTACCCCTTGTTCACGGGACAACTCGATCAACAGTCGCCAGAAATCATCCCGGGCTGCCGGGTCGACGCCCGAGGTGGGCTCATCGAGGATCAACACTTCCGGCCGATGCAGCACCGCCACGGCCAATGACAAGCGTTGGCGCAGGCCGAGGGGCAGCTCCCCGGAGGGCTGCTCGGCCACCTCACCGAGGTCGAAACGCTTGATCAGCTCATCGATGCGCGGGCCGCTGTCGGCCTTGGGCAAATCGAACAGTTGCGCGTGCAACACCAGGTTCTGGCGCACGCTCAGCTCGCCATACAGCGAGAAGCTTTGCGACATGAACCCTACGCGCTTGCGGGTGGCCAGGTCCTTGGCGTTTACCGGGTTGCCCAGCAGCGTGGCGCTGCCTTCGGTGGCCGGCATCAGCCCGGTGAGGACTTTCATCGTGGTGGTCTTGCCGCAACCGTTGGAGCCGAGGAAGCCGAAGATCTCGCCACGGCCGATGGCAAAGCTGACCTTGTTCACCGCCGTGAAGTCGCCGAAGCGCAGGGTCAGGTCGTGGGCCTCGATGGCGATATCGGTGTTGGCGTTTTCCCTTGGCGGGATCATCAGTGGTTGGTTGTCGTGGGCGCTGTCGCCCTGAAAGTGGGTGAAGGCCTCATCCAGTTTGCCGCTGGGGGTCGCTGCCGCCAGTTCGCTGCTGAGCCCGTCGGCGATCAGCTTGCCACGGTCGAGCATCAGGCAATGTTCGAATTGTTCGGCTTCTTCCATGTAGGCGGTGGCTACCAGCAGCGTCAGTTGCGGGCGCTCGCTGCGTACGGTCTCGACCAGTTCCCAGAAGCGCCGCCGCGACAGCGGGTCGACGCCGGTGGTGGGTTCGTCGAGGATCAACAAGTCCGGGTCGTGGATCAGCGCGCAGCACAGGCCGAGCTTCTGCTTCATGCCGCCGGAGAGCTTGCCGGCCGGCCGCTCGGCGAAGCGCGCGAGGTCGGTGGCCAGCAGCAGGTTGTGCATGCGCTGGTCGCAGTCGGCTTTGGACAGGCCGAACAGCGTGGCGAAGAAGCGGATGTTTTCGCTGATGGACAGTTCGGGGTACAGGTTGCCGCCCAGGCCCTGGGGCATGAAGGCGATGCGCGGGTACAGGCTGTTGCGGTGACGACGGTCGGCGATGGAGCCGCCGAGCACCTCCAGTTGGCCGTCCTGGAGCCTTTTAACCCCGGCGATCAACCCCAACAGGCTCGACTTGCCCGCCCCATCCGGGCCGATCAGTCCGCAGCGGGTGCCGGTGGGCAGGCTGAAGGCGATGTCGATCAAGGCCTGCTGCTTGCCGTAACGGTGGTTGATGGCGGTGGCGTGCAGCGCCAGGCCGGTCATTGCAGGTTGGCCGGCCAGTCGATGTCAGCCATGCGCACGTAGCCGGCGCCGGGCATCCCCGGTTTGGCCTGGGGTACGGCGCTGGGTTGGGTCAGGCGCAGCTTGACGCGAAACACCAGTTTCTGGCGTTCGTCGCGGGTTTCCACTTCCTTGGGGGTGAACTGCGACTTGGCGGCAACAAAGCTGATCTTGGCCGGCAACGGTTGCTGGGGCAGGGCATCGAGCAGGATGCGTGCGTCGCTGCCAACCGTCAGGCGACCGGTGACGGAGGCGGGCAGGTAGAGGTTCATGTACTGATCCTCCGGGTCGATCAGCAACAGCACGCGCCCGCCGGCACCGAGGACCTCGCCGGGCTCGGCCAGGCGCAGTTGGATAATGCCGTCGATGGGCGCGCGCAAGCTGCTGTCATCGATTTCGCTGGTCAACTGGGCGACCTGGGCCTGGGCGGCACCGATGGCGGCCTTGACCGAATTGACCTGGGCTTGCGCGGCGATCACGGCGGCGTTGCCGGTGTTCTGGCGGGCCTGTTGCTGGTCGATCAACTGGCTGCTGGCAAAGCCGCGCTTGTACAGTTCCTGGGTACGCTTGAGTTCCTGGTTGGCCAGCAGTTGCTCGCTTTGACGCAGTTGCACATTGGCCTCGGCGGCGGCGAAGTTTTCCCTGGCGCGCAGCACTTCGGCTTCGGCCTGGGCGCGCTGGGCTTCCAGGGTGCGGGTGTCCATGCGCGCCAGCAACTGGCCCTTGAGCACCTTGTCACCTTCATCCACCCGCACCTCGGCCAGGCGACCGGGGATCTTGGCGGCGATCTGCACTTCGGTGGACTCCAGTCGACCGTTGCCCATGCCCAAGCCTTCGGGCAGGCGATCCTGGGTGGACTTCCAGTAACCGAAGCCGCCGGCGGCGAGCAACAAGGCAATCAACAAAGCGGCAAACAGGTGGGAGGAGCGGGGCGTGATCGACATGGGTGCATCCTGCGGCGTTAGCGTCCTAGTTTGACCGAGGCAGCCCGAGGGGCGTTGATGCCGGTCAAATGAAGCGCAAGCCTAACCCGGTTCAGGTGCAGATGCATGCGCCGGGAGCGTGACCGCAGGGTTCTGGTCAGCGCAGTGCCAGCACCGCCGCCCATTGCTCTGCCGTGACCGGCATCACGGACAAGCGACTGCCTTTTTGTACCAGGGGCAATTCGGCGAGGGCGGTTTGCTGTTTCAGGTAGCCCAGGCCCAGCACCTTGGGAAAGGTCTGGACGTGCGCGACATTGATCGCGCTCCACGGGTTTTTCTCCGGGGTGGCCTTGGCGTCGAAGTAGTGGCTGTCCGGCTCCAGTGCGGTAGGGTCCGGATAGGCGGCCGCGATGATCTTGCCGATGCCGGCAATGCCGGGCTCGGGGCAACTGGAGTGGTAGAAGAAAAACTGGTCACCCACTGCCATGGCGCGCAGAAAGTTGCGTGCCTGGTAGTTGCGGACCCCGTCCCAGCGCGCTTCGCCCAGCGTTTCCAGGCCGTTGATGGAGAGTTCTTCGGGCTCGGATTTCATCAGCCAGTAGGCCATTTTTGCGCTCCTGAAAAAGCAGTGGGCAAGTTGTCAGGCAATTTGATGACAAACCGACAGTCGGTTGGCGTCAAGGTTTGCGTGTTGGTTCACGTTATCGCAGAATGCCGGGATTTTAAGCTTGACGCAGCTGCAACGGACTACTTGGAACGTTGTTGTCATCGTGTACGAGATGCCTGAAGGGGGGCAATCGATGCAACGTAAACCGGATTTACTATGGATATTGGTGATTTTGTTTGGTCTGGGCGTCGTGACCACCGGGTATGCGCAAAGCTTGTGGTCGAACAAGACCGATGCGCCAGTTGAACTGACTCAGCAGCAGCCGCAACCCTTCAAGCGCTGACCCTTCTTCAAGGCGCCGTAGCTTCCTGCGGCGTTTCTGCGACATACCACTGCCTGTCGGTAACGGTGCCAGCCAACGGCACATCCCAGCTGGCCTGTGCCAATCGATCGACCTTCTGACATTCATGGGCCAGGCCCAGCAGTGTCGGCTTGCGCCAGCCCTGGCGACGCGCCAGGTAGGCGAGGCTGCGGTCGTAGAAACCGCCGCCCATGCCCAGGCGGCCACCGGCATCATCGAACCCTACCAACGGCAGCAACACCAGATCCAGCGCCCACACCTTGCGCTGGCGCCTGGCATTGACCCGTGGCTCCAGAATGCGAAAGCGATTGGGCAGCAGCGTTTCCCCAGGCTTCACGCGCTGGAACACCATCTTGGTCCGTGGCCAGGCGCTGAGCACCGGCAGGTAAGTGACCTTGCCCCGGCGCTGGGCGGCGCGCAGCAGCAGGCGCGGATCGATTTCACCGTCCGTCGGTAGATACAGGGAAATATGTTTGGCCCGGCGAAACAGCGGGTGCTGTGCCAGTTGCCGATACAGGCCATGGGCGGCCTGGCGCTGCTCGCTCGGCGTGAGGGCGCGGCGGGCTTTGCGCAACATGCGTCGAAGGTGCGGACGGGAAAGCGGCGCAGGTTCGTTCATGGTTTTTCGGCTCATAAAACAATGCCAGTCCGGGGACTGGCATTGAGTTCTGGAATTCAGGCTCCCCGACAGAGCCGCTGTCGACTCAGCCCTTGAACCCGAAAGTTCAAGGTGGAAGAAGCAGTAGGCTTTAAGGCTTTCCGTCTAGCGGACATGCACACCAGCCCAACGTGCAACTTCCAGGGTAGTGCGAATCGGCTCCGGGACATCGCCGACTGGCAAGCACGCCAGGGAGTGGGGCGAGTATACCTTAAACAGTCGCGGCAATCAGCCCTTGGGTTGCTCTGTGTCGCTGGAAAGCACCAGGTCCACGCGTTCGAGCAGGTCGCGCACCTGCTCACGTGTCGAGCCGCTGGCCTGTACGTCAGGGCGCTCCTGCTTATGCAGCAGGTCGTGGGTAATGTTCAGGGCGGCCATTACGGCGATGCGGTCGGCACCAATGACTTTGCCGCTGCTGCGGATTTCGCGCATCTTGCCGTCCAGGTAGCGGGCGGCGCTCACCAGGTTGTTGCGCTCTTCCTGGGGACAGATGATCGAATATTCTTTGTCGAGGATCTGCACGGTGACGCTATTGCTTGAACTCATGAGTCTTGCTCCAGGGCCTTCAGGCGCGAAATCATCGATTCGACCTTACGCCGGGCGATTTCGTTTTTTTCAATGAGGTGAGCGCGTTCCTCGCGCCAGGTCTTTTCCTGAGCTAATAGGAGTCCGTTTTGACTCTTAAGTTGCTCGACCCGAGTAATTAGCAATTCGAGTCTGGCCATCAGCGCTTGCAGGTCGGTGTCTTCCATTGGGTTCCACTGGATTTTGTCTGATGAATGGCAACTGCAGGATAAACGATCTGACGCCCTCGATAGTCTTGGTACGTCTGCCGGTGCTAGGATACAGCGCTCCATTCTAGACATTGCGCCGTCTGGCGCCTAGCTCACCATGCCCATTCAGAACTCCCCGTACGATGCTTTTTCCAAACTGCTGAGCACCAGCGGTCATCCTTGCTCGCCTGCCGAGCTGCATGGCGTGCTGCTCGGCCGCAGTTGCACCGGTGTTGGCTTTGATGCCGACAACTGGCTGGCCGATGTGGCCGAGCTGCTGGAAACCGAACCGACCGACAACGTGCGTAACGCGCTGATCGGCCTGCAAGAGATGGTCAAGGGCGAGCTGACCGGTGATGACGTCACCGTGGTCCTGCTGCTGCCGACCGACGATGCACCTCTCACTGAGCGCGCCGCCGCACTCGGCCAATGGTGCCAGGGCTTCCTCCACGGTTTCGGCGTGAACGCCAGCGGCCTGGAACTGAGCACCGACGCCAAGGAAGTGCTGCAGGACCTGGCGGCCATCTCCCAGGTGCAAGAAGCCCTGGAAGAGTCCGAAGACGGCGAAGGCGACTACATGGAAGTCATGGAATACCTGCGCGTCGCGCCGTTGCTGCTGTTCACCGAGACCAAGAAGTCCGCTGAGCCTGCTGCACCCAAGCCTTCGCTGCACTAAATAGAGAAAGGAAGCCAATCTGCCCATGATCCATATCCCCAAAGCGGAATACACCCGGCGTCGCAAGGCGCTCATGGCGCAGATGGAACCCAACAGCATCGCGATCCTGCCGGCTGCCGCCGTGGCGATCCGCAATCGCGATGTGGAGCACGTCTATCGCCAGGACAGCGACTTCCAGTACTTGAGCGGTTTCCCCGAGCCGGAAGCGGTGATCGTGCTGATGCCCGGTCGCCAGCATGGCGAGTACGTGCTGTTCTGCCGCGAACGCAATGCCGAGCGCGAATTGTGGGACGGCCTGCGTGCCGGTACCGAAGGCGCCATCCGTGACTTTGGCGCCGACGATGCCTTCCCCATCACCGATATCGACGACATCCTGCCCGGCCTGATCGAAGGCCGCGACCGGGTGTATTCGGCCATGGGCAGCAACGCCGAATTCGATCGGCACCTGATGGAGTGGATCAACGTCATCCGCTCCAAAGCGCACCTTGGCGCCCAGCCACCGAACGAGTTTGTTGCCCTGGATCATCTGCTCCACGACATGCGCCTGTATAAATCGGCGGCGGAAGTGAAGGTGATGCGCGAGGCAGCGCGCATTTCCTGCGCGGCCCATGTGAAGGCCATGCAGGCCAGTCGCGCCGGCTTGCATGAGTTCAGCCTGGAAGCCGAGCTGGATTACGAATTCCGCAAGGGCGGCGCGAAGATGCCGGCCTATGGCTCCATCGTCGCCACCGGGCGCAACAGCTGCATCCTGCATTACCAGCAGAATGACGCCGTGCTCAAGGATGGTGACCTGGTGCTGATCGATGCCGGTTGCGAAATCGACTGCTACGCCAGCGACATCACGCGCACCTGGCCGGTCAATGGCAAATTTTCGCCGGAACAGAAGGCGATCTATGAAATCGTGCTGGCTTCCCAGGAGGCCGCCTTTGCCGAGATCGCGCCGAACAAGCATTGGAACCAGGCCCACGAGGCGACGGTGCAGGTCATCACTGCCGGGCTGGTGAGTCTGGGGTTGCTGAAGGGCGACGTCGACGAACTGATCGCCAGTGAAGCCTACAAACCCTTTTATATGCATCGCGCTGGCCATTGGCTGGGGATGGATGTGCATGACGTCGGCGAGTACAAGGTGGGTGGCGAATGGCGAGTGCTGGAAGTCGGCATGGCACTGACCGTGGAGCCAGGCATCTACATCTCGCCGGATAACCAGACCGTAGCGAAGAAATGGCGTGGCATTGGCGTGCGCATCGAGGACGACGTGGTGGTGACCAAGCAAGGCTGTGTAATCCTGACCGGCGGCGCCCCCAAGAGCGTCGTTGAAATCGAAGCCCTGATGGCGGCCGCCCGATGAGCCGGGTCAACCTGGCGATTATCGGCGGCGGCCTGGTGGGCGCGAGCCTGGCGCTTGCGTTGCAGGCCGGTGCCAAGGCGCGTGGCTGGAAGATCGTGCTGATCGAACCCTTCGCGCCCGGCGACAGCTACCAGCCGAGCTACGATGCGCGGTCTTCGGCGCTGTCCTACGGCGCCCGGCAGATTTATCAGCGCCTGGGCCTGTGGCAGCAGATCTCGCGCCGCGCCGAGCCGATCAAGCAGATCCATGTGTCGGACCGTGGGCGCTTCTCCACCGCGCGACTGTCCGCCATGGAGGAGGGCGTGCCAGCCCTCGGTTACGTGGTGGAAAACGCCTGGCTCGGTCAATGCCTGTGGCAAGGCCTGGACAAGGACGTGGTGAGTTGGCGCTGCCCGGCGGAAGTCACACGCATGGAGCCGCTGCCCGATGGCTACCGCCTGACCCTCAACGATGAAACCGTGCTGGAATGCGACCTCGCGGTGCTCGCCGACGGCGGCCGCTCCGGCCTGCGCGAGCAACTGGGCATTGGCGTGAAAACCCGTCCGTACAACCAGAGCGCGCTGATCGCCAACATCACCCCGAGCGAAGCCCACAACGGCGAAGCGTTCGAGCGTTTCACCGATGAAGGCCCGATGGCCCTGCTGCCGCTGCCGGACAACCGTTGCGCACTGGTATGGACCCGTATCGGCATGGACGCACAGCGCCTGGCCAGTCTCGATGAACGCAGCTTCCTGAGCGAGTTGCAGGGCGTGTTCGGCTACCGCCTGGGCACCCTCAAGCAAGTCGGCGCCCGTCATCTGTATCCGTTGACCCTGGTGGAAGCCGAAGAGCAAGTGCGCTCGCACCTGGCGATCCTCGGCAATGCCGCCCACAGCCTGCACCCGATTGCCGGGCAGGGGTTCAACCTGTCCCTGCGTGATGCGCACGCCTTGGCCGAGGCCTTGCTGGCCGGGCCGGCGGTGCCGGGCGACCTGGCGACGTTGCAGGCTTATCGCGAGCGTCAGCGCATGGATCAGAAGTTGACCGTGGGTTTCTCCGACCAGGTCACGCGGCTGTTTGGCAGCGCGCAACCGCTGGTCGCCCTGGGCCGCAATATGGGCCTGCTGGGCCTGGACCTGCTGCCACCGGCCAAGCGTTGGTTCGCCCGTCAGGCCATGGGCCTGGGTACCCGTCCCGATGCGTGAGACTTATCAATCCTTTTACGTGCGGTGCAAGCCGCCAGCGAGACAGGCTTAAAGCATGGACATGCGCGCAGATGTGCTGATTGTCGGGGCCGGAATGGTCGGAAGCGCCCTGGCGCTGGCATTGCAAGGCAGCGGCCTGCAAGTGTTGCTGCTCGACGGCAGCCCGCTGAGCGTCAAGCCGTTCGACCGCGCGGCGGCCTTCGAACCCCGTGTGAGTGCCTTGTCGGCGGCCAGCCAGCGCATCCTCGAGCGCCTCGGTGTGTGGGATGGCATCGTTGAACGACGCGCCAGCCCGTACGGCGAGATGCAGGTGTGGGACGGCAGCGGCACCGGGCAGATTCACTTTTCGGCGGCCAGTGTGCATGCCGAAGTGCTCGGGCATATCGTCGAGAACCGTGTGGTCCAGGATGCCTTGCTCGAGCGTCTGCACGACTGCGACCTGGGCCTGCTGGCGAATGCGCGCCTGGAGCAGATGCGCCGTTCCGGCGATGACTGGCTGCTGACCCTGGCCGATGGCCGCACATTGCGCGCGCCGCTGGTGGTGGCCGCCGATGGCGCCAACTCCGCCGTGCGCCGCCTGACCGGCACCGCGACCCGTGAATGGGACTACCTGCATAACGCCATCGTTACCAGCGTGCGCAGCAGCCAGCCGCACCAGCGCACGGCCTGGCAACGCTTTACCGACACCGGCCCGCTGGCGTTTTTGCCGCTGGAGCGGGACGGGCAGCAAGATTGGTGCTCGATCGTCTGGTCGACTACGCCGGTTGAATCCGAACGCCTGATGGCGCTGGATAATGAAAGCTTCTGCCGTGAACTGGAGCGCGCCTTTGAAGGGCGCCTCGGTAGCGTGGTCAGCGCCGATCCGCGTGTGTGCGTACCCTTGCGTCAGCGCCACGCCAAACGCTATGTGGCCGAGGGCCTGGCATTGATCGGCGACGCCGCCCATGTCATCCATCCATTGGCCGGGCAGGGCGTCAACCTGGGTTTCCTCGATGCGGCGGTGCTGGCCGAAGTGTTGTTGTCGGCCACCGAGCGCGGTGAACGTCTGGCCGATGTGAAGGTGCTCAGCCGTTACGAGCGCCGACGAATGCCCCATAACCTGGCCCTGATGGCGGCGATGGAAGGCTTTGAGCGCCTGTTCCAGGCCGATCAACTGCCGCTGCGCTGGTTGCGTAATGCCGGGTTGAAGATGGTCGACCAGATGCCCGAAGCCAAGGCCGTGTTTGTGCGCCAGGCCCTCGGGTTGAGCGGGGATCTGCCGGACCTGGCCAAGCCCTGACAGGTTTGTGCAACATTTGGTAACGGCTCCGCCGAGCGTTACCAAATGTGAGTCCCTATCATTTGCGCTTATTTTGCAAATGAGAGACCGCCCCCATGTTGGCACCCAAGCGCCTCCTGACTGCCCTGGCACTCACCCTGATCGGCAGCACCACCGTGCAGGCAGCCGACGAAGTGGTGGTCTACTCCTCGCGTATCGACGAACTGATCAAACCGGTGTTCGACGCCTACACCCAAAAGACCGGTGTCCAGGTGAAGTTCATCACCGACAAGGAAGCCCCGCTGATGCAGCGCATCAAGGCCGAGGGCGAAAACGCCACCGCCGACCTGCTGCTCACCGTGGATGCCGGCAACCTCTGGCAGGCCGAGCAAATGGGCATTCTGCAACCGTTTACCTCGCCGGTAATCGACAAGAACATTCCCCTGCAATACCGCTCTTCGGCGCATGCCTGGACCGGTTTGAGCCTGCGCGCGCGGACCATCGCGTACTCCACCGACCGGGTCAAACCGGGTGACCTGACCACCTACGAGGCCCTGGCCGACAAACAGTGGGAAGGCCGCCTGTGCCTGCGCACGGCGAAAAAGGTCTACAACCAATCGCTGACCGCCACCCTGATCGAAACCCACGGCGCGGCCAAGACCGAAGAAATCGTCAAGGGCTGGGTGAATAACCTGTCCACCGACGTGTTCTCCGATGACATTGCGGTGCTGGAGGCAATCAACGCCGGGCAATGCGATGTGGGTATCGTCAATACCTACTACTACGGCCGTCTGCACAAGCAGAAGCCGGACCTGGCGGTGAAGCTGTTCTGGCCGAACCAGGGCGACCGTGGCGTGCATGTGAACCTGTCGGGTATCGGCTTGACCAAGCACGCACCACACCCGGAAGCCGCCAAGGCATTGGTGGAGTGGATGACCACGCCTGAGGCGCAGAAGATCTTTGCCGACGTGAACCAGGAATTCCCGGCCAATCCGGCGGTACCGCCGTCGGCTGAAGTGGCGACTTGGGGCAAGTTCGTGGCGGATACATTGCCGGTGGAAGTGGCGGGCAAGCGCCAGGCTGAAGCCATTCGCCTGATGGATCGGGCGGGCTGGAACTAAGTACAATTTGTAGGACGCCGCAGATCCAAATGTGGAGGGGCTTGCCCCCGATGTCGGAGTGTCAGTCTACTCATCGTGGACTGACACTCCGACATCGGGGGCAAGCCCCTCCCACATTGGATTGTGGTGATTTGAAGATTTCATTATTGAGAACCCACCCTTGGCCCACCCCGCCCAACGCCGCTGGTACCTGCCGGTCTTCAGCGTCGCCGCCCTGGTGCTACTGCCGCTGAGCGTGCTGTTGCTGTCCTGGCAAAGCATCGACGCGCAAATCTGGTCCCACCTGTGGGAAACCCAGATGCCGCGGTTGCTGGGCAACACCCTGACCCTGGTGCTGGGGGTCGGCGTCGGTGTAACCCTGTTGGGGGTCAGCCTCGCCTGGCTCACCAGCCTCTGCGAATTCCCCGGCCGGCGTTGGCTCGACTGGGCGTTGATGCTGCCCTTTGCCATTCCCGCCTATGTGCTGGCTTTCGTGTTTGTGGGCCTGCTGGATTTTTCAGGCCCCGTGCAGACCCTGCTGCGCGAATGGTTCGGCACCGGCTTGTGCCTGCCACGGGTGCGCTCCACCAGCGGCGTGATCATTGTGCTGGTGCTGGTGTTCTATCCCTACGTGTACCTGTTGGCGCGCAGCGCATTCCTCGCCCAGGGCAAGGGCCTGATGGAGGCGGCACGGGTGCTGGGACAGTCGCCCTTGCAGGCATTCTGGCATGTGGCCCTGCCCATGGCGCGGCCGGCGATAGGGGCCGGGGTGGCGTTGGCACTGATGGAGACCCTGGCGGATTTCGGTGCGGTGTCGGTGTTCAACTTCGATACCTTCACCACCGCTATCTACAAGACCTGGTACGGCTTTTTCAGTCTGTCCAGCGCGGCCCAACTGGCCAGCCTGTTGCTGTTGGTGGTGATGCTGGTGCTGTATGGCGAACGGCGTGCCCGGGGCGCCAGTCGGGCTAGCAATGAACGGCCACGGGGCAAGGCGCTGTACCACTTGCGCGGGTTCAAGGCGGCGGCTGCCAGTGCCTGGTGTGGATTGGTGTTTGCCTGTGCCTTTGTCATCCCGGTGCTGCAACTGGTGGTCTGGTTCTGGCAGCGTGGACGGTTCGATCTGGATGAGCGCTATTCGGGCCTGATCGTCCACACCCTTTACCTGGGCGGCATTGCGGCACTGATCACGGTCAGCGTGGCGCTGGTACTGGCGTTCGCCAACCGTTTGGCGCCGACCCGGGCGATTCGCTCCGGTATCAGCCTGGCCAATGTCGGCTATGCCTTGCCGGGCTCGGTGCTGGCGGTGTCGATCATGCTGGCGTTCAGTTACCTGGACCGTGAGCTGGTGGTACCGCTGTCCGGCTGGCTCGGCGGGGCGGGCAAGCCATTGTTGCTGGGCAGTCTGTCGGCGCTGGTGCTGGCGTATCTGGTGCGCTTTCTGGCCGTGGCCTACGGGCCGCTGGAAAACAGCCTGGCGCGCATCCGGCCTTCGTTGCCGGAAGCAGCGCGCAGTTTGGGCGTGAGTGGGCCGCGACTGTTTTGCAAAGTGTATCTGCCGCTGTTGCTGCCCGGCACCCTGAGTGCAGCACTGCTGGTGTTCGTAGACGTGCTCAAGGAAATGCCCGCAACCCTGCTGATGCGCCCGTTCGGCTGGGACACTCTGGCGGTGCGGATCTTTGAAATGACCAGCGAAGGCGAGTGGGCGCGGGCTTCTCTGCCAGCGTTGACGCTGGTGCTGGTGGGGCTGCTGCCGGTCATCGGGCTGATCCGACGCTCCGCCCGACCAATCGGTTAGGTGCCAGTCCTACGGCTTGCGGCTACAATGCGCGGCATTCGGTGCGGTCCGTCCTTCGGATCGAGTCGCTGTACGTGGCTGCAGGCCTTGTCATTCAAGGTGTCCGGCACGGGCAACGACGCTGCGCACCTTCGCCAAGCCCGGAAGGAGAAACCCATGGGACAGCGTACGCCTCTGTATGACCTGCATCTCGCCCTCGGCGCGAAAATGGTCGATTTTGGCGGTTGGGATATGCCTTTGCACTACGGCTCGCAAGTTGAGGAGCACCATCAGGTGCGGCGCGACTGCGGGGTGTTCGATGTATCTCATATGACCGTGATCGATGTCACCGGCCCCCAGGCCAAGGATTGGCTCCAGCACCTGCTGGCCAATGATGTCGAGCGTTTGCACGGCTGTGGCCGTGCGTTGTACAGCGCCATGCTCAACGAGCAGGGCGGCGTGGTGGACGACATGATCGTCTACCGCACCGAGACCGGATACCGGCTGGTGGTCAACGCCGCCACCCGAGACCAGGACATGGCCTGGATCCAGGCGCAACTTGGCAGCTATCAGGTGCACCTGCATGAGCGGCCCGAGTTGGCCATGCTCGCCATTCAAGGTCCCCACGCCCGGCAGAAGATTGCCGAGTTGGTCACCCAGTCTCGCGGTACCCTGATCCACCAGCTCAAGCCCTTTGAAGGGCATGCCGACGGCGATTGGTTTATCGCACGCACGGGTTACACCGGTGAAGACGGCCTGGAAATTGTCCTGCCTGCCGATCAGGCGCCGGGTTTTTTCAACGATCTGGTCGGTGCGGGGATTTCCCCCATAGGCCTCGGCGCGCGGGACACCCTGCGGCTGGAAGCCGGCATGAACCTGTACGGCCAGGACATCCATCAGAACGTTTCGCCCCTGGCGGCCAACATGGCCTGGAGCATCGCCTGGGAACCTGCCGAGCGCAATTTCATCGGGCGTGCGGCGCTGGAAGCAGAGTTGGCCGCCGGTGTGCAGTTCAAACTGGTCGGGCTGGTACTGGAAGAACGTGGGGTTTTACGTGCTCACCAGGTGGTTCGCATCGCCAATGTTGGCGAAGGGGAGATCACCAGTGGTAGTTTCTCACCTACGCTGAGCAAATCCATTGCCCTGGCGCGTGTACCGACGGCGACTGCCGATCGGGCCGAAGTGGAAATCCGCGGCAAGTGGTACCCGGTTCGAGTGGTCAAACCGACCTTCGTGCGCCATGGCAAAACCTTGATCTAACTATTTCCGGCAGGCCAATGGCTGCTGACATTTCTTCTTGAGGACACAGACTATGAGCGATATCCCTGCCGACCTGCGTTTTGCCGAAAGTCACGAATGGGCCCGTCTGGAAGCTGACGGTACGGTGACCGTCGGGATCTCCGACCATGCTCAGGAAGCTTTGGGTGATGTGGTGTTTGTTGAGTTGGCCGAAGTCGGCGCTACGTTTGAAGCCGAAGGCCAGGCGGGTGTGGTTGAGTCGGTGAAGGCTGCTTCGGATATCTACGCCCCGGTTGCCGGTGAAGTGATTGCCGTCAACGAGGAGCTGGGTGGCAGCCCTGAGCTGCTGAACTCCGACCCTTACGGCGCGTGGATCTTCAAGCTCAAGCCAAGCAACCCGGCTGATCTGGAAAAACTGCTGGATGCGGCTGGCTACAAAGCCGCCATCGGCGAGTAACCGCAAGACCCATGTGGGAGGGAGCAAGCTCCCTCCCACATTCAATCGTCGTGAGCCGTGAGTGTTCAGTTCGCTTTCAGGACTGCCTTTACCGCCGCCACCGACCGCTCCACATCTGCCTCTGTCATCGCCGTGAACATCGGCAACGACACGATCAAACGTCCAACCTTTTCCGCTACCGGGAACATCCCTTCCTTGAACCCCTGTGCCCGATAAAGGCTCAGCAGGTGAATCGGCGGGTAGTGATAGCCAATGCCAACACCCTGTGCCTGCATTTTCTCCATGAAGGTTGCGCGGGCCGGCAGGCCATCGTGACGCTCCGGCAGCACCAACTGGAACAGGTGCCAGTTGCTGTTTTCGAAGTCAGCCGGCGGCAGTTGCGCGCCGTACTTTTCTTCGAAATCACTGCCGAAACATTTGAAGTAGTGCTGTGCCAGGTGCTGGCGATGGGCGGTGATCTTCTCGATGTGGGCAAACTGCCCCAGGCCGATGGCCGCAGCGATGTCGGTCATGTTGAACTTGCCGCCCAGTACATCCACGTCCAGGCCGTCGAAGCCGGTGCGGGTGACGCCCTGCAGGCGGTATTTTTCCGCCAGGCGGGCTTCTTCGGCATTGTTCAACACCAGGCAACCGCCCTCGGAAGAGGTGATGTTCTTGTTGGCCTGGAAGCTGAACGATACAAAGTCCCCGGTGGAGCCGATGCGCTCGCCATCCCAGCTGGAGCCCAGGGCCTGGGCGGCGTCTTCGACGATGCGCAGGTTGTACTTGTTGGCCAGTGCGTACAGCATCGGCATGTCCAGGGGCAGGCCGGCCAGGTACACCGGGATGATCGCCTTGGTGCGCGGGGTGATTGCGGCTTCCACCTGGGCCAGGTCGATATTGCGGGTGACCGGGTCGATGTCGGCGAATACCGGCGTGGCACCTACTTCCAGGATCACGTTGGCTGTTGCGACCCAGGAGATTGGTGTGGTGATGACTTCATCGCCGGGCCCGATACCGGCGATACGCAAGGCGATCTCCATGGTGCAAGTGCCCGAGTTGAAGGTGCGCACCGGCCGGCCGCCAAAGTATTCCGACAGCTGTGCTTCGAACGCCTGCACTTTCGGCCCGCTGGTGATCCAGCCCGAGCGCAGTACATCGCCGACCGCCGAGATGGTGGCTTCATCGATGGTAGGTTTGGAGAACGGCAGAAAGGGCTGTTGGCTCATGACGACGAAGGCATCCGTTTCAGATTGGCGATGAGTAAGCGAGGGTTCAGTCCCGGCATGGTGGCACGGTTAGACTGAATATAGCCTGTCGCCTGTGAATGAATCGTCATGCCACGGACACGGAAGTGCCGCTTGAACGGCGGCATTTCCTGTTGCCGGTCAGAAGTACACACGGGTTTCAAAGAACACACTCTGCTCCTTGAGCTTGCCCTTGAGCTGTTCATCACGAGCGTTTATCCGGTTGGTGAAGGTGTTGTAGCCGGTCTCGATACGGCCCATGTCCACGTAGCGCCAACCTGTGCCAAAGGAAATGCGGTCGTTGACCTTGGCATCCAGGCCCAAGCCTACGCTGTAGGCAAAATTATATTGGCGGTGGCTGGCAAAGCGACGGGTGTCATTGCTCTGAAAACCCTCGGCATCAATTTGTGCGACGCCCATCCCCGCCATGCCGTAGAACGACAGCCAATGGGTGAGCGGTATGTTTTTATAGCCGTTGACCATCACGCGCTGACTGTCCGCTTCAAGACGGTTGACGTTGGCATTGAAGGGCGACCAGAAGGAGTCGAAGGTCGAGCTGCCGGAGAGGGTGTATTCCCCTTCCGCGCGCCAGCCATTGGCGAAGGCATAACCTACTGCGTAGGATCCGGTGAATGTTTTAGTGCTATCAGGCGCTTCCACTCGTTCGGTGACGCGCGGGCTGGTCAACAGTGCACTGGATAGATTCTGGCGTGCACTGTTAAATTTTGCCGAGCCGTACCAGGCCTCTGCCTGTGCATAAGGCGTTGCAATAGCAGTGAGGAACAGAAAGGAAGATAGTTTTCGCATGGTTATCGATTCACTGAGGGGAAGGGTGGAATCGATAGCTTGTCGCCGGGTGAGCGCAGTGATCGAGAGGACTTCTCCTGTTCAATCGTCAACTCATCAGTCTTTGCTGTAGGAAGAAAAGCGGCACAAAAAAGCCGCTCCCAGGGAGCGGCTGTTTTAACCGGCGGTTTTACTCGGCGGCGATAGCGTTTTTCGCCAGGATAGCGTTGGCCAGCTCCATATCCGTGGCCTGCAGGCCAGGGTTATCGGCGCGGACTTTTTGCATGGCGGCTTCCAGGTACGGGCCGCGGATACCGCCGTCGCTGGCAACGAAGCTGCCTGCGTCGTCTTGTGCGGCAACCACCAGCTTGTGGTCCTTGAAGGTCAGGTAGGTCGAGCCGGTAGTGGCGCCCGACGAGATGACATTGCGCCAGAAACTGTCGGCCATGGCTGAACCGACAGGAAGGGAAAGCACAGCGAGGGTAGCGACAGCATATTTAAGACGCATGATGGGTGACTCCGGGTGGGTGATCTGTACCGTTTGATTGCAGTTAGCCCAGCCGAGTTCCATCACTGACTAAACAGTTTCTACCTTCAAGATCACGCCATCCAGGCCCACCACACGCACTTGAGCGCCTACTGGGCTGTCAGGCCCGGTCACCATCCAGACGCCATCACCGACTTTTACCTTGCCCCGGCCCTCCACAATCGCCTGATGCACCACGAACACGCGGCCGATCAGCTCCGAGCCACGCTCGTTGAGCCCCGGCTGGTCACTGGCTTTGGCACTGCTGCGCTGGCGTTTCCACCAGTACACCGCCGTCAATATCGACAGCACAGCGAACAGCAACAGTTGCCACTCCAGCCCGAGCGGCGGCACCAGAAACTTGATCACGCCCACGGCTGCCGCAGCTATGCCCATCCACAGCAGGTAGCCACCGGCGCCGAATACTTCAAGAATCAATAGCACTGTACCCAGTGCGAGCCAATCCCAGAACGAAAGATGCTGCAGGAAATCCCACATGGCGATCGCCTCAGGCTTTCTTGTTGTCGAAGGTTGCCTTGACGATTTCGCCGATGCCGCCGACAGCGCCGATCACCTGGCTGGCTTCCAGCGGCATCAGGATCACTTTGCTGTTATTGGCCGACGCCAATTTGCCAAGGGCATCGATGTATTTCTGCGCGACGAAGTAGTTGATGGCCTGTACGTTGCCGGTGGCAATCGCTTCGGAAACCACCTGGGTCGCGCGGGCCTCAGCCTCTGCCTGACGCTCACGGGCTTCAGACTCCAGGAACGCGGCCTGGCGTCCACCTTCGGCTTCAAGAATCTGTGCCTGCTTCTTGCCTTCGGCCGTCAGGATCGCCGACGCCCGCAGGCCTTCGGCTTCCAGGATCTGTGCGCGCTTGATCCGCTCGGCTTTCATCTGGCCGGACATGGCGGCCATCAGGTCGGCGGGCGGGCTGATGTCCTTGATTTCGATCCGGGTGATCTTGATGCCCCACGGCGCCGTGGCTTCATCGACGGTGCGCAGCAGTTTTTCGTTGATGCCGTCGCGCTGGCTGAGCATGGCATCCAGCTCCATGGAGCCGAGCACGGTACGGATATTGGTTTGCAGCAGGTTGCGGATAGCGTGTTCGAGGTTGTTGACCTCGTAGGCGGCCTGGGCGGTATTGACCACCTGGAAGAAGCACACGGCGTCGATCTGCACGGTGGCGTTGTCGGCGGTGATGACTTCCTGGGGCGGGATATCCAGCACGCTTTCCATCACGTTGATCTTGCGGCCGATGCGGTCCATGACCGGGATGATGATGTTCAGACCCGGCTTGAGGGTGTTGGTGTACCGGCCGAAGCGCTCGACGGTCCACTGATAGCCCTGGGGTACCACCTTGAAGCCCATGAACAGGATGGCGATGGCCAGGCCCACGAAAAGAAGCAGTACGGTTCCGATCTGCATAGCGATTCCCTATCTGTTGGTGTCAGTTAAACGACGTTCGGCGGATTGTAACGGTCTTGTCACCGATAAGGACGGTTTCAGCACGGGGTAATCAACGCATTTGTTACCGAATCCCCAGGCGTCACTCGCAATACCTCGGCCATTGTGGTCAGCCCCGCCTTGACTTTACCCACGCCGGCCATGCGCAGGCCGCACATGCCTTGCGCCACCGCCTCCCTGCGCAGGGACTGCGCGTCGGCGCCTGGCGTGATCAGCGCCTTGAGCGAGTCATTCAGCACCATGATCTCGTAGACCCCGGCGCGCCCGCGAAACCCGCTGTTTCGGCATTCTGCACACCCTACCGCTTCGTGAGCATCGCCCGCCACCCGCTTGCAATGAGGGCACAGCAAGCGCACCAAGCGCTGCGCCATTACGCCCAATAACGTGGCCTTGATCAAATAATGAGCAATGCCCAGTTCCTGCAAGCGGCTGATGGCGCTGGGCGCATCGTTGGTGTGCAGCGTCGAGAGCACCAAATGCCCGGTCAATGCGGCCTGGATCGCCATCTCGGCGGTTTCCTGGTCGCGGATCTCGCCGATCATGATGATGTCCGGGTCCTGGCGAAGCAGGGCTCGGATGCCGTTGGCGAACGTCAGGTCGATATTGGGCTGTACCTGCATTTGATTAAACGCCGGCTCGACCATCTCGATCGGGTCTTCCACGGTGCAAAGATTGACCTCCCGGGTCGCCAAGTGTTTGAGCGTGGTGTAGAGGGTGCTGGTCTTGCCTGAACCGGTAGGCCCCGTGACCAGGATGATGCCGTTGGTGTGGCGCGTCATGTCGTGCCATCGCTGCTGGTCCTCGGCCGACAAGCCCAGCTCGTCAAAGTCCTTGAGCAGCACCTGCGGGTCGAAAATCCGCATCACCAGTTTCTCGCCAAAGGCAGTGGGCAAGGTCGACAGCCGCAACTCGACTTCTGTGCCGGCAGGGCTTTTGGTCTTGACCCGACCGTCCTGGGGTTTGCGTTTTTCCGCCACGTTCATCCGCCCGAGGCTTTTCAGGCGGCTGACCACCGCCATCGTCACTTGGGGTGGAAATTGATAGACGTCGTGCAGCAGCCCATCAATGCGAAAGCGCACGCGTCCTTGCTCACGGCACGGCTCGATATGAATATCACTGGCCCGCTGGGCGAACGCGTATTGCAACAGCCAGTCGACGATATTGACGATATGCGCGTCGTTGGCGTCCGGCTCCTGGTCGCTGGCGCCGAGGTTGAGCAACTCGACGTTGCCAGGCCCCGCCACCTTTTGATCCGCACCGCTGACGGACTTCGCCAGCCGGTAGAATTCGCTGATACAACGCTGAATGTCCTGGGGGTTGGCAACCACGCGCCTGATCGAGCGCTGGAGCACTTGTGCCAGTCCCGATTCCCAGCTGGTGACATGGGGCTGGGCGCTGGCAACGGTGACGGTCTGCGCGTCCACGGCTACCGCAAGGATGGCGTGGCATTGGGCAAACGCGTGGGACATCAGCGGCACGACCGTTGCGACATCGATCTTCAGCGGGTCGATACGCCAATAAGGTTGCCCCACATGTTGGGCAAGCCACTGGGTCAGGGTTTCCAGGGAAGGCCCATGGGCGGCGATGCACTCCAACGGATGCTGGGCGTTGCCGGCGGGCAGCGCTGATAAGCGCTTCGCGATGTCGGGAGCAATCACCCCTCCCTCGACCAGCGCCGGGAGCAACTGATGCAGTTCCAATCGGTGATCAACAGACATGAAGGTGTTCCTGGGTAGCCTCGGACGACATTTCAGGCTAGCCAGCCGCCGAATATCTTCCTCCCCGCGTATGTTGCAGGCCTTTACCGAGCTGCTGCCGCCACGGCCGCAGGCCCCACGGAATCAGCGCGCCACACGTGCAGCGTGCACACGCTGATCAGGTTTCGAATCTTTTCGGCGATCACTTGGGCGCGATGCCAGCTCAGGCTATCCATCACGATATCGATGTTCAGCAGGTCTTCCTGGCGGCTCACGTTGACCTGGCTCGGTGTCAGGAACTGCAACGCAAAATAGTTGAGTACCCGACACAACACATCGGGCTCCGCCTCGGCGACGATCCGGTAATGCGCCTGGCAATGGGCGCTGCTGGCAGCCCACGCATCGACGCGGGTCATGGGGTAGGTGGTTTCGACGGCATGCATGCTGATTCTCCAGATTCGACTGGAGAAATTTTTACATTCGCTTCGGGAGATTTCTTATCTAAGATGAGCCTGATTTGCGTTTTATTGAATCAATCAATTCATAAAATCCATACATAAAGGTATTTTTATGCACAGCGAATTGGACGTCTACGACCGCCGCATCCTGGCCCTGCTGCAAGAGGACGCCTCGCTGTCCAGCGCGCAGATCGCCGAACAGGTCGGACTGTCCCAGTCGCCGTGCTGGCGACGCATCCAGCGGCTCAAGGAGGAAGGAGTGATTCGCGGCCAGGTCACTCTGCTGGATCGCAAGAAGATCGGCCTGAATACGCAGATCTTTGCCGAGGTCAAACTCAACGCCCACGGCCGATCCAATTTCACCGAGTTCACCGACGCGATTCGTGGGTTTCCGGAAGTGCTGGAGTGCTATGTGCTGATGGGGGCGGTGGATTTTCTGCTGCGCATCGTGACGTCGGACATTGAGGCGTACGAGCGGTTTTTCTTCGAGAAGTTATCGATGGTGCCGGGGATTCAGGAGGTCAACTCGATCGTGGCGCTGTCCGAGATCAAGTCGACCACCAGCCTGCCAGTATTGCGCTGACAGGATCGGCCTCATCGGGGGCTAGGCCCCCGATGGCGATATTACAGGCGCAGCAGGGTCTTCCAGGCACGGTTCTGATACACCGCAATCGCCTGATGCATGCGCGCATCCAGCGACTCGTCGGTGATCGGCTGGTTGGCCAGTTGCGCCAGCTTGTTCAGCTCGCCGTACAAACGATCCAGTTCCGCAATGTCCACCACGTTACGCGCATGGTGCAGCCAGGCCTGGATGCGTTCGATGCGCGGCAGTTGCTCGGCCAGGTCTTCCGGTTGCTGCTGGTAGCGCGGCAGTTGCAGGGCGACGGCATCGTCGGCCAGCAGGCGCGGCAGCCAGTTGGTGATTTGCGCGGCGCCCTGGCGGTTGCCGCGCACGTTGCGGTCGGCAGTCCAGGTGCGGGCCATCAGCCAGCGTGACATGTTCAGCGAGAACAAGCCCCAGCGCACGTCGTCCAATTCTTCGGCAAACTGCTCGGGTGCGGCTTTGCGGATGTCTTCGTCGTCGTCACCGGCCTGGACCAGTGGGCGCCAGTCTTCCAGCAGTGCATCGAGTGCGCTGCGCAGTTCGCTGGTGGATTGACGCGGCGCGGCCTGGCCGAGGCTGCCGATCAGGGCGCGCAGTTCGCCGAGGTTTTCGACCCAGTCCTGCAGCAGACGCCAGTGGCCATTGAAGCGGTATTGCTCGGCCAGGCGCTGGCTGCTGCCGAGCAGGTGCCACATGATTGCGGCGAAGGCGTCGTCCAGCGGCATTTCGGCGTGGATCTGCGGCGCCGGCAGGCTCAGGGAGTAGCTGCTGGCGTCGTACAGGCGGTAGCCGCGCTCGGCCTTGCTGATGTCACACGGCATCAGTGCGAGGGTGGCGGCCAGCTCGGCGGCCAACTCCAGCAGCGCAGCCGGCTCGCCTTCGCGCAGTTCCAGTTCCAGCTCGCAGATTTCTTCTTTCTGCTTACCCACGACCACATGGCCCAGGTCCAGGGCGGCTTCGATCACCACCTTGGCCTTGCCACGGCCCCAGGCGATTTCTGCGCGCTCGCGCACGAAGTCGGTGGTGAAGATCGGCTTGAGGGTCTTTTTGTCCAGATCGGCCAGTTGCTCGGGCCAGCAGTCGCCGTCGAGTTTCTTCACGTCGAGCTTGGCCTTGGGCAGGTCCCAGTTGTACTCATTGCGTTCCGACAGGCCGGCGACGCTTTGGCCACGGGTCTTGAGGGTCTGGATAATGTCGTCACCGTCCTTGCGCAGGCGCAGGGCGACTTTGGCCTGGGCCAGGTCACGCTCGGGGGTGTCGAAGTACTGGTTCATCAACTCACGGCGTTCCCAGCCACTTTTGTTGCGTTTTTTCAGTAGCGGGTGCTCACGCAGCGCGGCGAGTGTTTCGCGGCTGACGCGGAGCTTGATTTCGGTTTCTTTCTGCATGGCCGGAAAATCCAGGATCGGGAGCGCAGCCGGGGAAAAGAGTGGCTGCCAAGGTCGTGCAGTGTACAGGACTGAGCCCGGCAACGCGCCGCAACGGTTTATTGTCTCGTGCAGATGCCTCTATAGTGGGGCTCATCCGGGAAGTTGGGAGACCGCGTATGCCGTTACCGTCCATGAAAGAGCAGTTCGCCGCGCTGATTGCCGCGCCTTCGGTGAGTTGCACCCAAGTGTCTCTCGACCAGACCAACCGCCCGGTGATCGATTTGCTCGCCGGTTGGTTGGGCGACCTGGGGTTCTCCATTGACATCCAACCGGTCAGCCCCGGCAAATTCAACCTGCTGGCCAGCTTTGGCACAGGCCCCGGCGGCCTGGTATTGGCCGGCCATAGCGACACCGTTCCTTATGACGCTGCGTTGTGGAAGACCGATCCGCTCAAGCTGACGGAAGTCGACGGCCGCTGGGTAGGATTGGGCAGTTGCGACATGAAGGGTTTTTTCGCGCTGGCGATTGAAGCGGTGTTGCCGCTGCTGGACCAACCGTTCAAGCAACCGTTGCTGATCCTCGCCACCTGCGATGAAGAAAGCTCCATGTCCGGTGCCCGGGCATTGGCCGAAGCCGGGCGCCCGTTGGGCCGCGCGGCGGTGATCGGTGAACCGACCGGCCTCAAGCCGATCCGCCTGCACAAAGGCGTGATGATGGAGCGTATCGACATTCTCGGCCAAAGCGGCCATTCGTCGGACCCAAGCCTGGGACACAGCGCCTTGGAAGCCATGCATGACGCCATCGGCGAGCTGCGCGGCCTGCGCCTGGCCTGGCAGCGCGAGTACCGCAACCCACAATTCAGCGTGCCGCAACCGACCATGAACTTCGGCTGTATCCATGGTGGCGACAACCCCAACCGTATCTGCGGCCAGTGCTCCCTGGAATTCGACCTGCGGCCCTTGCCGGGCATGGATCCCGAAGTGCTGCGTGCGGCTATCCGGCAAAAGCTCGAACCCCTGGCCGAGCGCCATAAGGTCAAGATCGACTACGCGCCGTTATTCCCCGCAGTGCCGCCGTTCGAGCAGGTCGAAGACGCCGAGTTGGTGCGGGTCGCGGAACGATTGACCGGGCATCGTGCCGAAGCAGTAGCGTTCGGCACCGAAGCGCCTTATCTTCAGCGCCTTGGTTGTGACACCCTGGTGCTCGGCCCTGGCGACATCGCCTGTGCCCATCAACCGGGCGAGTACCTCGAAATGTCACGCTTGACGCCTACAGTGCGTCTATTGCGGGAACTGATCGAACATTACTGCCTGAAACCTGCGTAAATTAACCCCTGTCCATTCGTACATAAGGAGAGCGAGCGTGTCGCCAAGCCTGTTCCGACGATAACCATCAGCCCGCTGTGCGTTTTCACGACTCATCCTTTTTCGGCTGCTTTTTATTACAGGCCCAGGTTCCATGCCCGACTACGTTAATTGGCTTCGTCACGCTTCGCCCTACATCAATGCCCACCGCGACTGCACCTTTGTGGTCATGTTGCCCGGCGACGGTGTGGATCATCCGAATTTCGGCAATATCGTCCACGACCTGGTGCTGCTCCACAGCCTGGGCGTGCGTCTGGTGCTGGTGCACGGTTCGCGCCCACAGATCGAAGCGCGCCTTGAAGCGCGCGGCCTGGTCCCGACTTACCATGAAGGCATGCGCATCACCGATGCCGCGACGCTGGAGTGTGTGATCGACGCGGTCGGCCACCTGCGTATCGCCATCGAAGCGCGCCTGTCGATGGACATGGCCTCGTCGCCGATGCAGGGCTCGCGCCTGCGGGTGGCCAGCGGCAACCTGGTGACGGCGCGGCCTATCGGTGTGCTTGACGGCGTGGATTACCACCACACCGGCGAAGTGCGCCGGGTCGATCGCAAGGGCATCAATCGCCTGCTGGATGAGCGCTCCATTGTGCTGCTGTCGCCCCTGGGCTATTCGCCGACGGGGGAGATCTTCAACCTGGCCTGCGAAGACGTCGCCACCCGCGCCGCCATCGACCTGGGGGCGGACAAGCTGCTGCTGTTCGGCGCTGATCTCGGCCTGATCGATGAAAATGGCCGCCTCGTCCGCGAACTGCGCCCGCAACAAGTACCGGCACACCTGCAACGCCTGGGCAGCAGCAACTACCAGTCCGAATTGCTCGATGCGGCGGCCGAGGCCTGTCGTGGCGGGGTAGGGCGCAGCCACATCGTCAGCTACGCCGAAGACGGCGCCTTGCTCACCGAACTGTTCACCCGCGATGGCGGCGGCACGCTGGTAGCCCAGGAGCAATTCGAACGGGTGCGCGAGGCGGCGATTGAAGACGTCGGCGGCTTGCTCGACCTGATCAGCCCCCTGGAAGAACAGGGCATCCTGGTGCGCCGTTCGCGGGAAGTGCTCGAGCGTGAGATCGAGCAGTTCAGCGTGGTGGAGCGCGAAGGCATGATCATCGCGTGTGCGGCGTTGTATCAGATCGCCGATTCGGACGCGGGTGAACTGGCTTGCCTGGCGGTGAACCCGGAGTACCGCCACGGCGGGCGGGGTGACGAGCTGCTGGAGCGTATCGAAACCCGTGCCCGGGCCCAGGGGTTGAAGACGCTGTTCGTACTTACCACGCGGACTGCCCACTGGTTCCGTGAGCGTGGCTTTGTGCCGAGCAGCGTGGATCGCCTGCCATCGGCACGGGCCTCGCTGTACAACTACCAGCGCAACTCGAAGATTTTCGAGAAGGCCTTGTAGAGCCCTACCCCCAAGTCACCGGGCAGGCTCGTGCAAGAGCCTGCCGTCACGCACGACTAAAGTTTAAGCATTCTTGATCTGACGCCGATAACAGGTGGACGGCTATGGATAGAGTGTGGACGCTCGCAACACCTGAACCTTCGAATGGGCGGCTTGGACAGCAAAAGAAACGATTAGTGACACAAAAACTGTAACAAATTGACGGGAGGATGTGCCTTTGGCCATGATGGCGTCGCCTTTTTGATCGTGGGTGACGTATGCAACAGCGCGGCCACACTAATCGATCTAAAAAAGCTCTAACAAATACCCTTTAGGAATTAGCGTGTGTGGCGAGTGGTCTATGCTGGCCTGCCCACGTCACGGAAAGTCTTATTCCTGAATCGTATGAAAAATAATGAAATAATTCTTTTTGGGTGTATGAAAAACTCATTACCCTGCAGGGACCAAATCAACGGTGGTTAGACGAAGGTAGTAGACACACAAGGTTACGATTGACTTGTCAGTCACTATCCGGTGCTAATCGCGCATCTGTGGATCGAGGGCGTCAGACCCGAGACCAAAGAAATACAAAAATTAGAAACGAGAGGAGCGGTACATGAAGAAGTCCACCTTGGCACTGTCTGTAGCTTTGGGCGTAATCGCTCAGCAAGCAGGCGCTGCCGGTTTCATCGAAGACAGCAAGGCCACACTGGGTCTGCGTAACTTCTACATCAACACTGATAACCGTGATGGCGCCCCTGGTGCCACCACCCGCAGCAAGAACGCCGAGTGGGGCCAAGGCTTCGATCTGCGTTTCATCTCGGGTTACACCCAAGGTACTGTTCAGTTCGGCGTTGATGCAATTGGCCTGTATGGCGTGCGTCTGGATTCAAGCCGTGCAGAACATGGTAACTACAGTGGCACCGCTTCCGGTGGCACCGTGTTCCCAAGTGACGGCAATACCGCTGTCAACGATTACGCCAGCCTGGGCGTGACCGGCAAGGTCAAGATCTCCCAAACCGAGCTGAAGCTGGGCACCCTGCAGCCTAAGCTGCCCGTTATCGTGACCAACGATGGTCGTCTGCTGCCGCAAACCTTCCAAGGTGGCCAGATCACTACCAACGACATCAAGGATTTGACCTTGGTTGCTGGTCAGATCGAGCATGCCAAGGGCCGTAACTCCAGCAACAACGAAGGCTTGTCGCTGGGCGGCGCCAACGGTAGCTCCAACTACAACACAGGCACTTTCGTTAACAAGTTCTACTATGCGGGTGGTGACTACAAAATCACCAAAGACCTGACTGCCCAGTACTACTACGGCAACCTGGAAGACTTCTACAAGCAGCACTTCCTCGGCCTGACGCACAACTGGGCAATCGGCCCGGGCGTTTTGAAGTCTGACCTGCGTTATTTCAACAGCTCTGACGATGGTAAAAACGGCAACACCCCTGCTTACTACACCAACGGTAACTACAACGGCTTCAACGCCGGCAAGGGTAAGGTCGACAACAACCTGTACAGCGGCCTGTTCCTGTACACCGTTGCCGGTCACACCTTCGGTGGTGGTTATCAGGTCAGCAACGGCAGCAGCGACTTCCCTTGGCTGAACCAGGGTGACGGTTCGTCGGCTTACCTGACGACCGACATGCAGATCCAAAAGTTCGCCCGTGCCGGCGAACGTACCTGGCAAGCTCGCTACGCGTATGACTTCGCCAAAGTTGGCGTACCTGGCCTGACGGCGGGTGTTGTTTACCTGAAAGGTAGCGACATCGACACTATCGCCAACAACAACGGTCGTGCTGAAACCACCGGCCAGTCCGAGTGGGAACGCGACATCACCGTTGCCTACGTGATTCCAGAAGGTCCGCTGAAAAACCTCGGCGTTGCCTGGAAAAACGCTATGTGGCGCACCGACCTGGCGAACACCCGTTCCCAGGACGAAAACCGCCTGATCGTCAGCTACTCGCTGCCACTGTTCTAGTAGCGTAAAGCTGTTGTAAGACTGTAAACCTTGCCCGGCGCACGCCGGGCAAGGTGTCTTGCTTTTCAAGTCGGGCTAAACCCCCGCAAGCCCTTCCTGAACCCCTCTTTGTACAGCGTCTCAAGGCCTTCTCGAACCTTGGAAACGATGTTGCGCCTCGCCCTTTCCCGCGTCCAATGAACAGATTTTTAATATTCCTTTATCGTCTAGATAAATCGATATTTATTCTTTTTAAATAATCCGCAATCCATGCACAGTGGGCTCCATAAGCACTCACCAGGAGCCACACCATGAGCCTAAGACTGGGCGATATCGCCCCCGACTTCGAACAGGATTCCAGCGCCGGCAAGATTCGTTTCCACGAATGGCTGGGCGACAGCTGGGGTGTGTTGTTTTCCCACCCGGCGGACTTTACCCCGGTGTGCACCACGGAGCTGGGCTTCACCGCCAAGCTCAAGGACGAGTTCGCCAAGCGCGGCGTCAAGGCCATCGCCCTGTCGGTGGACCCGGTGGACTCGCACCACAAGTGGATCGAAGACATCAACGAAACCCAGGCCACCGTCGTCAACTTCCCGATCCTGGCTGACGCCGACCGCAAGGTTTCGGACCTCTACGACCTGATCCACCCGAATGCCAGTGACACCCTCACCGTGCGTTCCTTGTTCGTGATCGACCCGCACAAGAAGATCCGCCTGACCATCACCTACCCGGCCAGCACCGGCCGTAACTTCCACGAAATCCTGCGGGTCATCGACTCGCTGCAACTGACCGACAACTACAAAGTCGCCACCCCCGCCAACTGGCAGGACGGTGATGAAGTGGTGATCGTGCCGTCGCTCAAGGATGAGGAAGAAATCAAGAAGCGCTTTCCGAAGGGGTATCGGGCGGTGAAGCCGTATTTGCGGCTTACTCCACAGCCTAATCGTTGAAACTGAATCACAGCAGGGGTTTTCAGGCCGTTTCTACGGCCTTTTTTTTCGCCTGGCGGTTTATAAATCTCATATGCATTTAAAGAATAAACAAATGAAAAAATAAGATTTATAGATATATTAATCTGCTGATAAGGTCTGTTCCATCTTGGCGCCATCGCCACACAGCGAACCGCCGGCACTTGCTCAAGGAATTCCTGCATGTTGGTCGTAACACTTGGAGGCAGTCCCAGCCAGCGTTCCCGCTCCGGGGTCTTGCTGGAAAAAACCCGTCAGTGGTTGCAAGACAAAGGCGTTGAAGTGGTGAGTTACCAGATACGGGACTTCCCGGCTGAAGACTTGCTGCATGCACGCTTCGACAGCCCCAAGGTCATTGACCTGCTGCAACAGGTGGCTAACGCGGATGGCCTGGTGATCGCCACGCCGGTGTACAAGGCTTCGTTCTCCGGGGCGTTGAAAACCGTGCTCGACCTGCTGCCCGAGCGCGCCCTGGCCCACAAGGTTGTGCTGCCGATGGCGACCGGCGGCAGCATCGCCCACATGCTGGCGGTGGATTACGCCCTGAAGCCGGTATTGTCGGCCCTCAAAGCCCAGGAGCTGCTCCACGGCATCTTTGCCGAAGACAGCCAGATCGCCTACGGCGAAGGCAGTGCCCAGGCACAACTGGTACCGGTCCTCGAACACCGTTTGCACGAGGCCCTGGAGACGCTTTATGGCGCCATGGCCCGTCGTCCGAAACCGTTGGACCCGCATGTGTTGAATGAACGTTTGTTGAGTGCTCGCTGGAGCATTTAAGTCAGCCTCACCGCTATATAGATGTACTCACCTTACTCAGCCGCCAACGGCCAAGCAGGTGCAGCCAACCCCCTCATCGCATTATTTGGAGAGAGCGCCATGCGCACTGTCATCTTGCGTCGTGGTCTGGTCGCACTGTTTGCTGCGGCTGTGTCCTTCGGCGCCATTGTTCAGGCTCAAGCTGCCGAGACCCTGCGGATCGGTTACCAGAAATACGGCACCCTGGTGCTGCTAAAGGCCAAGGGTACCCTGGAAAAACGCCTGGCCGCCCAAGGTGTGCAGGTGCAATGGACCGAGTTTCCCGGCGGTCCGCAACTGCTCGAAGGCCTGAACGTGGGTTCCATCGACTTCGGTGTCACCGGCGAAACCCCGCCGGTCTTCGCCCAGGCCGCCGGTGCCGACCTGCTCTACGTGGCCTACGAGCCGCCAGCGCCCACCAGCGAAGCGATCCTGGTGCCGAAAGACTCGACGATCAAATCGGTGGCCGAGCTCAAGGGCAAGAAAATCGTGCTCAACAAAGGCTCCAACGTGCACTACCTGCTGGTGCGTGCCCTGGAAGACGCCGGCCTGAAATACACCGACGTGCAGACCGTGTTCCTGCCGCCCGCCGATGCCCGTGCCGCCTTCGAGCGTGGCAGCGTGGATGCGTGGGTGATCTGGGACCCGTACCAGGCCGCCGCCGAGAAGCAACTGCAAGCGCGCACCCTGCGTGACGGCACCGGCATCGCCGACAACCACCAGTTCTACCTGGCCACCAAGCCGTACGCCGAAAAACACCCTGAAGTGGTCAAGGCGCTGATCGAAGAAGTGCGCGCGGTGGGCGAGTGGTCCAAGGCCAACCCCCAGGAAGTGACCGAACAGGTCGCGCCGCTGCTGGGCCTGCCGGCAGACATCACCCTGACCTCGGTAAAACGCCAGGGCTACGGCGCGCTGTTCCTGACCCCGGAAGTGGTGGCGGCCCAGCAGAAAATCGCCGATAGCTTCTACCAACTCAAATTGATCCCCAAGCCCTTGAACATCAAGGACGTGATCTGGACGCCACCGGCTGCCGTGGCTAAAGCGCCGTAATCCGATTTCTTCAGGAGACAACTCCATGAGCCTCACTATTTTCTGGTTCCTGCCTACCCACGGCGACGGCCATTACCTTGGCACCGCCGAAGGCGCTCGCGCCGTTGATCACGGTTATCTGCAGCAAGTGGCCCAGGCCGCTGACCGCCTGGGATTCGGCGGGGTACTGATCCCCACCGGCCGTTCCTGCGAAGACTCCTGGCTGGTGGCCGCCTCGCTGATCCCGGTGACCCAGCGTTTGAAATTCCTTGTCGCGCTGCGCCCCGGGATCATTTCCCCGACGGTGGCCGCGCGTCAGGCCGCGACCCTGGATCGCCTGTCCGGCGGCCGTGCGTTGTTCAACCTGGTAACCGGTGGTGACCCGGAAGAGCTGGCCGGCGATGGCTTGTTCCTCAGTCACGAGGAGCGTTATCAGGCTTCGGTGGAATTCACCCGCATCTGGCGTCGTGTGCTGGAAGGCGAAACCGTGGACTACGACGGCGAGCACATCAGCGTCAAAGGCGCCAAGTTGCTCTACCCGCCGATCCAGCAACCGCGCCCGCCGCTGTACTTCGGTGGTTCATCCGAAGCGGCTCAGGACCTCGCCGCCGAACAAGTGGAGATGGTGCTGACCTGGGGCGAGCCACCGGCTGCAGTCGCCGAGAAGATCGAGCAGGTGCGGGCCAAGGCGGCGAAACTCGGGCGCACCGTGCGCTTCGGCATTCGTCTGCATGTGATCGTGCGCGAAACCAACGAAGAAGCCTGGAAAGCCGCCGACAAACTGATCTCCCATCTCGACGACGCCACCATCGCCCGTGCCCAGGCTTCCCTGGCGCGCTTCGATTCCGTCGGCCAGCAGCGCATGGCGGCCTTGCATGGCGGCAACCGCGACAACCTGGAAGTCAGCCCCAACCTGTGGGCCGGCGTCGGCCTGGTGCGTGGCGGTGCGGGCACCGCGCTGGTGGGCGATGGCCCGACGGTTGCAGAACGGGTCAAGGAGTACGCCGCGCTGGGCATCGACACCTTTATCTTCTCCGGTTATCCACACCTGGAAGAGTCCTATCGGGTCGCCGAGCTGCTGTTCCCGCACCTGGATATCGAACGTCCGGAGTTGCCGAAAAGCGCCGGTTACGTGAGCCCGTTCGGTGAGATGGTCGCCAACGATATCCTTCCCAAAGCTGCGTCACAGAGCTGAGGCGGCGCCATGACTTTTGAAAAATTGAGCCATCGCGTGGCGCCCTGGGTGCTGCCGATTCTATTGCTGGCGGTGTGGCAGTTGTCGGTGTCGGCGGGCTGGTTGTCGACACGCATCCTGCCGGCGCCCAGTGCGGTGATTGAGGCTGGGGTCAACCTGGTGCGCAGCGGCGAAATCTGGACGCACCTGGCCATCAGTGGCTGGCGTGCCGGCCTGGGCTTTGTGATCGGTGGCAGCATCGGCCTGGCGCTGGGGTTTATCACCGGCCTGTCGACGTGGGGCGAACGCCTGCTTGACAGCTCGGTGCAGATGATCCGCAACGTGCCGCACCTGGCGCTGATTCCGCTGGTGATCCTATGGTTTGGCATCGACGAGACCGCGAAGATTTTCCTGGTCGCCCTCGGCACGCTGTTCCCGATCTACCTCAACACCTACCACGGCATCCGCAACGTCGACCCGGCGCTGGTAGAAATGTCGCGCAGCTATGGCTTGTCCGGTTTCAGCCTGTTCTGGCAAGTGATCCTGCCGGGCGCGCTGCCATCGATCCTGGTGGGCGTGCGCTTTGCCCTGGGCTTTATGTGGCTGACGCTGATCGTGGCGGAAACCATTTCCGCCAGCTCGGGTATCGGCTACCTGGCGATGAACGCCCGCGAATTCCTGCAAACCGACGTGGTGGTGTTGGCCATCGTGATGTACGCCATCCTCGGCAAGCTGGCCGACCTGGCCGCTCGCGGTCTGGAGCGTGTATGGCTGCGCTGGCACCCGGCTTACCAAGTGAATAAAGGCGGTGCGGCATGACGGCTCAACAACCTCCGCGCCTGCTGAAGGGGATTCCCCTGGCGGTGCGCAAATTGCGCAAGGCCTTCGGCGCGCGGGAAGTGCTCAAGGAAATCGACCTGCACATTCCGGCGGGACAGTTCGTGGCCGTGGTCGGTCGCAGTGGCTGCGGAAAAAGTACCTTGCTGCGCCTGTTGGCCGGCCTGGACAAAGCCAGCGGCGGCGAGCTGCTGGCCGGTTCGGCGCCGCTGAGCGAGGCGATTGAAGATACGCGCTTGATGTTCCAGGAAGCGCGCCTGCTGCCGTGGAAAAAGATCATCGACAACGTCGGCCTGGGCCTCAAAGGCAACTGGCGCCCTAAAGCCTTGGACGCCCTGGAAGCGGTCGGCCTGGCCGAGCGCGCCAATGAGTGGCCGGCGGCCTTGTCCGGTGGCCAGAAGCAGCGTGTGGCCCTGGCCCGCGCCTTGATTCACCAGCCACGCCTGCTGCTGCTCGACGAACCGCTGGGCGCCCTGGACGCCCTCACCCGTATCGAGATGCAGCAACTGATCGAAAACCTCTGGCAAAAACACGGTTTCACCGTGTTGCTGGTGACCCATGACGTCAGCGAAGCCGTGGCCATTGCCGACCGGGTGATCCTGATCGAAGACGGCGAAATCGGCCTCGACCTGATCGTCGACCTGCCGCGCCCACGGGCCCGAGGTTCACATCGCCTGGCGGCGTTGGAAGCCGAAGTGCTCAACCGTGTGCTGTCGTTGCCCGGCACACCGCCGGAACCCGAACCTGTTTCACCGCTGCCTACGCAACTGCGTTGGGCTCAATAACTCACTTGTCCTACGAAGGAAGTACACCATGACTATTAAAGCCATCAACGTGCGTAACCAGTTCAAAGGCACCATCAAGGAAATCGTCGTCGGCGACGTGCTGTCGGAAATCGACGTGCAGACTGCATCCGGTATCGTCACGTCCGTGATCACTACTCGCTCGGTCAAAGAGCTGGAACTGGTGATTGGCAGCGAAGTGATTGCCTTTGTGAAGTCGACTGAGGTGTCGATCGCCAAGTTGTGATTTGCGTCGCTCTTGAGGCCGTCATCGGGGGCTTGCCCCCGATGAGGCCAGTCCGGCCAGCACAAAACTCAGCGCTTGGGCAGGTAAGCCGGCAAATACAGCCCCACATACGCATCAAAAACCCGCATCCCTTCCTCCGCCATACGCGGCGTAATCAGCCCATGCTGATGCACCGAACGCGCATACACGCGATCACTCAATTCCAACGCCAGCGCAAACACATCCACATCGGTTGGCAAGCTCGGCACTTCAAAGTGGCGGTCGAACACCTCCAGCATCAAATCCCCCAACTCCAGATCATGCTGGCGGTCCGCCTGGGTCACTTCGGTCAGCCCGTGCTGGGCCAGGATCAACTGGCGCGCGGCGGCGTCGTTGCTGTAGATGGTCAGCATGCGCTGTTCGACGATGTAGGACAGGTCGCGCCAATGCTTGAGTGAATCATGCTCGATGGGGGCCTGGATGGCGCAGCGGAAGGCTGCATGTATATCGGCGGTCAGTGCCTCCAGTAGCGCCGGCACACTGGCGAAAAAGTGATACACCGACGACGGCGGAATCTGCGCGCGCTCGGCCACGCTGTAGATCGACAAACTCGCCACGCCTTCGGCGGCCAGCAAGGTGCGGGCGGCATCGAGAATCGCGTCGATCCGTGCCTGGCTGCGGGCGCGGGGTTTGCGAGGGGCGGCGGGGCGGGTGGGCATGGAAGTCTCCTACAAGGCAGCGGGCATTGTACGCAGAGCCTGGGGATGATCCATACCGCTTGTTGTGGTGAGCGGGCTTGCCCCGCGCTGGGCTGCGAAGCGGCCCCAATAAAAACGCCGCATTCTGACAGGCAGAATGCGGCGTCTGGTTTTAGGGCGGCTTCGCCACCCAGCGCGGGACAAGCCCGCTCACCACATTTAATGCAGCCGTCGTTTAGACGGTATGCAGGTACCAGTTGTACTCAAGGTCGGAGATGGAGTGTTCGAACTCTTCCAGCTCACTTTCCTTACAGGCGACGAAGATATCGATGTATTTAGGATCGATGTACTTGGCCATCACCTCGCTGTCGTCCAACTCGCGCAGGGCATCGCGCAGGTTGTTCGGCAGGCTCTGTTCGTTCTGCTCGTAGCTGTTGCCTTCCACGGGTGCGCTCGGTTCGATCTTGTTGGTCAGGCCGTGGTGCACGCCTGCCAGGACCGAAGCCATCAGCAGGTAAGGGTTGGCGTCGGCACCGGCCACACGGTGTTCGATACGTACGGCGTCGGACGAGCCGGTCGGTACGCGAATCGCCACGGTGCGGTTGTCCAGGCCCCAGCACGGCGAGTTCGGCACGTAGAACTGTGCGCCGAAACGACGGTAGGAGTTGACGTTAGGGCACAGGAACGCCATTTGGGCGGGTAGGGTCTCGAGCACACCGCCGATCGCGTGACGCAATGCGGCGTTCTGCTCGGGATCCTCGCTGGCAAAGATGTTCTTGCCGTCCTTGTCCAGGATCGAGATGTGTACGTGCAAACCGTTGCCAGCCTGGCCTGGGTAAGGCTTGGCCATGAAGGTGGTGTCCATCTCATGGTCGTAGGCGATGTTCTTGATCAGGCGCTTGAGCAACACTGCGTAGTCGCAGGCCTTGATCGGGTCGGCCACGTGGTGCAGGTTCACTTCGAACTGCGCCGGGGCACTTTCCTTGACGATGGCGTCGGCCGGGATGCCTTGCTCTTTGGCACCTTCCAGGATGTCCTGGAGGCAATCGACGTATTCGTCGAGGTCGTCGATCAGGTAGACCTGTGTCGAGTGCGGGCGTTTGCCGGAGATCGGCGAGCGGGGCGGTTGTGGGCGGCCGTTCACGTTCTCCTGGTCGATCAGGTAGAACTCAAGCTCGAAGGCGGCGCAGATGGTCAGACCGAGGTCGTCAAACTTGCTTACAACTTGGCGGAGCACTTCGCGCGGATCGGCGAAGAAAGGTTCACCTTCAAGTTCGTGCATGGTCATCAGCAATTGCGCGGTAGGGCGCTTTTGCCAAGGTTCATTGCACAGGGTGTCAGGGATCGGATAACAGATTCGGTCAGCATCACCGATGTCCAGGCCCAGGCCGGTGCTTTCCACCGTCGAGCCATTGATATCCAGGGCAAATAAAGAGGCAGGCAGGTTAATGCCCTTCTCGTAAACCTTGTGGAGGCTGGTGCGTTCGATGCGCTTACCGCGCACCACACCATTCATATCCGCAATTAGAAGGTCTACGTACAGAACCTCAGGATGATCCTTAAGGAACGCGTTCGCTTCGTTAAGCTGAACGGCACGCGGGGGTACCGACATGATGCAACACCTTTGTTGTTAAAAATATCAATCATTGATCTTTTCTGGTTTCAGTCAACCCGAACGGCATGCCGAAGTCAAGCGAGGCCTTTTTTGCCCTAAAAAAGCGCCGTGACCGCACTTTTGGGGCTTTTTGGGGCGGTTTTTTCGGTTTGACCGGCTTGGGACTCGCAGGCTTGAGCGGGCCGTGTTGTATTTTTTACGGGGGTGTTGTGTAAAAAAATGAACAAGGCTAAGCTCGATTCAAACCCATAACAGCAATAATACCGGGGTGCTTCATGTCTCGCCTGCCGCCACTCGGCGTCTCAGCCTGCTTCAGCCAGGCTTTGTCCGCAGTCCGTTCGTCCCGCGTGAATGCCCACGCACCGGCCAATATTCTTGACGGCCCATCCGCTCTCTTTTTTGCCTCCTCGACTGTCACTGACCGGCTCCCCTCTGCGCGGCCGCTCATGATTCTGCACGACTTTGGCTTGAGGAATGCAACGCTGCAGCAAATGGCAGGTAAGCTCCTACCCTGAACGAAAAAACGACGCGGATGCTGCGTCAACCAACGCCTGGCCTTTAATGGATGCCAGGAAACCCAGCCCAGAGGCATTTATGAGTAACAACCTCGACCAGCTCACCGATTGGTTGAAAGACCACAAGATCACAGAAGTCGAATGCATGATTGGCGACCTGACCGGTATCACCCGGGGCAAGATCTCGCCGACCAACAAGTTCATCGCCGAAAAAGGCATGCGCCTGCCCGAGAGCGTTCTGTTGCAGACCGTGACCGGCGACTATGTCGAAGACGACATCTATTACGAATTGCTCGACCCGGCAGACATCGACATGATCTGCCGCCCCGACCAGAACGCGGTGTTCCTGGTGCCCTGGGCCATCGAGCCGACCGCCCAGGTGATCCACGACACCTACGACAAGCAAGGCAACCCGATCGAGCTGTCGCCGCGCAACGTGCTCAAGAAAGTCCTCAAGCTCTACGCCGACAAAGGCTGGCAGCCCATCGTGGCGCCGGAGATGGAGTTCTACCTGACCAAACGCTGCGAAGACCCGGACTTCCCGCTGCAACCGCCGATCGGTCGGTCCGGGCGCCCGGAGACCGGCCGCCAGTCCTTCTCTATAGAAGCCGCCAACGAATTCGACCCGCTGTTCGAAGACGTCTACGACTGGTGCGAGCTGCAGGAGCTGGACCTCGACACCCTGATCCATGAAGACGGCACGGCCCAGATGGAAATCAACTTCCGTCACGGCGATGCCCTGTCCCTGGCCGACCAGATCCTGGTGTTCAAGCGCACCATGCGTGAAGCCGCGCTCAAGCACGACGTGGCGGCCACCTTCATGGCCAAGCCGATGACCGGCGAGCCCGGCAGCGCCATGCACCTGCACCAGAGCATCATCGACATCGCCACCGGCAAGAACGTCTTCTCCAATGAAGACGGGACCATGAGCCAGCTGTTCCTCAACCACATTGGCGGCCTGCAGAAGTTCATCCCTGAGTTGCTGCCGCTGTTTGCCCCCAACGTGAACTCGTTCCGTCGCTTCCTGCCGGACACCTCGGCGCCGGTGAACGTGGAGTGGGGCGAAGAAAACCGCACCGTCGGCCTGCGCGTACCGGATGCCGGCCCGCAGAACCGTCGCGTGGAAAACCGCCTGCCGGGCGCCGACGCCAACCCGTACCTGGCGATTGCCGCCAGCCTGCTGTGTGGCTACATCGGCATGGTCGAAGGCCATAACCCCAGCGCCCCGGTAGTGGGTCGTGGTTACGAGCGACGCAACCTGCGCCTGCCGTTGACCATTGAAGACGCCCTGGAACGCATGGAAAACAGCAAGACCATCGAAAAATACCTGGGTCAGAAATTCATCACAGGGTATGTCGCGGTCAAGCGGGCCGAGCATGAAAACTTCAAGCGCGTGATCAGTTCGTGGGAGCGGGAATTCCTGCTCTTCGCCGTCTGATGCGCCGGGCGCGCCCGTCACACGGCGCGCCCCTCACTGAAAAGTCTAGGAGATTGGTATGTCCAGCAACAACCCGCAAACCCGCGAATGGCAAGCCTTGAGCAGTGATCACCACCTGGCGCCGTTCAGCGACTTCAAGCAATTGAAAGAGAAAGGCCCACGGATCATCACCAAAGCCCACGGCGTGTACTTGTGGGACAGCGAAGGCAACAAGATCCTCGACGGCATGGCCGGCCTGTGGTGCGTGGCGATCGGTTACGGTCGCGATGAACTGGCCGACGCCGCCGCCAGGCAAATGAAAGAACTGCCGTACTACAACCTGTTCTTCCAGACCGCTCACCCGCCGGTGCTGGAGCTGGCCAAGGCGATTTCCGACATCGCGCCTGCCGGCATGAACCACGTGTTCTTCACCGGCTCCGGCTCCGAAGGCAACGACACTATGTTGCGCATGGTCCGCCACTATTGGGCGATCAAGGGCCAGCCGAACAAGAAAACCATCATCAGCCGCAAGAATGGCTACCACGGCTCCACCGTGGCTGGTGCCAGCCTGGGCGGCATGACCTATATGCATGAACAGGGCGACTTGCCGATCCCGGGCATCGTCCATATCGCCCAGCCGTACTGGTTCGGCGAAGGCGGCGACATGAGCCCCGAAGAGTTCGGGGTCTGGGCCGCCAACCAACTGGAAGAGAAGATCCTGGAACTGGGCGTGGACAATGTCGGTGCCTTTATTGCCGAGCCGATCCAGGGCGCCGGTGGCGTGATCGTGCCGCCGGACAGCTACTGGCCGCGCATCAAGGAAATCCTCGCCAAGTACGACATCCTGTTTGTGGCCGACGAAGTGATTTGCGGTTTCGGCCGTACCGGTGAGTGGTTCGGTAGCGATTTCTACGACCTCAAGCCCCACATGATGACCATCGCCAAGGGCCTGACCTCGGGCTACATCCCCATGGGCGGCCTGATCGTGCGCGACGACGTGGTGGCCGTGCTCAACGAAGGCGGTGATTTCAACCACGGTTTCACCTACTCCGGTCACCCGGTGGCGGCGGCCGTGGCCCTGGAAAACATCCGCATCATGCGCGATGAAACAATCGTTAACCGCGTCCACGACGAAACGGCACCGTATTTGCAGAAACGTCTGCGGGAGCTGGCGGATCACCCGTTGGTGGGTGAGGTGCGCGGTGTCGGCATGCTCGGTGCAATTGAGCTGGTTCAGGACAAGGCGACGCGCAAGCGTTACGAGGGCCGTGGTGTCGGCATGATCTGCCGAACCTTCTGCTTCGAGAATGGCCTGATCATGCGCGCCGTGGGCGACACCATGATCATTTCGCCGCCTCTGGTGATCAGCAAGGCTGAAATCGACGAGCTGGTGACCAAGGCTCGTCATTGCCTGGACCTGACTTTGGCGGCATTGCAGGGCTAAGTGCTAGGCTCAGTGCGCAGCGCACCGGGCAGTTATAAATCCAGGGGCTTTGGTTGAAAGCCGGCCCCTGAACTTGCCAGACTGTCGCCCTGTTTTGCTGCCCTCTGGAAGGGTCGCTGAACATAAAAGAACGTGGCCCAAAAAAGAAAAATTGGAGCATCACCAAATGAAGGCATTAGGTTTGAAGAACGCTGGCAAGACCCTCCTCGCCTTGTCCCTGATGGGCGCAATGGCGGGCGCGGTCCAGGCAGACGATAAAGTGCTGCACGTCTACAACTGGTCCGACTACATTGCACCGGACACCATCGCCAACTTTGAAAAAGAGTCGGGCATCAAGGTGGTGTACGACGTTTTTGACAGCAACGAGACACTTGAAGCCAAGCTGCTGGCAGGCAAGTCCGGCTACGACATCGTCGTACCGTCGAACAACTTCCTCGCCAAGCAGATCAAGGCCGGTGTCTACCAGGAGCTGGACAAGTCCAAGCTGCCCAACTACGGCAACCTGAACACCTCCCTGCTTAAAGCCGTGTCGGTCAGCGACCCGGACAACAAGCACGCTTTCCCGTACATGTGGGGTTCGATCGGCATCGGCTACAACCCGGACAAGGTCAAGGCCGCGCTGGGCGTGGACAAGATCGATTCGTGGGACGTGCTGCTCAAGCCTGAAAACATCGCCAAGCTCAAAAGCTGCGGCGTGAGCTTCCTCGACTCGCCGACCGAAATGCTGCCGATCGCGCTGCATTACCTGGGCCTGCCAACCGACAGCCAGAAGAAGGCCGACCTCAAGCAAGCCGAAGACCTGTTCCTGAAAATCCGTCCTTCGATTGGCTACTTCCACTCGTCCAAGTACATCTCCGACCTGGCCAACGGCAACATCTGCGTAGCCGTGGGTTACTCGGGTGACATCCAGCAGGCCAAGTCCCGTGCGGCTGAAGCCGGTGGCAAGGTCAAGGTGGCCTACGACATTCCGAAAGAAGGTGCCGGTAGCTTCTTCGACATGGTCGCCATCCCTAAAGATGCCGAAAACGTCGACGCCGCTTATAAGTTCATGAACTACCTGCTCAAGCCGGAAGTCATGGCTTCGATCACCAACAGCGTGCGTTTCCCGAACGGTAACGAGAAGGCCACCGCACTGGTCGACAAAGACATCACCAATGACCCGGGCATCTACCCGCCAGCGGATGTGCAAGCCAAGCTCTACGCCATTGCGGACTTGCCGGCTGCCACCCAGCGTGAAATGACACGCAGCTGGACCAAGATCAAATCCGGTAAATAAACCGGCCTTCATTAACCACCGCGCGCCCCGCGGTGGTTAATGAAACAAATAAATGACAGAAAGTTTTGCCGGATCGGTTTATCGAGGGTAAGTTGCGCGCCGGTTTTGTTGCCGGGCAACAACTTTGGGCCCAACTATTTAAGAGGACCTCCACTTGCCAATTTCTTTGTTTCGCCAAGCCTTGCTGGTAGGTGCAGGTCTCACGCTGGCTGTCAGCGTGCAGGCCGCACCGACCGTGCATATTTATAACTGGTCGGATTACATCGGTCCCGACACCCTGGCCAACTTCGAAAAGGCCACCGGCATCAAACCCGTGTATGACGTGTTTGATTCCAACGAAACCCTGGAAGGCAAGTTACTGGCCGGGCGTACCGGCTATGATGTGGTAGTGCCGTCCAACCACTTCCTTGGCAAGCAGATCAAGGCCGGGGCGTTCCAGAAACTCGATAAGTCGCTGCTGACTCATTACGCCAACCTGGACCCTGTGCTGCTCAAGCGCCTGGAGAAGAACGACCCGGGTAACCAGTACGCCGTGCCGTACCTGTGGGGTACCAACGGCATCGGTTACAACGTCGACAAAGTGAAGGAAGTGCTGGGTGTCGACAAGATCGACTCCTGGGCCGTGCTGTTCGAACCGGAAAACATGAAGAAGCTGGCCACCTGTGGTGTGTCGTTCATGGACTCGGCGGATGAAATGCTGCCGGCGGTGCTCAACTACATGGGCCTGGACCCTAACAGCACCAACCCTGAAGACTACAAGAAGGCCGAGGAAAAGCTGCTCAAAGTGCGGCCCTACGTGACCTATTTCCATTCTTCCAAATACATCTCGGACCTGGCCAACGGCAACATCTGCGTGGCCGCCGGGTTCTCCGGCGACGTGTTCCAGGCCAAGGCTCGCGCAAGCGAAGCGGGCAAAGGCGTGAACATCGCCTACGCAATTCCGAAGGAAGGCGGCAACCTGTGGTTTGACGTGCTGGCGATTCCCAAGGACGCCACCAACATCAAGGAAGCCCACGCCTTCATCAACTATTTACTGCAATCTGAGGTGATCGCCCAGGTCAGTGACACCGTCGGTTACGCCAACCCTAACCCAGGGGCGGACAAACTGATGGAGCAATCGATACGCACCGACGAAGCGGTTTACCCACCGCAGGCGGTTCTCGACCGGACATTCGTCAACTTCGAGCTACCCCCGAAAGTGCAACGTTTAATGACCCGTAGTTGGACCAAGGTCAAGACGGGCAAGTAAGGCTCAAACTATCCAAGGTTCGCCCGCCTCGGGCGAACTGCACTCTTTTTTTTGGGAGTTTCGTAAATGGCAGTTGCCTCCGGCGCCTATAAGAAAGCCCTCGAGGGCGACCAGACACCGAAAAAGGTGCTGGTCAAAATCGACCGGGTCACGAAGAAGTTCGACGAGACGATTGCCGTGGACGATGTGTCCCTGGAAATCAAGAAAGGCGAGATCTTCGCCTTGCTCGGCGGTTCGGGTTCGGGCAAGTCCACCCTGCTGCGCATGCTCGCAGGCTTCGAGCGCCCGACAGAAGGTCGGATTTACCTCGACGGCGTGGACATCACCGATATGCCGCCCTACGAGCGGCCGATCAACATGATGTTCCAGTCCTACGCCTTGTTCCCACACATGACCGTGGCGCAGAACATTGCGTTCGGCCTGCAACAGGACAAGATCCCCAAGGCCGAAGTCGATGCCCGCGTGGCCGAAATGCTCAAGCTGGTCCAGATGAGCCAGTACGCCAAGCGCAAGCCGCACCAGTTGTCCGGTGGCCAGCGTCAGCGGGTGGCGCTGGCCCGCTCCCTGGCCAAGCGCCCGAAACTGCTGCTGCTCGATGAGCCCATGGGCGCCCTCGACAAGAAGCTGCGTTCGCAGATGCAACTGGAACTGGTGGAGATCATCGAGCGCGTCGGCGTGACCTGCGTGATGGTGACGCACGACCAGGAAGAGGCCATGACCATGGCCGAGCGCATCGCGATCATGCACCTGGGCTGGATCGCCCAGATCGGCAGCCCGATCGACATCTACGAGACGCCGACCAGCCGCCTGGTGTGCGAATTCATCGGTAACGTCAACATCTTCGACACCCAGGTGGTGGATGACGCCGAAGGTCACGCGGTGCTCAAGTGCCCGGACCTGGACCGTGACATCTACGTGGGCTACGGCATCGCCACCTCGGTGGAAGACAAGTCGGTGACCTACGCCATCCGCCCGGAAAAACTGCTGGTCACCACCGAAATGCCGACCTGCGAACACAACTGGTCCAGCGGCAAGGTGCACGACATCGCCTACCTGGGCGGCCACTCGGTGTTCTACGTCGAGCTGCCAAGCGGCAAGCTGGTGCAGTCCTTCGTCGCCAACGCCGAACGCCGTGGCCAGCGCCCAACCTGGGGTGACCAGGTGTACGTGTGGTGGGAAGACGATAGCGGCGTGGTACTGCGCACATGAACATGAAGAAGCTCAAGCGGCGCTTGCACCGCATCGTCCCCAGCGGCAAGCAGGTGGTCATCGGGATTCCGTTCCTGTGGCTGTTCCTGTTTTTCGCCCTGCCGTTTTTCATCGTCCTGAAAATCAGCTTCGCCGAAGCCGACGTGGCGATCCCGCCGTACACCGAGATCTACACCTACGTCGAGCAGAAGCTGCAGGTGGTGCTGAACCTGGCCAACTACAGTTTGCTGGCAGGTGATGAGCTGTACATCGCGGCTTACCTGGGCTCGCTGAAGATGGCGTTCTTCAGCACACTGTTGTGCCTGCTGATCGGCTATCCGATGGCCTATGCCATTGCCACCGCGCGCAAAGAGATGCAGACCGTGCTGGTGCTGCTGATCATGATGCCGACCTGGACCGCGATCCTGATCCGCGTGTATGCGTGGATGGGCATCCTCAGCAACAACGGCCTGCTCAATGGCTTCCTGATGTCCATGGGGCTGATCAACGAACCGCTGCAGATCCTCAACACCAACATCGCGGTGTATATCGGCGTGGTCTATTCGTACCTGCCGTTCATGATCCTGCCGCTGTACGCCAACCTGGTGAAGCATGACCAGAGCCTGCTGGAAGCCGCATCGGACCTGGGTTCGAGCACCTTCAACAGCTTCTGGAAAATCACCGTGCCGCTGTCCAAGAACGGCATCATCGCCGGCTGCATGCTGGTGTTTATCCCGGTGGTGGGCGAGTTCGTGATCCCGGAACTGCTCGGCGGCCCGGAAACCCTGATGATCGGTAAAGTGTTGTGGCAAGAATTCTTCAACAACCGTGACTGGCCGGTGGCGTCTGCCCTGGCGGTGGTGATGCTGGCGATCCTGATCGTGCCCATCATTCTGTTTAACCGCAGCCAAGCCAAAGAGATGGAGGGCAAGATATGAAGCGCGTCAGTTTCTCAAGCTTCATGCTGGTGGCGGGGTTGTTGTTCATCTACCTGCCGATGCTGATCCTGGTGATCTACTCGTTCAACGAATCCAAGCTGGTGACGGTGTGGGGCGGTTGGTCGATCAAGTGGTACGTGGGCCTGCTGGACAACACCCAGTTGATGGGCTCGGTGGCACGTTCCCTGGAAATCGCCTGCTACACGGCGGTGGCCGCCGTGGCGCTGGGTACGTTGGCGGCGTTTGTGCTGACGCGCATCAGCCAGTTCAAGGGCCGCACGCTGTTCGGCGGCCTGGTGACCGCGCCGTTGGTGATGCCGGAAGTGATCACCGGTCTGTCGCTGCTGCTGCTGTTCGTGGCCATGGCGCAGATGATCGGCTGGCCCCAGGAGCGTGGCATCGTCACCATCTGGATCGCCCACACCACGTTCTGTGCCGCTTATGTGGCGGTGGTGGTATCGGCGCGCCTGCGTGAGCTGGACCTGTCGATCGAAGAAGCGGCGATGGACCTGGGTGCACGGCCGTGGAAGGTGTTCTTCCTGATCACCATCCCGATGATCGCGCCGTCGCTGGCGGCGGGCGGCATGATGTCGTTCGCACTGTCCCTGGATGACCTGGTACTGGCCAGCTTCGTCTCGGGACCGGGTTCGACCACCTTACCGATGGAAGTGTTCTCGGCCGTGCGCCTTGGGGTTAAACCCGAGATCAACGCCGTGGCCAGCCTGATTCTGCTGGCAGTGTCGCTGGTGACCTTCCTGGTGTGGTTCTTCAGCCGGCGTGCCGAAGAGATGCGCAAGAAGGCCATCCAGCAGGCGATTGAAGAAGCCGCCGCCGATGGCTGGCAGCAGCCGGACAAGCGTCGGGCTCCAGCGCCGGTCTAAATGTGGGAGGGGGCTTGCTCCCGATGGCGGTGGGTCAGTCAATAGATGCAGTGACTGACACTCAGCTATCGGGGGCAAGCCCTTCCCACATTTGATCGCATTTCAACTCCGCTACGCCAACCACGGCGACTTGCGAATCACCTCGACAAAATTCATTGGCTTGAACCCCGGTTCCTGATCCACCAGCACATCGGTCTTCACGTTGCCGAACGTGGTCTGCGGGCGATGGCGCAAGCCGTCGGCAAACGCGCAGATGATGCACTCCTTGAACCCTTCACCGCGTGGATGCGCATGCACCACGGCTTCGCGCTGCACGCTGCTGAACGCGGCGTAGTCCATGCCCAGCACGTCCATTTCCACACCGGCGGTCACCAGTGCCACGGTCGGGCGCAGGTGTTGCGGCACGCCCGGCGTGGTGTGCAGGGCGATGGACAGCCACACCTGTTCGATATCGTCGTCGCTCAGCCCGTAAGGCTTGAGGAAGGCCGCGGCGGCGTTGGCGCCGTCCACTTCGAAGCGCTGGTCATCACTGCGATGGCCTGCCACCAGGCCCAGGTCATGGAACATGGCGCCGACGTAGAGCAGCTCCGGGTTGTAGGCCAGTTGCTTGCGCTCACCGCTCAATGCGCCGAACAGGAACACCCGGCGGGAGTGGTGGTAGAGCAGGTCGGATTCGATGTCGCGGATGTAGTCGGTGGTGGCTTTGGCCAGGGCGCTGTCCGGGATCTTGATACCGGCGATGGTGGTGGTCATGGTGGTTCTCCTCTGGAAAGCAGTCAGTTTGGTCGCTGGTCGGTGCAGCGAACATCGCGGTGAGGGCGCGATCCCGGCCAATGTGCCGACACATCGTGCCAAGCAGAAATCGACTAGGGTGTAGCGGGCGATATCACTCTGGAAGCCTGCGAAAATCCCAGTGTGGGAGGGGGCTTGCTCCCGATTGCTGAGTACCAGGCACTGCATCTGCTGACTGATACAGCGCCATCGGGAGCAAACCCCCTCCCACAGGGTTTGCATTTTATTCCGCTAGAAAAAGGTGTCTGTGAGCATGCACAAGACCGTCGCGATCCTGATCTTCCCCGGCGTCCAGTCACTGGATGTGACCGGTCCCATGGACGTGTTCTACGAGGCCAACCGCTTTCTGGTGCCCGAAGATCATTACCAGTTGGAAGTGATAGGTTTAGGCCACGGCACGATGGCGGCTTCCAATGGCCTGTCACTCCAGGCCCATAATCATTACAGCGAAGCCCTGCAGGCCTATGATCTGCTGCTGGTCGCGGGCGGCCCGCAGTTACCCTTCGAGGACTTCGGCGCTCCGTTCGATGATTGGCTGCGTGGCGCCACCGCCCGGGCGCGACGGTTTGGCTCAATCTGCAACGGGGCCTTCATGCTGGCGCGCGCCGGATTGCTGGACGGAAAAACCGTCACCACCCATTGGAACGACGCCGCCGACCTGGCGCGTCTGTGCCCCTCGGCCCAGATCGAAGCCGACCGCCTCTACGTACAGGATGGCAATCTCTACACCTCGGCGGGCGTCACGGCAGGCATCGACCTGTCGCTGTACCTGCTGGCCCAGGACCACGGCCCGGAAGTGGCGTTGAGCGTGGCCAAGCGCCTGGTGGTGTTCACCCAGCGCTCGGGTGGGCAGTCGCAGTTCAGCCCGTTCCTCACGCCCCACGCCGAAACCACCTCGGCGGTGGCGCTGGTGCAGTTATACGTATTGGCGAACCTGACGGGTGACCTGACCATCGCCGACCTGGCCAAGGCCGCCAACATGAGCGCGCGCAACTTCTCCCGGGTGTTTGCCCGTGAGGCGAGGATTACGCCAGCGGAGTTTGTCGAACGGGCGCGGGTGGATGCGGCGCGGGTGATGCTCGAAAGCACGCATGCGCCGCTGAAAACCGTGGCCTATCAATGCGGGTTTCGCGATGCCCAGCACATGCGCAGCGTGTTCAATCGCCGGCTGGGCGTGACGCCGCAACAGTTCCGGCTCAATTTTGCGGCACCGGTCTAAGCCCCTTCCACAGGTTGACCGATTTCCAAGGGGCTATCGCGCCGGCAGCAGTTTCAGCGTGCTGCGGGTATTGGCCGTGACTTCCTCATCACTGAAATGCGCCTGCTCATAACCCCCTTCGATATAGGTCTCGGCCTGGTCGCCATAGTGCTTGTCGAACGGCACGCCGCTTTGCCCCACCGGATTGATGGTGAGGGCGTGGGCCACGTCGGCAAAGTCGATCAGGCGGCGAGTGGACGGGCCGTAGGTCACCGGCCATGGTGCCGTGCCGATATTGGCGGATTGGTTATTCGGCACTTCGTGAGTGCCGGGTGCCGGGAACGGGCCGACGTTGACGATCAGGTCCAAGGGTTTCTGTGAGCCCAGCGGATGACCGTGGGTCAGGGTATGAGCCTTGCCCCACTGCCATTGCGTCGGGTCATCGCCGAAGGTGGCCTTGAGGTGCGCGAGGCTGTTGTCCCAGGCCCGCTTGACGGTGTCGGCGCGCTTGCCGTCCCACCAGGGCGAGGCCGGGTCGGCAGCCAGGCGGGGCAGGGCGGCGTCGATCACGCGGGTGGTGAGTAGGGTCTTGAACATCCCGTCACCCAGCTTCGGGTGGAAGGCCGCGTCGGCGAGGTTGAACAGGAACTGGTTGAACAGCGTGGCGCTGGTGGAATCCAGCGGGTAGTCACCCTTCCAGCCGGCAAGCTGTTCCACCAGCTTCAACTGCGCCGGGTCTGTGACCACCTCACGCAGCACCGGTAACAGAGGCGCCAGCAGGCGCGGGCCGAAGGCGGTGGTGGTGCCCAGTTGCAGGGCCTGGCTGTTGGTCACATCCCACTTCACGCTCTTGTCGCTCAACTGCGCGTTCAACTGCTGGCCCCGGTCGGCGAGGTTGTAATAGCCGGGGATTTCCATGCCGGTGGGCGACGCCGGCTGGGCATTGGCCGAGACCACATAGCCACGCGCCGGGTTTTCTTCCTGGGGGTTGGCGCTGAAGGGGTAGAAGCCCAGCTTGTCGGCCTCGGCGGTGCTGCCGTCGAGGATAAACCCTGGGTTGGCACCTGCCGGGCGAATCGGCAACTGTGCCGCCGCCCACCAGCCGATATCGCCCATGGCATTGGCCCACACGATATTCAGCCCCGGTGCCGACACTTTGGACGCCGCCCTACGTGCCTTGGCCAACGTGTCGGCGCGGTTGAGCTGGTAGAAACCTTCGAGGATCGGGTTCTGGGTGTCGAGGAACGCCCACCACATGGCAATCGGCGTCTTGCCGCCGTTGTCGCCGAGCACGTCATTGACGATCGGGCCGTGGGGTGACTGGCGCAGGGTGAGGCTGACCGGTGCCTGGCCTTTTACGGCGATCTGTTGCTCGCTGCGGGTCATGTCGACCCACTGGCCGTGGTACCAGACCTGGTTGGCGTTGTCCGGGTTGACCTTTTCGGCGATCAGGTCGAGGTCGTCGTTCTGGAACATGGTCAGGCTCCAGCCGAAATCCAGGTTGTGCCCCAGGAACGCCACGGGTACCAGCGCGTTGTGATAGCCATACAGCTCGAAGCCCGGCGCCGACAGCTGCGCCTCGTACCACACCGACGGCACCGAGAAGCGAATATGCGGGTCACCCGCCAGCAGCGGTTTGCCGCTCTTGGTGCGACTGCCACTGATGGCCCAGGCGTTGCTGCCCTCGAATTGCGGCAAGCCGTTGTCGGCCAACGCCTGCTCGCTCAGGGCGGCGAGGGCGCCGAGGGTTTTCCAGTCACTGTCGGCCAGGTTGAGGGCGCCCTTGGGTTGCCAGTCGAGGTCGAAGACGTTCAGGTAGTCGCTGCCCAGTTGGTCGCGGACGTAAGTCAGCAAGGGCTCGGTACGAAACGCAGCGGCAAAGCTGTAGGCCATGTACCCGGCGACGCTGATGGTGTCCTCGGCGGTAAACGCGCGCCTGGGGATGCCCAGTACGTCGAACTCCATCGGGCGGGTGTGGCTGTCCTGATACTGGTTGATCCCGTCCAGATAGGCTTGCAGGGCCTTCCAGTGCGCCGACTCATGGTCCTGCTGGGCCACGTAGGTGGCGGCGCGGTCACGAATGCGCAGGCTGCGGAACAACTTGTCGGTCTCCAGCAGCTTCGGTCCGAGCACCTCGGCCAGTTCGCCACGGGCCAGGCGGCGCATGATCTCCATCTGGAACAGGCGGTCCTGGGCATGCACGTAGCCCAGGGCGCGATACAGGTCGGTCTCGTTCTCGGCGCGAATATGCGGCACGCCACGGTCGTCGTAGCGCACGGTGACCGAGCCTTGCAGGTTGGCCAGTTCAACCGTGCCCTGGCGGGTGGGTTGCTTGCTGTAGACGTACCAGCCCGCACCGAGGCCGATCAGCACCAGCAGAACCGCAAGAACCTGCAGGACGCGCTTCATGAACATTCCTTACCAAGAGTGGGGTGGCGGGCTACTCATCTTTCGACCACGAACAATAGCAGCCCACCGCCAGGGTGTGCGTGGCGTTCACGTCTCGGCCGGCTTCAAGGGCTTTCAGGATCGGCTCGATAAAACTGTTATTGGAATTACACGTCAGCCCTTCGCTGTAGGGCCCGAAATACGCGAGCTTGCCGGTGCGGTCCCAGATGCCCACGGCGGGGCTGGCCGGCACCTCGCCGGCGCCGGGCAGGGCGGTGAGGGTTTTCATCTTGCGCAGGTTATCGGGCAACTGGCCGTGGCTGCCGGCTTTTTGCAGGGCATAGAACTCGACGCCCTGGGGTGCGTATTGCGCGATCAACTCGCCCAGGTGCTGCTGGTTGCCGACGTTGCACGGGCAAGCGGGGTCCCAGAAGTGCACCAGGCGGATCGGCCCGGGGCCGCTGAGTTCGGCGGGCAGGCGCAGGGCGTCGCCGGAGAATACCGCGGTGTGTTCGCTGAAGGCGCGCAGGTAGCGGCCCTGGAACCAGTCATAGGCCGCCCACAGCACACCGGCGCAGATGATGAGGATCAGGCTGGCGAACAGGGCGTTACGGTAAGGCTGTCGCATTCGGATCTATCCTCGCAGGTCGCGTAGCTTGCCATGCTTGTCCTGACAGATGAATATCGCAGCTCGATATTCATCTTCGCCGCAAGTCTGGAAGCCTTTATGCCTGTGACCTTTGACCCTGATCACCTTCGCGAAAGCCTGCGGCCCCTGGTGGATGCGCAACCGCTTTCAGCCGAAGCACGGGTCTACCAGCGTTTCTACGGACTGGACCTGAGTGCACGCAAAGTGCCGACAGTGAGTCGGCTGGGGCGTTTCGAGGTGGCTGGGTTCGAGGTGGTCGCCCAGGTGTGGTGGCCGCCCGTGCCGGTGGCGACGATGTTTATGTTCCACGGCTTCTACGACCATATGGGCCTGTATCGCCACGTGGTGGACTGGGCCCTGGACCAGGGCTTTGTGGTAATCGCCTGCGATTTGCCGGGCCATGGCTTATCCAGTGGCGCGCGCGCCAGCATCGATGATTTTGCCGTGTACCAGGATGTGGTGCAGGCACTGTTCGCCCAGGCCCAAGCGCTGCAATTGCCGCAGCCCTGGCACTTGTTCGGGCAAAGCACCGGCGGCGCGGTGGTGGTGGATCACTTGCTCAACCGGGGGGCCGACAGCCCCGCCCAGGGCAAGACCTTCCTGCTCTCACCGCTGGTGCGGCCGCGCGCGTGGGGATGGTCACAGGTCAGCTATTACCTGCTGCGCCCGTTCGTCAAAGGCATCGCCCGGCGTTTCAGCGAGAACACTCACGACCCGGCGTTCAAGCCGTTCCTGGAAGCCGACCCGCTGCAACCCCGCCAACTGCCCACCGCCTGGGTAGGTGCCCTGGCGCGCTGGATCAAACGCATCGAAGCCGCCCCGCGCAGCCCTCGGCGGCCGGTGATTGTGCAGGGTGAGGAAGACATGACGGTGGATTGGCAGCACAACTTGCAGGTGCTACGGGGCAAGTTCGACCAGCCCGAGGTGTTGATGCTGCCGCGCGGCCGGCATCACTTGGCGAATGAGATTCCTGAGATTCGCGAAGAGTACTTCCGGTATTTGACGGACCATCTGAAATAACGCAGTCCAAATGTGGGAGGGGGCAAGCCCCCACATTTTATTACTGCGTCAGGCTTGAAGTGCTCTGGCCGACTGCCAGACCTGCGCGAATCGCCGCCAGCGCCGCCTGGTAATACGCCTTACCTTCCGGTGACTCCGCAAACGTCGCGAACTCTTCCAGCTCCGGGTCGGACAAATCCCGATAGACGTAGAGCAGAGTGTTGTTCAGGTCATTGCCAATCTGTTGCATCAGCCGCTCACGCTGGCCATTCAGCATGCCTTGGGCCTGGCCGCCACCCAGCAGGCCGGGGATCATCTGGCTCAAGCTGTCGGCGGCCACGCCGGCGATCGCCAGGCTCACTTCCGCCCCGGCTTCGCGGGCGGGCAAGGCCTGGGCCAGGTGGCCGATGATCAGGCTGCGAGTGGCGTCAGCCTCGATGTGCGGCAGGCCTTGGGCGTTTTTTGCCAACTGGTCGCGGCGCGTGGCCAGCAACTCGGCCGCAACGACCTTGCGGCCCAGGGGCGATTGGAAAAACGCCAGGGCCGGCGCAGGGTCCGCCAGGTGCTTGCGTAACTGGGCTTCGGCGCGCTGGTCCATGGCCTGGGCGGCAAAGCGCTTGTTGCTGTTGTCCACCAGCGCCTGGTACACCGCCGGCGGCAGGCTGTTACGGTAGCGTTGCTGGGCAGCACTGAGGGCGTCATTGAAATGCGCACGTTGTTCGGCCCAGCCGGCGACCTTGTACAACTGGTCATGGCCGTCTGCCCAGGCGGGCAAAACGCAGAACATCAGCAAGGAAAAAAACAAACGACGCATATGGACTCCTGTCAGTCGGCCACTATTGTCCGTGTCGGGCGTAGGATTTGTCGAGAAGTCCTATCAGTCAGCTGACTAAAGTGTATTCAGACGCTCGGCGGCTCTGTCGGATTCACAGGCGTATGGATACTATGCGCGCCATGCAAATACCCCTCGATCACCCCCTGCTGCAACGCATCGTCGATGACCTGGCCGAAAAAGGCTGGTCGCAGCAGAACGGCTTCCTGCCCCAGGCTCTGACCCTGGAACTGGCGGCTGAGTGCCGTAAACGTGCGGCCGAGGGTGAACTGGCCCCGGCGGCAGTGGGGCGCGGGCCGGCCCAGGAGATTCGCGAGGGTATTCGCGGCGACCATATCCAGTGGCTGGAGGAGGGCGACGCGGCGGTCTGTGACAGCTATATGGCGTTGATGGACACGCTGCGCCTGGCGATGAACCGTGGTTTGTTCCTCGGCCTTGAGGATTTCGAAAGCCACTTCGCGATGTATCCCCCCGGCGCGTTTTACCTCAGGCACCTGGACCGGTTCCGCGACGATGATCGGCGCATGGTTTCGGCGGTGATCTACTTGAACGACGCCTGGTTGCCCGAGCACGGTGGCCAGTTGCGTATGTACCTCAAGGACGGCGTCGAATACGACGTGGTGCCCAGCGGTGGATGCCTGGTGGTGTTCCTGTCGGGCGAAGTGCCCCACGAAGTCATGCCGGCTACGCGCGAGCGCCTGTCTCTCACCGGCTGGTTTCGTCGGCGCGGCAACGAGCCGTTCTAACCATGCAAAAGATTCTGATCAGCCGCTGCCTGCTTGGCCACAAGGTGCGCTACGACGGTGGGGCCAGCGGGCCGTTCGATCAACTGGCGGCGTGGCAGGCTGAAGGGCGCGTGGTTGCGATCTGCCCGGAAGTGTCGGGCGGTCTGCCGACGCCCAGGCCCTCTGCCGAGATTCCAGGTGGGCAGGGCATCGATGTGTGGGAAGGCCGCGCCCAAGTGTTGACGGCCGAGGGCGAAGACTTCAGCGCCGCCTTCCTCGACGGCGCCCGGCAAGCCTTGGCGTTGGTGCAGCGCCATCACATCCGCATCGCCATTCTCAAGGCCAATAGCCCGTCCTGCGGCAACCTGCTGACTTATGACGGCACTTTCACCGGTGTCAAGGTCAGTGGCGAAGGTGTCACGGCGGCGCTGCTCAAGCGCCATGGCGTGCAGGTGTTCAGTGAGCTGGAGTTGCCTGCGGCGGCACTGGCGTTGGCGCGCCTGTAGGGGCCTGGTCCTCGAACCACTTCTGGGACAGTGCCTTTAATCGGCCATCGTCCTTCACCCGCTTCAACGCCCCGTCCAGGCTGGTCTTGAAGGCCGGGTTGCCCTTCTGGAACGGGATCGCCAGTTCAGGCTTGTCGTGATAAGCCTCGCTGAAATCGAACTGATCCTTAAGCTCGGCAGTCATAGCGACATGGTTGATGGCCACATCGTATTTGCCGGTTGAGACCCCCGGCAGCATGTCGGCATCGTCGGTGGTGATAAACGAGGGGCGCACGTCCATTTCCTTTGCCAGCAATTCACCCAGCTCGACTTCAAAGCCGGTGAGTTTGTCGCCTTCCTTGAAATTGTACGGTGGTGTGTTGGCTTCAAGGGCGATGCGGAGTTCGCCGCGATCGTTTACATCGTCGATCAGTTCGGCATGAGCCAGGGGGCTCAGAAGGGGCAGCAACAGTAACAGGCCAGGCGAAAAGCGCATGGTCACTCCTAAAGAATTCGAATGTGCGAGGCGCCGTTCAGCATCGCTTTGCTATGGTGGTGAGTGCCTTGGACAGCAATTTGTCGCGAAGTTGTCAGAACCCTACAGATTTCATGGAAAAACTGGAGAAGCGAATGAAAGCCCTATTGTCCCGTGCAACCATTGCCAGCCTGCTGCTGGGTGCCTCGATGTTGGCGAATGCCGCCGATGTTCCGCGTACCCCCGCGCCCAAGGGGGCTGAGGTGTTTATCGTCTCGCCCAAGGATGGCGCGACCGTCGACAAAACCTTCACCGTCAAATTCGGCGTCAAGGGCCTGGACCTTGAGCCGATCGACAAGCAAGTACCAAACGCCGGCCACCATCATCTGCTGGTAGACCAGGATGTACAGTCGCTGAAGGCTGATGAGGCCATCCCAGCCACCGCCACGTCGATTCACTTCGGTAAGGCGCAGACTGAAACCGAACTGACCCTGGCTCCAGGCAAGCACACCCTGCAACTGGTCGCAGGCGACAACGTGCATCGCCAATTCGAGCCCACTGTAGCCTCGAAAGTGATCACGGTTAACGTCAAGTAAGATTTGTTCAGACAAAAAAATGGGAGGCCCCTGCGGGTCTCCCATTTTTTGTGCAGCGTGTGCAGCGTTAGAACAACACGCGGCTACGGATAGTGCCGTTGATGTGCTGCAGCTTCTCTTGCGCCAGGTCCGAGTACTCGGCGTCGACGTCGATCACCACGTAGCCGACCTTCTCGTTGGTCTGCAGGAACTGACCGGAGATGTTGATGCCGTTTTCCGCGAACACCTTGTTGATCTCCATCATCACCCCAGGGATGTTCTGGTGGATGTGCAGCAGGCGGTGCTTGCCAGGGTGAGCCGGCAGGGCCACTTCCGGGAAGTTGACGGACGAGACCGAGGTACCGTTGTCGCTGTACTTGACCAGCTTCTCCGACACTTCCAGGCCGATGTTGGCTTGGGCTTCGGCAGTGGAACCACCGATGTGCGGGGTCAGGATCACGTTGTCCAGGCCACGCAGCGGGCTTTCGAAGATGTCGTCGTTGGAGCGTGGCTCCACCGGGAACACGTCGATTGCCGCGCCGATCAGGTGCTTGTCCTTGATGGCGTCGGCCAGGGCGTCCAGCTCGACCACGGTGCCCCGTGCAGCGTTGATCAGGATGCCGCCTTTCTTGATGGCGCGGATTTCCTTCTCGCCGATCATCCACTGGGTCTCAGCGGTTTCCGGAACGTGCAGGGTGACGATGTCGGACATGCCCAGCAGTTCGGTCAGGCTCGACACCTGGGTGGCGTTGCCCAATGGCAGCTTGGTCAGGGTGTCGTAGAAGAACACCTGCATGCCCAGGCCTTCGGCCAGTACCGACAGTTGCGTGCCGATCGAACCGTAACCGACGATACCCAGCTTCTTGCCCCGGATTTCGAAGGAGTTGGCCGCGCTCTTGATCCAGCCGCCACGGTGGCAGGAGGCGTTCTTCTCAGGGATACCGCGCAACAGCAGGATGGCCTCGGCCAGCACCAGCTCCGCGACGGAACGGGTGTTGGAGTACGGGGCATTGAACACTGCGATGCCGCGCTCGCGCGCTGCATTGAGGTCGACCTGGTTGGTGCCGATGCAGAAACAGCCAACTGCCACGAGTTTCTTGGCGTGATCGAAGATCTCTTCGGTCAGTTGAGTGCGGGAGCGAATGCCGATGAAGTGTGCATCGGCGATCTTTTCCTTGAGCTGGGCTTCCGGCAGAGAACTGGTGATGTACTCAATGCTGGTGTACCCGGCAGCTTTCAGAACGTCGACAGCCGATGGGTGGACGCCTTCCAAAAGAAGGAACTTGATCTTGCTCTTATCGAGAGAAGTCTTGCTCATCTGCGTAAACCTGTATCCCGGAGAAAAATGGCAGGGAATCGAATAGCCGGATGTGCCCTGATTCACCAATACTGTTCCCGTTTGACGGCGTCTGTTGCCGTCATGCTGCGTTGCCGCTCCTCCCCATAGCCAGCTATGAGTCGTCGCGGCGTCTTGCCTGACGACAACAGCCACTCGTCAAACAGAAACGTATTGGTAAATCAGGGCACAGAGCTGACCCGGACGGCAGGAAAGCCGTCACCGCAGAAACGCCCTTGGGCTCTGTCCTGCGGGGGCGGTATGCTAGCATACGCGCCCCGCTAAACACCTATTCCTGCGACGTGAAGCGTTCTCAGGATGACCATGAATTGTTCGAGAGTTCTGTCGATGACCCATCCTGCCCTGATTGATGAGCTAAAGACCCTGGTTGAGCCCGGCAAAGTGCTGACCGACGCCGACTCCCTGGAGGCTTACGGCAAGGATTGGACCAAGCACTTCGCGCCCGCGCCCACCGCCATCGTGTTCCCCAAGACCACCGAGCAAGTGCAGGCCATCGTCCGTTGGGCCAATGCGCACAAGGTGGCGCTGGTGCCATCCGGTGGTCGTACCGGCCTGTCGGCTGCTGCCGTGGCGGCCAATGGCGAAGTGGTCGTCTCGTTCGATTATATGAACCAGATCCTCGACGTGAACCTCACCGACCGCACCGCCGTGTGCCAGCCGGGCGTGGTCACCAAGCAATTGCAGAACGTCGCCGAAGAAAAAGGCCTGTACTACCCGGTGGACTTCGCGTCGTCCGGTTCCAGCCAGATTGGCGGCAATATCGGCACCAATGCCGGCGGGATCAAGGTCATTCGCTACGGTATGACCCGCAACTGGGTGGCTGGCATGAAGGTCGTCACCGGCAAGGGTGATGTGCTGGAGCTGAACCGCGATCTGATCAAGAACGCCACCGGCTATGACATGCGCCAACTGTTTATCGGCGCCGAAGGCACCCTGGGCTTTGTGGTCGAAGCCACCATGCGCCTGGACCGTGCGCCGAAAAACCTCACCGCGATGGTGCTCGGCACCACCGATTTCGACTCGATCATGCCGGTGCTACACGCCTTCCAGGGCAAGCTGGACCTGACCGCCTTCGAGTTCTTCTCCGACAAGGCCTTGGCCAAAGTCCTCGGTCGTGGCGATGTGCCGGCGCCGTTCGAAACCGAGTGCCCGTTCTACGCGCTGCTGGAATTCGAAGCCACCACCGAAGAAGTCGCCAACCACGCCCTGGAAACCTTCGAGCACTGCGTCGAGCAGGGCTGGGTGCTGGACGGCGTGATGAGCCAGAGCGAAACCCAGTTGCATAACCTGTGGAAACTGCGCGAGTACATCTCCGAGACCATTTCCCACTGGACGCCGTACAAGAACGATATTTCGGTCACAGTCTCCAAAGTTCCGGCGTTCTTGAAGGAAATTGACGCTATCGTCGGCGAACACTACCCGGACTTCGAAATTGTCTGGTTCGGCCATATCGGCGACGGCAACCTGCACCTGAACATCCTCAAGCCGGAAAACCTGAGCAAGGATGAGTTCTTCGCCAAGTGCGCCACGGTGAACAAGTGGGTGTTCGAAACCGTTCAGAAGTACAACGGCTCGATCTCCGCCGAACACGGCGTGGGCATGACCAAGCGTGATTACCTGACTTACAGCCGTTCGCCGGTTGAGATCGAATACATGAAAGCAGTGAAGGCGGTGTTCGACCCGAACGGGATCATGAACCCTGGCAAGATTTTCGCGGTTTAACCGCCCCCGAAGGAGTCGTTTCATGAGCTACCAGCACAAGTATGTCGACGGCACCAATATCCACTTTCCTGTGGGTAAAGTGGTGTGTATTGGGCGTAACTACGCCGAACATGCCAAGGAACTGGACAACCCGGTGCCGACCGAGCCGTTGCTGTTCATCAAGCCGGGCAGTTGCGTCGTCCCGCTGGAAGGCGGTTTCAGCATTCCGACCGAGCGCGGTTCGGTGCACTACGAGGCGGAAATCGCGGTGCTGATCGGCAAGCCGCTGTCGAACAAGCCCAGCCGTGAAGAGGTGCTGGACGCCATCTCCGGTTTCGCCCCGGCCCTGGATCTGACCCTGCGCGACAAGCAATCCGAGCTGAAAGCCAAGGGCCTGCCGTGGGAAATCGCCAAGTCCTTCGACGGCGCGGCGGTGATTGCGCCGTTCGTGGTCGGCAGCACCTTCGCGGACGTGACCGATATTGGCATTCGCCTGACCATCAATGGCGAAGTGCGCCAGGACGGCAACAGCGCGAGCATGCTCAACCCGATCGTGCCGATGATCCAGTACATGGCCGGCTGCTTCTCGCTGCAGGCCGGCGACGTGATCCTCACCGGCACCCCGGCCGGCGTGGGCCCATTGAATGTGGGTGATGACCTGGTGTTGGAATTGACCGGCGTGAATCGTTTCGAAAGCAGCGTTCGATAAGCACCTGATGTGGAAGGGGGCAAGCCCTAATGCCAGTCAGTTAAGGCTTTTTGTAGGAGCGAGCTTGCTCGCGAAAAACTCACAGGCGCCGCGTTCATTCAGGAAGCACGCGTTATCGTTGACGTTTTTCGCGAGCAAGCTCGCTCCTACAGGAGGCGATGTACGCTTAACTGACTGGCATTAGGGCTTGCCCCCTTCCACATTGGGTCCGAATCCATCTCGTGCATCGGCTTTTGCATTTTTTTCACACCCCATCCGGATAATCCTCAGCCTCCTGCGCGCGGGTCCATTGATCCTGTGCTATCACCTACCGCTGACTTTCCGGAAAAGCACCCAATGGCCGTGTCCCTGCCTTCCGCCACACCCAAGCCGCGCTCTCGCTTTGCCTTGCGCTGGTATTCCTGGCTATTTCTGGCGGGTGCCATCGTGTACGGCATTTCCTGGGCCATGCATTGGGACGATCGCGGCGTGCTGTGGCTGTTGGAGGGCTTTGAAACGCCCGCCGAGCGCAGCGAAAGTGTGTGGTTGCCTGACTATCACGTTGTCATCGACGCCAAGGTTTTGCCGGGCATGGAGAAAGACGAAGCCTCGGACGTCTCCTATAACCCGCAGACCAAAACCCTGTTTTCCGTCATGGGTAAAAACCCGTTCCTTGTCGAGCTGAGCCTGCAAGGCGATGTATTGCGCAAGATGCCGCTCAATGGCTGGGACAACCCGGAAGGCGTGACCGTGATGGAAAATGGCCTGATGGCCGTGGTCGACGAACGCCAGCACAACCTGACCATCGTCAAGATCGACGCTGCCACCCAGCAATTGAACAAGGCCGACTTCCCGAGCTATGACCTGGGCCCGTCCAAGGATCAGAACAAAGCGTTCGAGGGGCTTACCTGGGACAAGCGCAATCAGCAATTTGTGCTGGGAGAAGAGCGGCCGCCGGCGTTGTTCACCTGGAAAAGCGACGGCAGCCAGACCCTTGTCGGCGATAAACAGAAACTGGCCAGCAAAGAGCTGGACATGCGCAACCTTTCGGCCCTGGCCATCGACCCGCGCACCGGCCATCTGCTGGTGTTATCGGCCGACTCCCACTTGTTGCTGGAGTTGGATGAGAAGGGTGAACAAGTCAGCTTCATGACCCTGCTCGGTGGCTTCAACGGCCTCAAGAACACCATCCCTCGTGCGGAGGGGGTAACGATGGATGAGGACGGCACGCTCTATATGGTCAGTGAGCCAAACCTGTTCTATCGTTTCGAAAAGCAGAAATAACAGACGAATCACGTCGGATATTTCTCTATTAGCGGCATTCGCCAGACACCGGGGCGCGTTTAAGTTTAAATTCAGACAGGCGTGATATTCATTCGCCACTTTTGACTTTGAGCACCGCCCGATGCGTCGATTTGCCCGCCCCAAACCCATTCTTTTTATGCTGGTGTTGATCGCCCTGGTCAGCGCCGGGGCTGTTGCGCAGCATTTTCGCCTGTTCGAGCGCGCCTGGTTCAACTGGCAGGCCTGGCGTCAGCCGGCGGACGAGCGCTCCATCGGCCTGGCGGATTACCGAGTGACCCTTGAAGCCCAGGTTATCGAAGGGCTCGACGACGATGTCTCGGCCCTCACCTACGATCCGGTACGCAAGAGCCTGTTTACCGTCACCAATAAAAACGCCGAGCTGATCGAGCTGTCCCTTGAGGGCAAGATCCTGCGACGCATCCCGTTGGTGGGGTTTGGTGATGCCGAGGCGGTGGAATTTATCAGCGACAACATCTATGTCATCACCGACGAGCGCCAGCAGCGGCTGATCAAGGTGCATGTGGACGACGATACCCAATTCCTCGACGCCGCCGATGCGGAACAGATGACCCTGGGCCTGCATGTCGGGGGCAACAAGGGGTTTGAGGGGTTGGCCTATGACTCGGTGGGCAAGCGCCTGTTCGTGGCCAAGGAACGCGACCCGATGCTGATCTACGAGGTCCACGGCTTTCCCCATTTCAAACCGGAAAAAACCTACTCGGTGCACGTGATCAACAACCCCAAGCGCGATGCCGGGTTGTTTGTACGCGACCTGTCGAGCCTGCAATACGACGAGCGCAGCGGTCATTTGCTGGCGCTGTCGGATGAGTCGTTCCTGGTGCTGGAGCTGGACATCGACGGTCGCCCATTGAGCAGCCTGTCTCTGCTCAATGGACGCCATGGCCTGAAAAAACGGGTGCCCCAGGCCGAAGGAATCGCCATGGATGACGAGGGTACGTTGTACCTGGTCAGCGAGCCGAACCTGTTTTATGTGTTCAAGAAACCCAATCCCTGAGACACATTGGGTTTTGCATCAGGCTTTAAGGGTTTTCACGCCTTCGGAAGTGCCCAGCAGCAGCACATCCGCCGGACGCGCAGCGAACAGGCCATTGGTGACCACGCCGACGATGGCGTTGATCTGGGTCTCAAGCTCCACCGGGTGGGTGATCTGCATATTGAACACGTCGAGGATAATGTTGCCGTTGTCGGTCAACACGCCTTCGCGGTACACCGGATCGCCACCGAGCTTTACCAGTTCGCGGGCTACGTGGCTGCGAGCCATCGGGATGACTTCCACCGGCAGCGGGAACGCGCCGAGCACCGGTACCAGCTTGCTGGCGTCGGCGATGCAGATAAAGGTCTTGGCCACCGCCGCGACGATCTTCTCGCGGGTCAGGGCTGCACCGCCGCCCTTGATCAGGTTCAGGTGTTCGTCGCTTTCATCGGCGCCGTCGACGTAGAACTCCAGGTCGCTCACGGTGTTGAGTTCGTACACCGGAATGCCATGGCCCTTGAGACGCGCGGCGGTGGCTTCGGAACTGGCCACGGCGCCGTCGAATGCGCCTTTGTGCCGGGCCAGCGCATCGATAAAGCAGTTGGCGGTGGAGCCGGTGCCGACACCGACGATGCTCTTGTCGTCGAGTTTGGGAAGGATTAAATCGACGGCGGCCTGGGCCACTGCCTGTTTGAGTTGATCCTGGGTCATGCGGGCTCCGGAACGGGCGGGGAGTTATCGAGGCGCGCGAGTATAACCCAACAAAACCTCCGGATTCGTGTGGTCGCCCGGCCAAACGCTGGGTTAGACTCCTTGGCCCTGCCCAACCCGCCCAGTGATTTCCGCCGATGCTTGAACAGTACGTCAAAAAGATCCTCACCTCGCGCGTCTATGACGTTGCCGTAGAAACCCCGCTGCAGACCGCCCGCCAGCTCTCCGAGCGGTTGGGCAACAAGGTCTGGCTCAAGCGTGAAGACCTGCAGCCGGTGTTCTCGTTCAAGATTCGCGGCGCGTACAACAAGCTGACTCAATTGACGGCTGAAGAGCGTGCACGCGGCGTGGTCACGGCCTCGGCGGGCAACCATGCCCAGGGCCTGGCCCTGGCGGCCAAGGTGCTGGGGGTCAAGGCCACGATCGTGATGCCCAAGACCACTCCGGAGATCAAGGTCGAAGGCGTGCGCTCCCGTGGCGGTAAAGTGGTGCTGCACGGCGATTCCTTCCCGGAAGCCCTGGCCTACTCGCTGAAGCTGGTCGACGAAAAAGGCTACGTCTACATTCACCCCTACGATGATCCGCACACCATTGCCGGGCAGGGCACCGTGGCGATGGAGATCCTGCGCCAGCACCCGGGGCCCCTGGACGCGATTTTTGTACCGGTGGGCGGCGGCGGGCTGATCGCGGGCATTGCGGCGTACGTGAAATACCTGCGCCCGGAGATCAGGATCATCGGCGTCGAACCGGACGACTCCAACTGCCTGCAAGCTGCCATGGCCGCCGGCGAGCGTGTGGTGCTGCCCACCGTGGGCATTTTTGCCGATGGCGTGGCGGTGGCGCAGATCGGCCAGCACACCTTCGACATCTGCAAACACTATGTGGATGAAGTGATCACCGTCAGCACCGATGAAATCTGTGCGGCGATCAAGGACATCTACGACGACACCCGCTCCATCACCGAGCCGGCCGGCGCGCTCGGCGTAGCAGGCATCAAGAAATACGTGGAGACCCGTGGCATCAGCGGGCAAACCCTGGTGGCCATCGACTCCGGCGCTAACGTCAACTTCGACCGCCTGCGCCATGTGGCCGAGCGCGCCGAGCTGGGTGAAGGCCGCGAAGCCATTATTGCCGTGACCATCCCTGAGAAACCGGGCAGCTTCAAGGCGTTCTGCGAGGCGGTGGGCAAGCGCCAGATCACCGAGTTCAACTACCGCTACCACTCCGGCAGCGAAGCGCACATCTTTGTCGGCGTGCAGACCCATCCGGAAAACGACCCGCGCAGTGCGCTGATCGCCAGCCTCACCAGCCAGGGTTTCCCGGTGCTGGACCTGACCGAGAACGAACTGGCCAAGTTGCACATCCGCCATATGGTCGGCGGGCATGCGGCCAAGGTCAGTGATGAAGTGGTGTTTCGTTTCGAATTCCCGGAACGTCCTGGGGCGCTGTTCAACTTTCTTAACAAATTGGGCGGACGCTGGAACATCTCGATGTTCCACTATCGCAACCACGGTGCCGCTGACGGCCGTGTGGTCGCCGGCCTGCAAGTGCCGGCGAACGAGCGCCATCTGGTACCGGCGGCCCTGGAGGCCATTGGCTACCCGTATTGGGATGAAAGCGATAACCCGGCCTACAAACTGTTTCTCGGTTGAGCGACTACGCTGATTGGGGCGGCCTTTAAGGAAAACGACATATGGAAACCCTGACCACCCTCAAAGTTATCCACATCGCCGCCACGGTGTTGCTGCTGCTCAGCGGCCTCGGCCTGGCGCTGTTGGCCTGGCGCAAGCGCAGCGCCGGCCCGGCCGTGACTGTGCAGCGCCCGTGGGCGTTCGTGTGGTTGCTGATGGGCGTTTGCATGGTCAGCATGCCGTTTACCGGCTGGTGGTTGGTGCACCTGGTCGGCTGGCCGCTGGGGCAGACCTGGATCCTGGGTTCCAGCATCCTCTACACCGTGGCCGCGCTGGCCTGGTTCTGGCTGGTGGCACGGCTTAACCGGCTGCGCAAAGGCGAGGGCGGCAGCCTGAATTTCACCTTGGTGCTGGCGGTGGTAAGCCTGGTGGGGTTTGTGGCGATTGCCGGGCTCATGGGCGCCAAGCCGGTGTGGTGAGCGGGGCAAGCCCGCTCACCACGGTTACTCGCTACGCAGGGTAATCACCGGCCAACCCCGCTTCTCGGCTTCAGCGCGCAGATTCGGATCCGGATCCACCGCCACCGGATGCGTCACCTGCTCCAACAGCGGCAGGTCATTCATCGAGTCGCTGTAGAAGTAACTGTCTTCCAGGCTGTAGCCAGTCTCTTCCAACCACCGATTCAAGCGCGTCACCTTGCCTTCACGAAAACACGGCACATCAGTGCTGCGCCCGGTGTAGCGGCCATTTTCCATCTCGCACTCGGTGGCGATCAGCGTCTCGACGCCCAGGCGTGCGGCAATTGGCGCGGTGACGAAACGGTTGGTGGCGGTGATGATCACCAGCTTGTCGCCAGCGGCGCGGTGCTTGGCCAGCAGTTCAGCAGCCAGGGGCAGCATGATCGGCTCGATGCAGTCGCGCATATAGTCGTTATGCCATTCGTCCAGCTGGGCCATCTCGGTGCGGCCGAGGATGTCCAGGCAGAAGTTCAGGTAGGCGGCGTTGTCCAGCTTGCCGGCCAGGTAGTCCTGGTAGAACTCGTCGTTGCGGGCTTTGTAGGCGACCGCGTCGAGAATCCCCCGTTCGCAGAGGTAATCGCCCCACGCGTGGTCGCTGTCACCGCCGAGAAGGGTGTTGTCCAAGTCGAATAAAGCCAGGCGCATTGCAGTTACTCGCTGAAAAGTCTGTAAAAAGGCGTCCAGAATACGGTCTTTTCACAAGAGTGCACATAAGGTAAGAAGCCTCGTTGCCGCTGGAACAACCTTTGTGGAACAATGCGGCGACATGCGTTTGCGAGGTTGTTGCCGTGATCGACCCCGATGGTTTCCGTCCTAATGTCGGGATTATTCTTACGAATGATGCCGGACAGGTGCTATGGGCTCGCCGAATCAACCAAGATGCCTGGCAGTTTCCTCAAGGCGGAATCAACCCCGACGAAACCCCTGAAGACGCCTTGTACCGTGAGTTGAACGAAGAAGTCGGCCTTGAGCGTGAAGATGTGCAGATTCTGGCCTGTACCCGGGGCTGGTTGCGCTATCGTTTGCCGCAACGCCTGGTGCGTACCCACAGCCAACCGCTGTGCATCGGCCAGAAGCAGAAATGGTTTCTCCTGCGCCTGATCTCCAACGAGCAGCGGGTGCGGATGGATTTGACCGGTAAGCCGGAGTTCGATGGCTGGCGTTGGGTCAGTTATTGGTACCCGCTGGGCCAGGTGGTGACATTCAAGCGCGAGGTTTATCGTCGCGCTCTCAAAGAGCTTGCCCCGCGCCTTTTAGCGCGCGACTGACGACGGAGTTCGACCCCGAGCCATGCTCAATACGCTGCGCAAGATCGTCCAGGAAGTTAACTCCGCCAAGGATCTCAAGGCGGCGTTGGGGATTATTGTGTTGCGCGTCAAGGAAGCCATGGGCAGCCAGGTCTGCTCGGTTTACCTGCTGGACCCAGAGACCAACCGTTTTGTGCTGATGGCCACCGAGGGCTTGAACAAGCGCTCCATCGGCAAGGTCAGCATGGCGCCCAATGAAGGTCTGGTGGGCTTGGTGGGGACGCGTGAAGAACCCCTGAACCTTGAAAACGCGGCCGATCACCCGCGTTATCGCTACTTTGCCGAAACCGGCGAAGAGCGCTACGCCTCGTTCCTCGGCGCACCGATCATTCACCACCGCCGCGTCGTCGGCGTATTGGTCATCCAGCAAAAAGAACGTCGCCAGTTCGACGAGGGCGAAGAAGCCTTCCTCGTGACCATGAGCGCGCAGCTCGCCGGGGTTATCGCCCACGCCGAAGCCACCGGCTCGATTCGCGGCCTGGGCGGCCAGGGCAAGGGTATCCAGGAAGCCAAGTTCGTCGGTGTACCGGGTTCGCCGGGTGCGGCGGTCGGTACTGCCGTGGTCATGTTGCCGCCGGCCGACCTCGATGTGGTGCCGGACAAGCACGTCGACGACATCGACGCTGAAATCAAACTGTTCAAGACGGCCCTGGAAGGCGTGCGCGCCGACATGCGCAACCTGTCGACCAAGCTGGCCACCCAGTTGCGCCCCGAAGAGCGCGCGCTGTTTGACGTGTACCAGATGATGCTCGACGACGCGTCCCTCGGGAACGAAGTCAAGACCGTGATCAAGACCGGCCAGTGGGCCCAGGGCGCGCTGCGTCAGGTGGTCACCGATCACGTCAACCGTTTCGAATTGATGGACGACGCCTACCTGCGCGAGCGGGCCTCGGATGTGCGCGACCTCGGCCGCCGCCTGCTGGCCTACCTGCAGGAAGACCGCAGCACCAACCTGGTCTACCCCGACAACACCATCCTGATCAGTGAAGAACTGACCGCCACCATGCTCGGCGAAGTGCCCGAAGGCAAGTTGGTGGGCCTGGTCTCGGTCCTGGGTTCGGGTAACTCCCACGTCGCGATCCTGGCCCGGGCCATGGGCATTCCGACGGTGATGGGCCTGGTGGACCTGCCGTACTCCAAGGTCGACGGTATCGACATGATCGTCGATGGGCATCGCGGCGAGGTGTTTACCAACCCCAGCGAAGTCCTGCGCAAGCAATACGCCGAGGTGGTGGAAGAAGAGAAGCAACTGGCGCTCGGGCTCGATTCCTTGCGCGAACTGCCGTGCGTGACCCTCGACGGTCACCGTGTACCGCTGCTGGTCAACACCGGCCTGCTGGCCGATGTGGCGCGCGCGCAACAGCGCGGCGCCGAAGGCGTGGGGCTGTACCGCACCGAAGTGCCGTTCATGATCAATCAGCGGTTCCCGAGTGAGAAGGAGCAACTGGCGATTTATCGCGAGCAACTGTCCGCCTTCCACCCGTTGCCGGTGACCATGCGCAGCCTGGACATCGGTGGCGACAAGTCACTGTCGTATTTCCCGATCAAGGAAGACAACCCCTTCCTCGGCTGGCGCGGTATTCGCGTTACCCTCGACCACCCTGAAATCTTCCTGGTGCAGACCCGAGCCATGCTCAAGGCCAGCGAAGGCCTGAACAACCTGCGCATCCTGCTGCCGATGATCTCCGGCACCCATGAGCTGGAAGAAGCCTTGCACCTGATCCACCGTGCCTGGGGCGAAGTGCGCGACGAAGGCGCCGACGTACCGATGCCGCCGATTGGCGTGATGATCGAAATCCCGGCGGCGGTGTACCAGGCCAAGGAACTGGCGCGGCAGGTGGACTTCCTGTCCGTGGGCTCCAACGACCTGACCCAGTACCTGCTGGCCGTGGACCGTAACAACCCACGGGTGGCCGACCTCTACGACTACCTGCACCCGGCGGTGCTGCAAGCCCTGCAACACGTGGTGCGCGACGCCCATGCCGAAGGCAAGCCGGTGAGCATCTGCGGTGAAATGGCCGGTGACCCGGCGGCAGCGGTGCTGTTGATGGCGATGGGCTTTGATAGCCTGTCGATGAACGCCACCAACCTGCCGAAGGTGAAGTGGATGCTGCGCCAGGTTGAACTGAGCATGGCCAAGGATCTGCTGGCGGAGTTGATGACCATCGACAACCCGCAGGTTATCCACAGCTCGCTGCAATTGGCGCTGAAAAACCTGGGGCTGACGCGGATGATCAACCCGGCGTCTGCCAAGACCCTTTAATGGCGATACGCAGCCCCCGCCCGTAGCAGCTGTCGAGCGCAAGCGAGGCTGCGTCGGGCGCGCTGCTGGGTAAGACGGCATCAGCGTCAGAACTTGAGTTCTACCTCTCCGAGCCGCCCACCATGCGGTCCAAAGCTTCGCTCCACCATCCGCCGCGTGCCATCGGCATTCACAATCAACGCCGTGCTCGCCCGTGTCCCATAACTCGGGCTGGCGATAAACACACTCGACAGCAAACTCTCCGTCGCCAACCCCACGCCGGTATCCGGCAGCTCGGCAAACGGTGCAATCTGCGGATCGCTCAGAATCTCCAGTAGCGCTTCGGGCTGGGGATCGTTCAGCAACTCACTCAGCGCGGCTTTGGCCTTAAGCAGTTTCGGCCAAGGTGTATCCAGCCCTGCATTGGATAACCCATACACGCCCGCTTTCAACTGCGTCGGCTCGGTGTGATTGGCGTTGTAATGCCACAACTCTTCCCGCGTCCCCACCAGCAGGTTAAACCCGGCATATTCAATCGAACGGCCGTTAACCTCGGCCAAATACTGGTCAATCGGCAGCGAACCACTGAGAAACCGTGCCACCAGTTCCCCGCGGGACTTGCGTGCCGGCGGCTGGTGCGGATCACGGATATTGGTCAGGGCAGCAAAACGCCCATCGGCATTCACGCCCAGCCAGGTGCCGCCCGCTTCCTGATCGCGGCCGGCGTAGACTTCGGGCGCATCCGGCCACTGGGCCAGCGGCAGGCTGGGGCGGGCGTAGAACTCGTCACGGTTGGCCGCGACGATCAGCGGCTGGGCATGGCCCGGCCGCCAGGCAAAAACAATCAGGCACATCAGGCGATTCCCGTTTGTGTTTTTTGCCACTCTACCCACACCGGCAGCAGTGTTCCATCGTATCCAGTTGGGTCGCATGCCTTCCATCCGTTAACATGCCGGACCTGGTTTGGGGGCTCCCATGGAATTTCTGCTGTATTTGCTGCTGGGCGCGTGCGCGGGCGTGCTCGCCGGGCTGTTTGGCGTGGGCGGCGGGATCATTATCGTGCCGGTGCTGGTGTTCAGCTTCACCTTGCAGGGCTTCGACCCGCAGGTGCTGACCCACCTGGCCGTGGGCACCTCCCTGGCGACGATCATCTTTACCTCGGTCAATGCCGTGCGTGAGCACCACCGACGTGGCGCGGTGCGTTGGCCGATCTTTGTCTGGATGACCGTGGGCATCCTGCTCGGCGCCGGTTTTGGTGCGCTGACCGCCGAGGCGATTTCCGGCCCCCACTTGCAGAAGATCATCGGCGTATTCGCCCTGATCATCGCCGTGCAACTGGCCCTGGAGGTCAAGCCCAAGGCCAGCCGCACGGTGCCGGGCAAGCTCGGCCTGACTGTGGCCGGTACCCTGATTGGCTGGGCTTCGGCGATTTTCGGCATCGGCGGCGGCTCGCTGACCGTGCCGTTTTTGACCTGGCGCAGCGTGCCGATGCAACAAGCGGTGGCCACCTCGTCCGCCTGTGGCCTGCCGATTGCCTTGGCCAGTGCGTTAAGTTTCATGATTCTGGGCTGGCATGACCCGCTGTTGCCCGCTCATAGTCTAGGGTTCGTGTATTTGCCGGCGCTGCTGGGCATTGCCCTGACCAGCATGGTGTTTGCCCGTTTCGGCGCACGCCTGGCGCACCGGTTGTCGCCGCGCTTGCTCAAGCGGTTGTTCGCCGGCTTGCTGTTTTGTGTCGGTTTGAATTTTTTGCTGTAACGCAGGCTTAATCGCGCCCGGGCATGGTCCGGTTGCCATAACGAATGATTTAACGAGGAGTCGCAATGCTGCCTTACCCGCAGATCGACCCGGTGGCCCTGGCCATCGGTCCGCTGAAAATCCACTGGTACGGGTTGATGTACCTGATCGGCATCGGCGGTGCATGGCTGCTGGCCTCCCGGCGCCTGAACCGTTTCGACCCGACCTGGACCAAGGAGAAGCTCTCCGACATGGTGTTCTGGTTGTCGATGGGGGTGATCGTCGGCGGGCGCCTGGGGTATGTGCTGTTTTACGATCTCTCGGCCTACATCGCCAACCCGACGCTGATCTTCGAAGTGTGGAAAGGCGGCATGGCATTCCACGGTGGCTTTATCGGCGTAATGATCGCGGCCTGGTGGTTTGGCCGGCGCAACGGCAAGTCGTTCTTCCAACTGATGGACTTCGTCGCGCCGCTGGTACCGATCGGCCTGGGCGCCGGGCGCATCGGCAACTTCATCAACGCCGAGTTGTGGGGCAAGCCGACTGACGTGCCGTGGGCCATGGTGTTCCCGCCGTTCAGCGACCCGGCGCAACTGCCGCGCCATCCGTCGCAGCTGTACCAGTTCGCGTTGGAAGGCGTGGCCCTGTTCCTTATCCTGTACCTCTTTTCGCGCAAACCACGCCCGACCATGGCCGTTTCCGGCATGTTCGCGCTGTTCTACGGGATCTTCCGTTTCATCGTCGAGTTCGTGCGCGTGCCGGATGCCCAGCTGGGTTACCTGGCATGGGGCTGGCTGACCATGGGACAAGTGCTCAGCATTCCGATGATCCTGGTCGGCCTGGGCCTGCTGTGGTGGGCGTACAATCGCCCGCAACCGCTGAAGCACACCGCGCTTTAAATTCGAATGCCGAGGCCCGCGAGGTCTCGGCTTCAACGATACGGGTAATGACATGAAGCAATATCTCGAACTACTGAACGACGTCGTGACCAATGGCCTGACCAAAGGCGACCGTACCGGCACCGGCACCAAGGCCGTGTTCGCCCGTCAGTATCGGCATAACTTGGCCGACGGCTTCCCGCTGCTGACCACCAAGAAGCTTCACTTCAAAAGCATCGCCAACGAACTGATCTGGATGTTGAGCGGCAACACCAACATCAAGTGGCTGAACGAAAACGGTGTGAAAATCTGGGACGAGTGGGCCACCGAAGACGGTGACCTGGGCCCGGTGTATGGCGAGCAGTGGACCGCCTGGCCGACCAAGGATGGCGGCACGATCAACCAGATCGACTACATGGTGCACACGCTCAAGACCAACCCCAACAGCCGTCGCATCCTGTTCCACGGCTGGAACGTCGAATACCTGCCGGACGAAACCAAAAGCCCCCAGGAAAACGCGCGCAATGGCAAGCAAGCCCTGCCACCGTGCCACCTGCTGTACCAGGCGTTCGTGCATGACGGCCATCTGTCGATGCAGTTGTACATCCGCAGTTCCGACGTATTCCTCGGCCTGCCGTACAACACCGCCGCCCTGGCGCTGCTGACCCATATGCTGGCCCAGCAATGCGACCTGATTCCCCACGAGATCATCGTCACCACCGGCGACACCCACGCCTACAGCAACCACATGGAGCAGATCCGCACCCAGCTGGCGCGCACGCCGAAGAAGCTGCCGGAACTGGTGATCAAGCGTAAGCCGGCGTCGATCTACGATTACAAGTTCGAAGACTTTGAAATCGTGGGCTATGACGCTGATCCAAGCATCAAGGCCGACGTGGCTATCTAAAGGCTGCCTCAGTCTAAGGGTGTGGGCTTGTGTGGGAGGGGGCTTGCTCCCGATGGCGGAGTTTCAGCCACCAAATATTTAGCTGATCCACTGCCATCGGGGGCAAGTCGAATCGTCGCACCGCCCCTCCCACATTTGGTCCGGTTAATGCCCGTGGCTTCTGCCTACGTGTGAGGGCTCGGCCTCGCTGGCGGCTACACCGCCGTTGACCTCCAGTCGCTGCAAAATCCCGCAGTGGTCCCCACCGCCACAGCGTTGGCGCAGGTCCAGCAACTGCTCCTGCAACGCCAGCAGCCCGTCAATCCGCGCTTTTACATGGTGGATATGCTCGTCGATCAACGCATTCACGTTTTCACACTGGTCCTGGGGGCTGTCCCGTAGCCCGAGCAGGCTGCGGATCTCTTCCAGGGTCATGTCGAGGCTGCGGCAGTTGCGGATAAAGATCAGTCGCTCGGTGTGCGCCTGGGTGTACACGCGGTAGTTGGCCTCGGTGCGTGCCGGGGGTGGCAGCAGGCCTTCCTTCTCGTAATAACGGATGGTTTCCACCGGACAATCGGTCAGTTTGGCCAGTTCGCCGATCTTCATTGCAGCAATCTCCAAATGGGTGCTTGACCCTATAGTGGCTACAGGGTCTTTACTTGGCAACAGGCACCTTACGGACGCGACCTGATGAGCGACTCCATTCACACCCCGCACAAACACGACCATGACCATGATCATGGGCCGAAGAAACTCACCCCCGTGCACGATCACGGCCATGGCGGTTCCTGCTGTTCCGGCACGCCTGCGCCTGCGCTGGTGCAGTTGAGCGAGGCGCCCACCGCCGGCTCGCGCCTGAGTACCTTCCGCATCGAAGCCATGGACTGCCCCACCGAGCAGACGCTGATCCAGAACAAACTGGGCAAGCTGGCCGGTGTGCAGCAGCTGGAATTCAACCTGATCAACCGCATCCTCGGCGTCACCCATGACCTGCCGAGTACCGCGCCGATCATCGATGCGATCAAATCCCTGGGTATGCAGGCCGATCCGATCGTGGAGGGCACCCCGGCCGCCGAGCCGCCCGCCAAGAAGCATTGGTGGCCGCTGGCGTTGTCCGGTGTGGGCGCGTTGGGCGCCGAAGTACTGCACTTCACCAACGCCGCGCCCACTTGGGTGATTGCGCTGGTAGCGCTGGTGTCGATCCTCAGCGGCGGCCTCACCACCTACAAGAAGGGCTGGATTGCCCTGAAAAACCTCAACCTGAACATCAACGCGTTGATGAGTATCGCGGTCACTGGCGCGATCCTGATCGGCCAGTGGCCGGAAGCGGCCATGGTGATGTTCCTGTTTACCGTGGCCGAGCTGATCGAAGCCAAGTCCCTGGACCGTGCGCGCAATGCCATCAGTGGCTTGATGCAGATGACACCGGAACAGGCCACGGTTCGGCAGGCTGATGGAAGCTGGGTTGAAATGGAGGTCAAAAGCATTGAGCTGGACGCAATCGTGCGGGTAAAACCCGGCGAGCGTATCGGCCTTGACGGTGAAGTCACTGCTGGCCAGTCCACCATCGACCAGGCGCCGATCACCGGTGAAAGCCTGCCGATTGAAAAGACCGTCGGCGATAAGGTCTTCGCCGGCACCATCAACCAGGCCGGTTCCCTGGAGTACAAGGTCACGTCGGCTGCCAACAACTCCACCCTGGCCCGCATCATCCATGCGGTGGAGCAGGCCCAGGGCGCGCGGGCACCGACCCAGCGGTTCGTCGACAGCTTCTCGAAAATCTACACCCCGGCCGTATTCCTGTTCGCCCTGGGTGTGGCGCTGATCCCGCCGCTGTTCATGGCCGGCGCCTGGTTCGACTGGATCTACCGCGCCCTGGTGCTGCTGGTAGTGGCGTGCCCGTGCGCGCTGGTGATCTCCACCCCGGTGACCATTGTCAGCGGCCTGGCGGCTGCGGCGCGCAAAGGCATCCTGATCAAGGGCGGTGTGTACCTGGAGGGCGGTTACAAGCTTGACTACCTGGCCCTCGACAAGACCGGCACCATCACCCACGGCAAGCCGGTGCAAACCGATTACCTGGCACTGTTCCCCACTGTCGAAGACAGCGCCCCGGCCCTGGCCGCCAGTTTGGCCGGGCGCTCCGATCACCCGGTGTCGCTGGCGATTGCCAATGCGGCGGTGGATAAAAACCTGCCGGTGCACGTTGTGGATAACTTCGAAGCCCTGGCCGGTCGCGGCGTGCGCGGCGATATTAATGGCCAGACCTATCACTTGGGCAACCACCGCCTGGTGGAAGACCTCGGCCTGTGTTCGCCGGAGTTGGAAGAAAAGCTGTTCGCCCTGGAAAAACAGGGCAAGTCCGTGGTGCTGTTGCTCGACAAGTCCGGCCCGCTGGCGCTGTTCGCCGTGGCCGACACAGTCAAGGACAGCAGCCGCGAAGCCATCCAGCAACTGCATGAGCTGGGCATCAAGACTCTGATGCTCACCGGCGACAACACCCACACCGCCCAGGCGATTGCGGCCCAGGTCGGCATCGATCAGGCCCAGGGCGACCTGTTGCCCACCGACAAGCTGCACGCCATCGAAACCCTCTACGGCCAAGGCCACCGGGTGGGCATGGTCGGCGACGGCATCAACGACGCCCCGGCCCTGGCGCGCGCCGAGATTGGCTTTGCCATGGCCGCAGCAGGTACCGACACCGCTATCGAGACGGCCGATGTGGCCTTGATGGACGATGATTTGCGCAAGATTCCGGCATTCATTCGTTTGTCGCGGCAAACGTCGAGTATCCTCAAGCAGAACATCACCCTGGCCCTGGTGATCAAGGCGATCTTCCTGGTGGTCACGTTCCTGGGCATGGCGACCATGTGGATGGCAGTGTTCGCCGACATGGGCGTGGCCCTGCTGGTGGTGTTCAATGGCCTGCGCCTGTTGCGCAAATAGAGGATGAGAGGGTGGTGTGCTGAGTGCCGAGTTGAAGGCGTTTTTTATGGTCGCCCGCCTGGGCAGCATCACCCAGGCGGCGAAAAAACTCGGCCTGAGCCAGCCCACGGTCACCACCCAGATTCGCAACCTGGAAAGCCAGTACGGCGTCGAGCTGTTCTACCGTGGCGGGCGCCGCCTCACCGTCAGCGACGAGGGCGCGCGCCTGCTGCCGATGGTCAAGACGCTGCTGCAGCAGGAAGCGGACATCGAGTTTTTCCTGCGCAACAGCGGCCAGGTCCAGGGCGCACTGAGGATTGCCGCGACGGCGCCGTACTACATCCTCGACCTGGTCAAAGCCTTTCGCGAACGCCTGCCGCAGGTGGAGGTATCGGTGGAAATCGGCAACTCCCAGCAGGTACTCGAAGCGCTGGACGATTACCGCGTCGATGTCGCTGCATCCTCGCAGTTGCTCGAAGACCCGCGCCTGATCCGCCGTGTATTGGGCACCGACCCGTTGGTGCTGGCGGTACACCGCAACCATCCACTGGCCAAGCTCGACCATGTACCCCTCAGTGCGTTGGCGGGGCATACGCTGTTGATGCGTGAAGCCGGCTCCACCACGCGGCGGCTTACGGAAGAGATGCTGCAAGGTGCGGGCGTCAGTTACGGGCCGCTGCTGGAAATCGGCAGCCGTGAATCGATCCGCGAAGCGGTGCTGCGCAATATCGGCATCAGCATCATCGCCCGCCAGGAAGTGCCCCATGACCCGCAGCTGAAGGTGCTGACCCTCGAGCATGCGCCGCAGATTCCCGAGTACCTGTACTGCCTCAAGGAAAGAAAAGGCGCTCGTCTGCCGGCGGCGTTTCTGGGGTTGGCGCAGGAAATGTCGCCGATCTAAAGCCTTGTAGTGGCTTTGGGGACCAATCGGGGGCAAGCCCCCTCCCACAGGTGCCCGCATTTCCATGTTGGAACTCGGTCAAGTGTGGGAGGGGGCTCCCGACTGCGGTAGACCAGGCAGCCCACCGCCAAGCGTCCTACACAAATCTGCGAATACCACTATCGCCGCCTTTTGCCTTCCTGCCATAAGAGCGACGCATTGCCTGCCTAGCATGGCCTTCATCAGTTTGATGAGGTGCCACCATGAACACAGTCCTGACCCAACCCGGCGCGCCGATGAACGTGCGCGGTATCCAGAAACGCTTCGGCGCCTTTACGGCGTTGGACAATGTGTCACTGGACGTGGCTGCCGGCGAGCTGGTGTGCCTGCTCGGCCCTTCCGGCTGCGGCAAGACCACGTTGCTGCGCTGCATCGCCGGCCTGGAACGCCAGGACAGCGGCGAACTTTACCTGGGTGACCGCGATGTTTCCCTGCTGCCGCCCCAGGCGCGGGACTACGGCATTCTGTTCCAGTCCTACGCGCTGTTTCCCAATCTCACCGTCGAAGCGAACATCGGCTACGGCCTCACCGGCAGCGGTCGCGATGAAGTGCGCCAGCGTGTCGGACAGATGCTTGAACTGGTGGGGCTGCTTGGCAGTGAAAAGAAATACCCCGGCCAACTCTCCGGCGGCCAACAGCAGCGGGTCGCCCTGGCCCGTGCCCTGGCACCGGCGCCGTCATTGCTGTTGCTGGATGAGCCGATGTCGGCCCTCGACGCCCGCGTGCGCGAGCATCTGTGCACCGAGCTGCGCCAACTGCAACGGCGCCTGGGTATCACCACCCTGATGGTCACCCACAACCAGGACGAAGCCATGTTGATGGCCGACCGCATTGCCGTGATGAACAACGGCAAGGTCGAGCAATACGCCACGCCCCAGGAAATCTACGACCGCCCGGCCACGCCGTTTGTGGCGGAGTTTGTCGGCCAGGGCAACTGGCTGCCGTTCAGTCGCAACAGTGCCAGCCATGCCCAGGTCGGTGGGATGAACATGCGCCTGGCCGAGGACGCCGGCGTGGCCAGGTCCGGCCGGCTGTTCTGCCGCCCGGAAGCGATCAGCGTCAACCCGTCGGTGCATGAGGAGAACCTGTTCCCGGCCAAGGTCCGCGAGATCACTTTCCTCGGCAACCGCTGCCGCATGAGCTTTGAGTTGGAGCAACTGCCCGGCCATCCGCTGCTTGCCGAACTGGCCCCGGAAGCCATGCCGCGCCTGGGCGCCCAGGACATCTGGGTAGCCTTGCCGCCGCGCAGCCTGCAGGTGTTTGCCTGAGATGGCCGCTGTCTTGACTCTGGCGCGTCAAGCGTCACGCGCCGAAACCGGCGACCGTATTTTCGTGGTCGGCGGCAAACTGCTCTGGCTGGTGCTGCTGGGCATCGCCGTATTGCTGCCACTGCTGGCGATCTTCTGGCGCGGTTTCAGCAGCGAGGCCGGGCAGGGCGGTGGCCTGGTGGCCGCACGGGCGTTGGTCACCAGCGCCAACTTCCACTGGCTGCTGGGCAATAGCCTGAAAGTCTCCCTCAGCGTGGCGGCCATTGTCGTGCCGCTGGCCTACCTGTTTGCCTACGCCCTGCAACGCACGTTGATTCCCGGCAAGGCCATCTGGCGAGGCCTGTCGCTGCTTCCGCTGATGGCACCGTCGATGCTGCCGGGGATTGCACTGGTCTACCTGTTCGGTAACCAGGGCCTGTTGCGCGGGCTGCTCTCGGACAACATCTACGGCTTCTGGGGCATTGTCCTCGGTGAAGTGATCTACACCTTCCCACATGCCCTGATGATTTTGCTGTCGGCGCTGTCCCTGGCTGATGCGCGCTTGTTCGACGCGGCCTCGAGCATGGGCGCCAGCCCTGCGCGGGCGTTCCGCAGCATCACCTGGCCGGCCACGCGCCAGGCGGTGTTTGCTGCGTTCTGCCTGGTGTTCACCTTGACCATTACGGATTTCGGCGTGCCCGTGGTGGTGGGCGGGGATTACCAGGTGCTGGCGCTGGAAGCCTACAAGGCGGTGGTCGGCCAGCAACAGTTCGGTCGCGGTGCGTTGATCGGCATGGTGTTGCTGCTGCCGGCGCTGTTCAGCTTTGGCGTCGACGCCTGGTTGCGCCGTCGCCACGGCGAGGCCATGAGTGGCCGCGCCCAGGTCTTCCAGCCGGCGCCGTCACGCCTGAGGGATAGCGCCTATCTGCTTATCGTGCTGCTCATCAGTGCCGTGTTGCTGCTGGTGTTCGGCATGGCGGTGTACTCCTCGCTGGTGAAGTTCTGGCCGTACAACCTGTCGCTGTCGCTCAGCCACTACCAGTTCGAAGACACGGCCGGCGGCGGTTGGCTGGCCTATCGCAACAGCTTGACCCTGGCGTTGTGCACGGCATTGATCGGCAGCGTATTGATCTTCACCGGCGCCTACCTGATGGAAAAGACCAAGGGCCAGAAGGGCCTGAACCTGGCGCTGCGCATGCTCAGCTTTGTGCCGATGGCCGTGCCTGGGTTGGTGTTGGGCCTGGGCTATGTGTTCTTTTTCAACCTGAGCGGCAACCCGCTGCATGTGTTCTACGGCACCATGACCCTGCTGGTGGTGTGCACCATTGCTCACTACCTGACCACCGCACAAATGACCGCCACCACCGCGTTGCGCCAGCTGGACGCCGAGTTCGAAGCGGCGGCGCTGTCGCTCAAGGCGCCGCTGTATCGCCATTACTTGAAAGTCACGGTACCGATTTGCCTGCCGGCACTGCTGGACATCGTGCGCTACCTGTTTGTGTCGGCGATGACCACCGTGTCCGCCGCGATCTTCCTCTACAGCCCCGACACCATCCTCGCCGCCGTCGCCGTGTTGAACATGGACGACGCCGGCAATGTGGGCGGCGCGGCGGCCATGTCGACCCTGATCCTGTTCACCTCAGGCAGCGTTTCGCTGCTGCTGGCGTGGGCTTCACGTGGCGCCTTGCGCCGCTCCCAAGCCTGGCGCCAGACCGCGCCCGGCCAATAACCATCCCTGAAGGAGGTGCTCCATGTTCAAACCCCTGGCGCTGGTCGCTGCCGTACTCACTGCATTCAGCCTGAATGCCTTCGCCAAGACCGAGTTGACCGTGTACACGGCCCTTGAAGCCGAGCAGTTGAAGACCTACAAAAAAGCCTTCGAGCAGGCCAACCCTGACGTCGAGATCAAATGGGTCCGTGACTCCACCGGCATCATCACCGCCAAGCTGCTGGCCGAAAAAGACCGCCCGCAGGCCGATGTGGTCTGGGGCCTGGCCGCATCGAGCCTGGCGATCCTCGATCAGCAGGGCATGCTGGACAATTACGCCCCCAAGGACCTGGACAAGATCGGCAAGCATTACCGTGACGCCGCCAACCCACCGGCCTGGGTCGGCATGGATGTGTGGGCGGCAACCATTTGCTTCAACACAGTCGAAGCCGAAAAGCAGGGCCTGACCAAGCCGGTGAGCTGGCAAGACCTGACCAAGCCCGAGTACAAGGGCAAGATCGTGATGCCCAACCCGGCCTCGTCCGGCACCGGCTTCCTGGATGTGAGCGCCTGGCTGCAAACCTTCGGCGAGAAGCAGGGCTGGCAGTACATGGACGACTTGCACCAGAACATCGGCCAGTACGTACATTCGGGCTCCAAGCCCTGCAAGCTGGCGGCTTCCGGTGAGTTCCCGATTGGTATTTCCTTTGAATACCCGGCCGTACAGTTGAAGCGCCAGGGCGCGCCGCTGGACATCATCCTGCCGAAGGAAGGCCTGGGCTGGGACATCGAAGCCACTGCCGTGATCAAGGGTACCGCCCATGCGGACGCCGCCAGAAAGCTCGCCGACTTCTCCGCCAGTACAGCGGCAATGGACCTGTACAAGGACAACTTCGCCGTGCTCGCCCAGCCGGGGATCGCCAAGCCGCAGACCGAATTGCCGGCCGACTACGAGCAGCGGTTGATCAAGAACGACTTCGGCTGGGCCTCGAAAAACCGCGACAGCATCCTGGCTGAGTGGCGCAAGCGCTATGACGGCAAGTCGGAGAAACAATAATTTTCACCTCTACCTGTAGGAGCGAGCTTGCTCGCGAAGAACGAATAGACGGCGCGGATAACCTGAAGCGCTGCCTTATCGTTGACGTTCTTCGCGAGCAAGCTCGCTCCTACAGAGGGTTGCATATTCCATGACAGATTTACTGATCATCGGCGCCGGCATCCTCGGCCTGTCCCACGCCTACGCCGCCGCCAGGCGCGGGCTCAAGGTCAAGGTGTTCGAGCGCAGCGCCACGCCCCTGGGTGCCTCGGTACGCAACTTCGGCCAGGCCCTGGTCACCGGGCAGCCGCCGGGGCCGATGCTTGACCTGGCACGGCAAAGCCGTGATATCTGGGGGCAATGGGCTCGGGTTGCCGGCCTGCAGCTCAAGCGCAACGGCTCGTACCTGTTCGCCCGAACCGAAGCCGAAGAGCATCTGCTGGAAGCCTTCTGCGCCGGCCGCGCGCGTGAACACGGCTATAACGTCGACCTGTTGCAAGGCGCGCCGTTGAAGGATCTGTACGGCGGCCAGTTCCGCCATCACCGCGCCGCGCTGCATGGCCGGGACGACCAGCAACTGTATTCGCGCGAGGCGATACCGGCGCTGATCCACTACCTGAGCCAGCAACTGGGTGTGGAATTTTACTTCTCCACCCTGGTGCGCGATGTCGAACCGGGCCAGGTGCACAGCACGGCGGGCAGCTTTCGTGGCGAGCAGGTTATCGTCTGTTCCGGCCACGATTATCAAACCCTGTTGGCCGAGGCCATCGCCGAACTCAATCCGCAGATCTGCCGCCTGCAAATGCTGCGCGCCCGGCCTGCACTCAACCTCAACCTGCAACACGCCTTGCTCACCGGCCTCAGTTGCGTGCACTACGGCGCTTTTGCCGACCTGCCTGAAGCCGCGCCGGTACAGGCGCAGATCCTGCGCGAGGCGCCGCACTTGCACGAGCACGGGATTCACCTGCTGATCAGCCCGACGCCCCATGGCGAACTGATCATCGGCGACTCCCACGACTACGGGAGCGATGCCTCGCCGTTCAATGCCGAGCAGGTGGATGACTGGATGATCGAGTTGGCCGAACAGACCTTGGGTTGCAAGATCCAGGTGATGGAACGCTGGCAGGGCGTCTACGGCGCCAGGGGCCCGGCGCCGTTTTCATTTGTGCAGGCCGCACCTGGCGTGAGCGCCGCCTTGATGCACACCGGTGTGGGCATGAGCGTGGGGCCGGCGATGGCCGAGCGCAATATCACAACCCTGTGGGGGCCGGCGTGATGAGCCCGGAACAGGCGATTGCCACAATCTTCGCTTTGTACGAGCAGCACGGCGCGGCGGATTACATCGGCGAGCCGGTGTCGCAGATCGAGCACATGTCCCAGGCCGCGCAGTTGGCCATGGCCGAAGGTTTCGATGATGAAGTGGTGCTGGCGGCGTTTTTCCACGATATCGGCCATCTGTGTGGCCAGGGTGGCGAGAACATGGGCGGTTATGGCGTGGTCAGCCATGAGCGGTTGGGCGCGGATTATTTGCGCCGTGCAGGCTTCAGTGAGCGCCTGGCCAGGCTGGTGGAGTACCACGTCCAGGCCAAGCGCTACCTGACGTTCAGCCGGCCGGACTACTACGCATGCTTGAGCGAGGCGAGCCGCCGCACCCTGGGTTACCAGGGCGGCGTGATGACGGCCGAGGAGGCTCGGGCGTTTGAGCAAGACCCGCTGTGTCAGGTCAGCCTGCGCCTGCGCCACTGGGACGAACAGGCCAAGGCAATGCACGTGCCGGTGCTCGACCTGGAAGTGCTCAAGGCCAAGGCCCGGCAGCTGCTGGCGGCTTAAGTCTCGTCGAGGCGCTGGGCCAGGGCTTCGACCTGCTCCTGGCGTTCGGCCTGGCTCAGTCTGGCCTGGGGGTTGAGGGACGACCATTGCGGGTGGGCGCGGGCCTTGTGCAACGCGTCCGGCAATTTGCCTTCGCGCCAGGTCTTGTCCTGGGGCGTATCGACCTTGATGCTGTGCATCGCCGCATGGCCGCGCAGGTTCAGGGCCTTGAGCAACTGGCGCTGGCGCAGGGCGAGCAGGCGCAGCACGCTGTCGTCCACGGTCAGCTCGCGTTGGCCCTTGATCTTGCCCAGCAGGCGGCTGCCGTAGCTGCGGGCGGTCTGCAACGCGCCACCGGCGATGGCGCCCGCCAGGGCGGCGGCGCCGAGGGTCAGTCCGCCGACCAGCAGGTCCACCCCGGCTCCGGCCGCTGCGCCTGCAGCGATGCCACCGCCGACGCGCACGCCGAGTTGCTTGAGGGTTTCCGGGTTGAACAGGTCATCACCCCAGCGGCCGTCGAGCAACGGCAAATCGCTGGCGGCGGCGTCCTGGGGGCGGAAGCCGAACAGCTTGAGCAAGGCCTCCACGCATTTTTGTTCGCGCTGACGCACCGCCTTGCGCAAATCGCTGATGGCTTGTTGCTCATCTTCAGTCACCACGCTGCGTCGGCACGCGGCGCAGTCGATCAGCAATTCGGCAATCAACCGCGCGGCGCTCTGTTGACGGGCCTGGCGTTGGGCTTCCTGGTCGAGGATCAGGCGCTGCAACTGCGGCCGGGCGTTTTCCAGCAGCAGGGCGAGGCTTTCATACAAGCGACGTTCGCCGTCTTCCGGCGGCGCGACGCTGTCGAAACGCACCAGCGCATGCAGGCCCAGGCGTGCCAGGGCTTCGCGCCAGTCCGGCTCGCGGTGGTCGCTGCTGCTGACGAAGTTGAGCACCGGCAGCAACGGTTTACCGCAACTGGCCAGCACTTGCAGCTCATCACGGTACTTGGCCAGCACCGGTTCGCGAGCGTCGATCACATACAGGCCGGCGTCCGAGGCCAGCAGTTGGCGCAGCACCTTGGCTTCCTGTTCGAAACGCTGGCGGGCTTCGCTGCCTTCCAGGAACCGGGCCAGGCGGGCCGGGCCGTCCAAGCGTTCGCCGGGGCGATCCAGGCGTTCCAGGTAGTCGAGCAGGGCGATGGCATCTTCCAGGCCGGGTGTGTCGTACAGCTCCAGCAAGGCTTCGCCGTCGACCGACAAGCGCGCGCCTTCGACATGCCGCGTGGTGCTGGGGCGATGGGAGACTTCACCGAACCCGACGTCACGGGTGAGGGTGCGCAGCAACGAGGTCTTGCCGACGTTGGTGTGGCCGACCACGGCGAGTTTCAGTGGCTTAGTCATGACCGGTCTCCAGCCAGTTCAACGGCGCGCAATCGGCGAACGGCAGCTCCAGTTGTTGCAGCGCGCTGTGCCAGTCGCCCAGGCGCTCGGCATCCAGCGCCTGGCCGGGCGGGGCTTGCAGCAGCCAGATACGGGTGGCGGCGGCGCTGCGTGCGAGTTCGGCGATCAGCGCCAGGCTGCCGCGGTCCGGCGAGCGGCGCGGGTCGCAGGCGATGGCCAAGCGCGCGGGCGGGAAGCGGCTGAGTTGCTCCAGGAGCTTGTTGCGCGATTCGCGGCTGTCGAGGATGCCGGCGTGCTTCACATTAGCCGGCAGCTTGGGTGGCCAGGGGTGCTGATCGTCCAGTTCGATGGCGACGAGCAAGGCGCCGTCGCTGTCCAGCTCACTGACGCCGCCGGTGACGGGGTGCAGTTGTTCCGGCGCGGCGTCGTTGACGCCAAGGCGCTCGCTGCTGGGCATCAGGCGTTCGCGCAGTGGGCTGTAGCCGGGCAGGTTGAGGTCCAGGCGCAAGGCGGCGCGCCCGCGTTTCCAGCGCCACAGGCACAGCAGTGCGAGGATCAATCTTGGCAGCAGGCCGTAGACCAGCAATACCCCGACCAACCAGGCGGCCCACGCCTGGCGGGCGCTTTCGATGTTCAGGGCGGAATCGCCGCTGGCGCGGATCATCTCGACGGTCGGTACGTTGAAGCCCAGCAGGGCGGGCAGGGTGCCGAGGGCCTGGGTCACGGCGACGAAGGTGTCGGCGCCGAGGATAGTGGTTTCCCACACAAAGCCGTAACGGCGGGTGGCGAGCAGCGTCAGCAGAATCACCAGCGCACTGAGCAGCGCCAGCAACCACAGGCTGTTGACCAGCACACCGACCGCCCAGCGATTGAGTTTCTGCCGTTGCAGCAACAGCAGCAACGCCGGGGCCAGTTGGGCGGCCTTGGCATCGCGCGCAAGTTTTTCACTGAGCCACAACCACAAGCGCCCGAGGCTGGCGCTGTGCTCGCCGGCAAACAACAGCCCCAACGCCCAGCTCAACAGCAGGATCAGGTTCAGGCCGAGCAGGCTGCCCAGGGCCCAGAACACATTCACCGGGGTCAAGCCGTTGCCCAGCGCAGCAAAGGCCAGCCCCGCGCCGCTGATGACGGCCACCACCGCCAGCAGCACCAGCGCCAGGCGTGAGCCTTGCAGCCAGCGCGTGAGGGCGGCGGTCAGGCCATCGCGCTCGGCCAGGTGCAGGGCGCGCTGCTGGATGCGCGTCGGCAGGTCGCCGCCCGCCGTGCGCGCGAGGCGATTGGCTTCCTGGTCTTCCAGGGGGCCGGCGTGTTCTTCACGCAGGCGCACGGTTTCCGTCAGCCAGAGTTTGTGCAGGGGGGTCAGTGCGGTCACGCGTCTTCCTGTCGTGCAAGTGAGCTTGGAGCATAACCGCTGGTTCGTGGCTCTGGTATTCTCGTCGCCATGAAAAAAACTCTCCCTTTAAGCCTGATCGCAGCCCTCGGTGAAAACCGCGTGATCGGCGTCGACAACAGCATGCCCTGGCATTTGCCGGGGGATTTCAAATATTTCAAGGCCACCACGCTCGGCAAGCCGATCATCATGGGGCGCAAGACCTGGGACTCCCTGGGCCGACCGCTGCCGGGGCGCTTGAACATTGTGGTCAGCCGTCAGACCGACCTGGCGCTGGAAGGTGCGGAAGTTTTTCCGTCACTCGATGCCGCCGTGGCGCGGGCTGAAGCCTGGGCGCTGGAGCAGGGCGCGGATGAGCTGATGCTGATCGGCGGTGCGCAGTTGTATGCGCAGGGGCTGGAACAGGCGGATCGCCTGTACCTGACGCGCGTGGCGCTGAGCCCGGAGGGGGATGCGTGGTTTCCGGTGTTTGATGCGAGCCAGTGGAAGTTGGTGTCGAACGTCGAGAGTCCGGCGGAAGGGGACAAGCCGGCGTACAGCTTTGAGGTTTGGGAAAAGGCCTGACTGGCACCAGATTAGTCAGACTTGCAAAAGAAGCCTCGATGCGACACTGTAATGACCAATGTCTTTACAGTGAGGGCTGCCCCATGGCTTCTATCAACGTACGTATCGACGACGACCTTAAGGCTCGTGCTTATCACGAGTTGGAAAAGCTCGGCGTCACCCCATCGGAATTAATGCGGCAAGCCTTGCAGTACGTGGCAGAGCGCGGCCAGTTACCTTTCAAGCCTGTCCTCATGACTGAAGATGATGAGGCATTGTTGGCAACCGTTCGGGAGCGGCTGGCTGCGCCTCAGCGGGTGAAGGTCTCACTGGATGACCTATGAGCTGGATTTCGATACACGGGCTTTGAAGGAATGGCACAAACTGGGCGATACCGTTCGTCAACAGTTTAAAAAGAAGCTGGTTGAGATCCTGATCAATCCACGTATTGAAGCCAGCCGTCTGCATGGCTTGCCCGATTGCTACAAAATCAAGCTGCGCAGCAGTGGCTATCGGTTGGTGTATCAAGTCATTGACCAGGAGATCACGGTGCTTGTCGTGGCTGTCAATAAGCGTGAGCGTGATGAGGTTTACCGAAAGGCTGCTGATCGTTCGAGCTAGCAGGGACTGAGGTCCCTGCTAGCTTATTCCGTCAGGCCTGCGCCAACGCCCCATGCTCATCCGCATCCAACAACGCTTTATCCGTCTGCCCCATGATCTGGCTGGTAATTGCCCCCGCCGTCATCGAACCATTCACGTTCAGCGCCGTACGGCCCATGTCGATCAGCGGCTCCACGGAAATCAGCAGCGCCACCAGTGACACCGGCAAGCCCATGGCCGGGAGCACGATCAACGCGGCAAAGGTCGCGCCGCCGCCCACGCCCGCCACACCGGCCGAACTCAGGGTCACAATCGCTACCAGAGTCGCGATCCACAGCGGGTCCAGCGGGTTGATGCCCACGGTCGGCGCCACCATCACCGCCAACATGGCAGGGTAGAGGCCGGCGCAGCCGTTCTGGCCGATGGTCGCGCCAAACGAGGCGGCGAAGCCGGCGATGGATTGCGGGATGCCCAGGCGGCGGGTCTGCGCTTCAATGCTCAGCGGGATGGCCGCCGCGCTGGAGCGGCTGGTGAAGGCAAAGGTCAGTACCGGCCAGACCTTGCGGAAGAAGCGCAGCGGGTTGATCCCGGCCAACGACAGCAACAGGCCGTGCACCACGAACATCAGGCCCAGGGCCAGGTACGACACCACCACAAAACTGCCGAGCTTGATGATGTCCTGCAGGTTGGAACCGGCGACCACCTTGGTCATCAGCGCCAGCACACCGTACGGCGTCAGCTTCATCACCAGGCGCACCAGGCGCATCACCCAGGCTTGCAGGGTGTCGATGGCGTTGAGCACCTTCTGGCCTTTTTCCACGTCATCCTTGAGCAGTTGCAACGCGGCAACCCCGAGGAAGGCGGCGAAAATCACCACGCTGATGATCGACGTCGGCTTGGCCCGGGCCAGGTCGGCGAACGGGTTGGCCGGCACGAACGAGAGCAGCAACTGCGGGATATTCAGGTCGGCGACCTTGCCGGCGTAATCGCTCTGGATCACTTGCAGGCGTGCCATTTCCTGGGTACCGGCCACCAGGCCTTCGGCGGTGAGGCCGAACAGGTTGGTCAGGCCGATACCGATCAGCGCTGCAATCGCGGTGGTGAACAGCAGCGTACCGATGGTCAGGAAGCTGATCTTGCCCAGGGACGAGGCGTTATGCAGGCGCGCCACGGCACTGAGGATCGAAGCGAATACCAGCGGTATCACGATCATTTGCAACAGTTGCACGTAGCCGTTGCCGACCAGGTCGAACCAGCCGATGGAGGCTTTGAGCACGGGGTTGCCGTCGCCGTAAATGGCGTGCAAGGCCGTACCGAACGCTACGCCGAGGACCAGGGCGAACAGGACCTTCTTGGCGAGGCTCCAGTGGGTGCGACGGGTTTGTGCCAGGCCCAGCAACAGGGCCACGAACACCAGCAAGTTGAGAATCAGGGGCAGATTCATTGAAGCTCCGTTGAGAAGGCAGCCAATCGCGTGAGCCCGCGATTGCGAACCGGAAATCCTAACAGCTTGAAATATATTGATTTAATACCGATATGGAATGGCAGCTGTCGTTTTCGGAATAAGGCTTTGACGCTCTGGCGTATGCCCGTGACGGAATCAGGACGCACACCGTCGTGCTCGCGTTGGGAACTGTCACAGGGATTTGTTAGCGTCCATGTCTTTCACTCAGGGAGACAACGCCTATGAAGCTCGCGCCGAAATTACTAGCCGCCGCATTCTGCCTCGGACTCGCCAGCCAGGCGTTCGCCGCAACCGAGTTGAAACATTGGCCGGCACCCGCCGCCAAACAACTGAACGAGATGATCGCCGCCAACGCCAACAAGGGTAACTTTGCGGTGTTCGACATGGACAACACCAGCTACCGCTACGACCTCGAAGAATCCCTGCTGCCCTACATGGAAAACAAGGGCCTGATCACCCGCGACAGCCTCGACCCGTCGCTCAAGCTGATGCCGTTCAAAGACACCGCCGACCATAAGGAAAGTCTGTTCAGTTACTACTACCGCCTTTGCGAAGTCGACGACATGGTTTGCTACCCGTGGGTTGCGCAGGTGTTTTCCGGCTTTACCCTCAAGGAACTCAAGGTCCAGGTGGATGAACTGATGGCCTCCGGCAAAGCGGTGCCGGTCAGCTATTTTGAAGGCGACGTGGTCAAGCAGTCCGAGGTACAACCGCCGAAGGTCTTCACCGGCCAGGCCGAGCTGTACAACAAGCTGATGGAAAACGGCATCGAGGTGTACGTGATGACCGCCGCGTCGGAAGAACTGGTGCGCATGGTCGCCGCCGATCCGAAGTACGGCTACAACGTCAAACCCGAGAATGTCATCGGCGTGACGACCTTGCTCAAGGACCGCAACACCGGCGAACTGACCACCGCACGTAAACAGATCGCCGCCGGCAAATACGACGAAAAAGCCAACCTCGGCCTGGAACTGACCCCCTACCTGTGGACCCCGGCGACCTGGATGGCCGGCAAGCACGCGGCGATCCTCACCTACATCGACGAATGGAAAAAACCGGTGATCGTCGGCGGCGATACGCCGACCAGCGACGGCTACATGCTGTTCCACGATGTGGACGTGGCCAAGGGCGGCATCCACCTGTGGATCAACCGCAAGGACAAATACATGACCCAACTCAACGGCATGATCGCCAAGCATGCAGCGGCGCAAGCCAAGGAAGGGTTGCCGGTGACGGCGGACAAGAACTGGGTGATCGTCAAGCCTGACGAGATTCAGTAACACCGAGTCGCCTGCATTCCAGGCAAGCCAGCTCCCACATTTTTAAGGTGTTCACACATCAAAAGGTGGGAGGGGGCTTGCCCCCGATGGCTGTCTGAATAGCACTACAAAACCCAGCCTAAAATAGATATCAATTGCGAACCAATCTCATCCTCTGCTAGCGTGCGCACTTCCTGAACCCTCCGTTCTTCTCAAGGTAGTGCTGTGCCCTCCTGGAATTCGCAGATCGCGCGCCTGTTCGCGGAGCAGAAGAAAGCCCTCGAAGCCTTTGTCACTCGCCGCACCGGCAGCGCCCAGGTGGCCGCCGACCTGACTCAGGAGTCGTTCCTGCGCCTGGCTCGCATGGACTGCGGCGAAAAGATCGACAACCTCCCAGCCTTCCTCTTCACCATCGCCAGCAACCTGGTGCGCGATCACCAGCGCCAGGCCATCCGCCGTGAGCGCCTGGACGCCGGCGAGCCCAGCGAAGAGCTGCCGTGCAGCAATCCGGGTGCCGACGAGCAATTAGCCGCTTACCAACAGGAACAACTGATGCAGGATGCGATCCTGGCGTTGCCCCCAGCGACTCGGCAGATCTTCCTGCTTTATCATGTCGACGAACTTTCCTATCGCGAGATCGGCGAACGTCTATCGATCACGGCACGCAGTGTGGAATACCAACTGCGTCGCGCCTTGATTGAATGCCGCGCGTACATCAAGACGCGGCTTGCCTGCGATGAACAAGGATGTCGCTCATGACCGCCACCTCCACTGCCGACGTGTTGTTCGACGAAGCGTCCGGCTGGTATTTCCGCCTGCAGGCCGAGGACGTGACGCCGGCCGACATGGACGCCTTTGCCGCCTGGCTGGGGCAAGGTCCGGCCCAGGATGACGCCTGGCGGGAAGTGCAGGCGATGCTCGGCGGCCTGCGCGAACCTGCGCGGGTGATTCGCCGCGCCGAACAGGCCGCCTGGCGCAAACCGGCGCGAGCCTGGCAGCGCTGGGCGTGTGCTGCGGCGGTGTTGTTGGCCGTGGGGCTTACCGTGCAGAGCACGCCATGGCCCGATCGCCTGCGCGCGGACTACGCCACCGGCACCGGCGAGTCGCGCAGCATCGAACTGGCCGACGGCTCGCACCTGCAACTCAACACCGACAGCGCGGTGCAGATCCGCTTGAGCGGGGGCGAACGGCAAATCCGTTTGCTGCGTGGCGAAGGCTTTTTCGACGTAACCAAGGATCCGACACGGCCCTTCGTGGTGCAGTCCGGCGACGGCTGGGTGAAGGTGGTCGGGACGCAGTTCAGCGTTGCGCGGCGCGATGCGCAGACGCGGGTGCAGGTGGCGCAGGGCAAGGTGCAGGTCAGTGCCGGCAGCGGTGAACCGGTGTACCTGGAGCCAGGGCGGGCCGTGGAATATCAAGGCCAGCGCCTGGCCGAGGTGCATGCTTTCGACCCGGCCAGCGGCTTTGCCTGGCGCCAACGGCAACTGGTGTTCCGCCAGCAGCCGCTGTCGGAAGTGGTGAGCGAGTTGAATCGCTATTGGCCCGGCAAGACTCTGGTGCTAGGTGATGCGCTGCGCAACCGCGTGGTGTCGGGTGTGTTTGAAATCGACAAACCCGAAGCCGTGATCAAAGCGCTGGAGTACACCCTCAACCTGCGTGCCGAGCACTACACCCCGTATTTACTGGTGTTGCGCGAAGGCAAGGCATCGTAATCGCAACTTTTTGAAAAAACTTTCAGGGTTTCTCCCCAGGCACTCGTCCTTGATCACTGAGGCGTAAATAGTAAGCACTCTCAAGTAGTGCGGCGCCGATCACAGACTTTTTGCACCGGGGAGCACCATCCATGGCACATCGATTCGCCGCACGGTCCTTGTTGGCACTGGCCATTTCCATGGCCTGTGGCACTGCGCCGCTGTATTTGCAGGCCGCCGAAACCACCCAGGCCCAGACCTACCGTTTCGATATTGCAGGGCAAAGCCTGGACGGTGCGCTGGCGGCGTTTTCGGCGGTGACGCGAGTTCAGGTGCTGGTGTCGGGTGAGTTGACCCAGGGCGTGCTGTCGCCGGGTGTCAAAGGCAACCTCGGCCAGCGCGAAGCCTTGGGGCAACTGCTCGGCGGTACCGGGCTGAGTGCGGCGTTTATCAACGCGGACACCGTGACCCTGGAAAAGCGCATGGACACAGGCTCTGCCATCGAAGTCGGCGCCACCACCATCAGCGCCGAACACCTGGGCGTGACCACTGAAGGCAGCGGTTCCTACACCACGGGCGCCGTGACCCTGGGCAAGGGCGAGCAAAAGCTCAAGGACATCCCGCAATCGGTCAGCGTCATGACCCGCAAGCAGATGGATGACCAGAACACCACCAAGCTCTCCGAGGTGGTCAAGCGCACGCCCGGCCTGACCGCGACCAAATCTCCCGGCCCCGGCATGTTCATCTTCTCCCGTGGTTTTGAAGTCGGCACCCTGCAATACGACGGTGTGGGCATCCCGCGTAATACCTACACGCTGGGCAGCTACCTCACCGAGAACATGGCGATCTACGACCGCGTCGAAACCCTGCGCGGCCCGGCCGCCTTGCTGCAAGGCGCCAACAGCCCCGGAGGCACGATGAACCTGGTGCGCAAGCGCGGTCAGCAGGCGCCGACCGTGACCATCACCGCCAAGGCGGGCTCATGGGACCATTACGGTACCCAAGTGGATGCTGGCGGCCCGCTGAACGCCGAAGGCACGTTGCGCGGCCGTTTTGTGGCTGACTACGACACTACGGATTCGTTTGTCGATTACGTCGGTGGCTGGAATCAGACAGTCTACGGCGCCGTGGACTACGACTTCAGCCCCGATACCACCGTCGGCGTCGGCATCAGCAACCAGAAAGGCCACTCGCGCCCCAACTTCATGTCGCTGCCGCGTTACGCCGATGGCAGCGATATCGGTCTGTCGCGCTCGACCTTCGTTGGCGCCAGTTGGAACCGTAATGTCAACAACCAGACCCAGGTGTTTGCCGATATCGAGCATCGCTTCAACGAGGACTGGAAGGTGAAAGCGGCGCTGGTGGCAATGGACGAGCACAACGACGCAACCTACCAGGCGACATGGGACACCGTCCCTGTAGGCGGCGGCACTGTGCCCTACGTGGACTGGATCACCGACTTCAATACCAAGAGCCGCGGCGCCGATGTGTATGTAAACGGCAAGTTCGAGGGGCTGGGTTTGCAGCAGGAGATGGTGCTGGGTGCCAACTATTCCAAACTCACCACCAATGACCAGTGGGCTCGGGCGTCAAATCCCGGTGCGGATATCTTCAACATCGACCACAACCGCCCGCAGCGCGACGCATCGCAATTGTTCAGGGACGGCGCTGCCTCCAAGAGCTGGTATGACATCCGTCAGAAGGGCATCTATGGCACCTGGCGCGTAAAAGTCCTGGACCCGCTGACCCTGATCGTCGGTGCACGCACCAGTTGGTATGACTATTCATACATAGGCCAGGGCGGGTTTGGCGGTGTGTATAACGCAGCCGAGAAAAGCACCACGCAAACCACCGGCAAGGTCACGCCGTATGCAGGCCTGGTCTACGCCCTGAATGATCAATGGTCGGCCTATGCCAGCTATGCCGATGCCTTTGAGCCGCAAACCAACCTGACCACCTCCGGCTCGTTGCTCAAACCTATCGAAGGCAAAAACTACGAACTGGGCATCAAGGGCGAGTTGGCCGAGGGTCGCCTCAACACCTCGTTTGCCATCTTCCGTTACGACCAGGAAAACCGTGGCGTCCAGGACCTGCAAGGGCCGATGAACTGCAATGGTTGGTACTGCTCGGTCGCCTCGGGCAAAGTCCGCAGCCAAGGCTTTGAAGCTACCTTGAGCGGTGAAGTGCTGCCAGGCCTGCAACTGGCCTCCAGTTACACCTACAACACCACAAAATTCCTCAAGGACGACACCTACGAAGGCAAGATCTTCAGCACCTGGACCCCCAAGCACCTGCTCAAGGTCTGGGGCGATTACCAACTGCCGGGTGACTGGCAGAAGTTCAGTGTCGGCGCCGGCGTGACCGCGCAAAGCAGCACCGAAGCCTACGACCGCACCTTCAGCGTGCCGGGCAATGCGCTGTGGGATTCACGGGTGGCTTACAAGATCAATCAGGAATTCACCGTGGCGGCGAACCTGTACAACCTGTTCGACAAGAAGTATTACATCCCGGCCTACAACGCGAACTGGGGCAGCAACTACTACGGCGATCCGCGTAATGTGATGTTTACGATGACCTACACACCGCAGTTCTGATTACATCCGGATATAAAAATGCCCCGCATTTAGCGGGGCATTTTCATGTGTGGCGGTTAGCCCTTACAGCCCATCCAGCATCGCCTTGTTACGTACCGCACCCTTGTCGGCACTGGTCGCCAACAGGGCATAGGCCTTCAACGCGGTCGTGACCTTGCGCGGACGCTTCTCCACCGGCTTCCAACCTTTCTTGTCCTGCTCGACCCGGCGTGCCGCCAGCTCTTCGTCACTGATCAACAGGTTGATCGAGCGGTTCGGAATGTCGATCAGGACCTTGTCGCCGTCCTGCACCAGGCCAATCGCACCGCCGGCAGCGGCTTCAGGTGACGCGTGGCCGATGGACAGGCCCGAGGTGCCGCCGGAGAAACGGCCGTCGGTGAGCAGGGCGCAGGCTTTGCCCAGGCCTTTGGATTTCAGGTACGACGTCGGGTAGAGCATCTCTTGCATACCCGGGCCGCCTTTCGGGCCTTCGTAGCGGATGATCACGATGTCGCCTTCCTTGACTTCGTCGGCAAGGATGCCGCGAACCGAGCTGTCCTGGCTTTCGTAGATCTTGGCGCGACCTTCGAAGACGTGGATGGATTCATCCACACCGGCGGTTTTCACCACGCAACCGTCGAGGGCGATGTTGCCGTACAGCACGGCCAGGCCGCCTTCTTTGGAGTAGGCGTGTTCGACACTGCGGATGCAGCCGTTTTCACGGTCGGCGTCCAGGGTGTCCCAACGGGTCGACTGGCTGAACGCGGTCTGGGTCGGGATACCGGCCGGGCCAGCCTTGAAGAAGGTGTGCACGGCTTCGTCGTCAGTCAGGGTGATGTCCCACTTGGCGATGCCTTCGGCCAGGGATTTGCTGTGCACGGTCGGCAGGTCGGTGTGCAGCAGGCCGCCACGGGCCAGGGAGCCTAAGATCGAGAAGATCCCGCCGGCGCGGTGCACGTCTTCCATGTGGTACTTCTGGATGTTTGGCGCGACCTTGCACAGTTGCGGCACATGGCGGGACAGACGGTCGATGTCGCGCAGGTCGAAATCGATCTCGGCTTCCTGGGCCGCAGCCAGCAAGTGCAGGATGGTGTTGGTGGAACCGCCCATGGCGATGTCCAGGGTCATGGCGTTTTCGAACGCCTTGAAGTTGGCGATATTGCGCGGCAATACCGACTCATCGTTCTCGCCGTAGTAGCGCTTGCACAGCTCGACGATGGTGCGGCCGGCCTGCAGGAACAGTTGCTCGCGGTCGCTGTGGGTGGCCAGGGTCGAACCGTTGCCCGGTAATGCCAGGCCGAGGGCTTCGACCAGGCAGTTCATCGAGTTGGCGGTGAACATGCCGGAGCACGACCCGCAGGTCGGGCAGGCGCTGCGCTCGTATTCCGCGACCTTCTCGTCAGAAGCGCTGGAATCGGCGGCGATGACCATGGCGTCGACCAGGTCCAGGCCATGGGAGGCGAGCTTGGTCTTGCCGGCTTCCATCGGGCCGCCGGAGACGAAGATCACCGGGATGTTCAGGCGCAGGGCGGCCATCAGCATGCCGGGGGTGATCTTGTCGCAGTTCGAGATGCACACGATGGCGTCGGCGCAGTGGGCGTTGACCATGTACTCCACGGAGTCGGCGATGATCTCGCGGCTCGGCAGCGAGTACAGCATGCCGTCATGGCCCATGGCGATGCCGTCGTCCACGGCGATGGTGTTGAATTCCTTGGCTACACCGCCGGCGCGCTCGATCTCGCGGGCGACCAGTTGGCCCAGGTCCTTGAGGTGCACGTGGCCGGGTACGAACTGGGTAAAGGAGTTGGCAATGGCGATGATCGGCTTCTTGAAGTCGTCATCTTTCATCCCCGTGGCACGCCACAGTGCGCGGGCGCCGGCCATGTTGCGGCCGTGGGTGGATGTTTTCGAGCGGTAATCAGGCATTGGAGCACTCCGGGCGGCTAATCGGTATCAAAGGGGAGTGAGCTTCTATTGACGTCTGGAACACCCGAAAAATGGCACTGGTGTCCGGAAGTTGCCGCAAACGTGACGGGATCGCCGTGCGCATTGGCCTTGAGCTCATAAACCCGCCGGGGGATGACTGGCGATGAATAGGGCCGATTCTACACCGCTGGCGGCTGGAGGGAATGGGCGTATGTGTATTGGCGGGTTCAACCGACGTTCAGCAATTCCAGGCGACGTGAAATCAACGAATTCAACACGAGGGCCGCTGTACTCAGCAGCAAAAAAGCTAATGCCAGGGTCATCTGCGGGTTATCTGTATTCATGTTGATCAATGCGCTAATCAATCCACCCAGTATAAAAATTAAAGTGTTCCCAGCCGACGCCGCGGTGCCTGCATTTTCCGGAAACACGTCCATAGCTTTAGAGGTAGCGATGGGCCGACAAATGGTAGTTCCGGTGGTGCAGACGATCATTGGGATTAATACTGTCATCGTTGAAAGCTCAAAAGTGCTGGAAAAAAAGAGCATCAATAGCCCAGAACAAAAAATCAGGGCCAAACCGAGCACGATTTGAACCTTGGGCGCCAGCCTATTAGCGAGTATGCGAGCTACGATGCCGCCAGCAATATAGGCCGCGCCGTAAAGTAGCAAGGTTAGTGAGAATTCATAAGTGGATAGCTGCAACTGATCCATGAAGATGAGCGGTGATATGACGATGAATGAAAAGTGGCAGGCGAAAGCAATTGCTGCAATTAGCCAGTAACCGACGAAGCTGCGGTTGCTGAGTACCCGTTGATAAGCGCAGAAAATATCTTCCTTTGGATGAAAGTTTACATGATGATTGTCTAGTAAAAAATACGCTTTTGACAAAACGCCAAGGGCCAATACGATAAAAAGAAAAAAGCTGCCAGGCCAGTCAAAAAGCTGTTGCAGTACACTACCAAGTAGCGGAGATATTGAAATAAAAATGCCACTCGCCGTGATCATCAGGATTCTCAGCTGGTCCCTTTCTTTACCTTCAAACATATCCTGAACCAACGCCTGTGACAGCACGAAGCAGCCGCAACCGATGGCTTGGACCATTCTAAATATCAGAAACCACATATATTCGGTCGAGAATACGCAACCGGTGGCACCTACAATGGATACAACCATCCCGCCAATCAACAACCCCTTGCGCCCTACGATATCTGAGAGTGGTCCGATTAAAAGTTGTGATAGGGAGATACCGATAGCAAAAAGGCTAATAGAGAACGCAATATCCGAAGGTTTATTTTGAAAGTGTTCAGCCAGTGCGGGGAAAGAAGGGAGTAAAACATCTAGAGGGAAAACACCAAGTAACACCATGGTCATTAATAGCACGATCGCCGACCTTTGTCTTTTTTTGTTACCGTTAGCGGTACGTGTCTTATTCATCTATAAGCCCCACATTTGAGAACAGCTGGCGAATATCAGTTCGTTTAAAAAAACCTGCTTTTTTCAATGCTTGAAATGTGGTGCTGGCACCTTCGCGAGCGCGAAGAATATGGGCGTGCGGGTCAGCCATCATGGTCAGGACTTGATCGACAGTGGTCTCACTTAATTGCACGCTTCGTAAACTCAATTCGAGCCATTTCTTATCCGTCTCAAAGAAAATAAGGATAATATCTAAGAGCTGTTTGGCAGATAGAATTCGTTGCTCGTCACTCATCTGAATCCACAAATAATGAAAGACTTCGCTAAAATATCGACTGTGTCGGGCCTCGTCAGCGAGGTGATCTTTGAGCATCTCCTGAACGCAGCAGACCAAGTTTTTTTGATAAACATCACGTAGATCTTTTGCAATGATGGTTTCCGATACGAAACCAATTAGAAGCCACGTGATCGACTTCTGCTTATTCGGGGTGGTATCGATTAGCTGATTGAGTTTTGTTATTCGTCTGTGGATAGTTGATTGAGTTGCCATATCATAAAATTTACTGACTTGTTCGGCAAGCTGATAGGAGAATAGCGCGTGATAACCTTCGTCAGTGTAAAGCTGCAGTGCCGCTGTTTTCATACGAGAAGGTATCGTAAATTCAAGCTCGTCATGAATTATTATTTCTACGGAGCGATTAACGATCTGGTGTTCAAGTAGTGTTGTGTAGTTTAGGAAGTTTACTAAGTGATTGGCGCAGAGACGCTTAGTGATGGCTTTGTCGGCTAATTTGACTTCCGGATGTTTAAGATAGGGAAGTAGGGCGGGAGGAAACCAATCTCTTGACTCCAGCTGTTTTTCTAAATCTTGAGGTAACTTGTATTGGTAATCGCTGGTTCTTACTGATGCGCGGGTGTTCCAGTCTCCAAGAGTGAAGCTGGCTTTCCACAGATCAGAGTCGATGAGCGGCTCAACCATAATTCCTACCCTCGGTTGTTTAGCAGCGATTTTAGTTCCCTGCATATCACTTGTCCGTCACTTTTACCGCACCCGACAAAAAATAAAACTTGTTCAGGATTGTTTTCTTCAAATCCTAATAAGGATTCAACTTGATTGTCTGTAAGTGCGCCCGTTAACCAAGTGCTCAGTCCCATCGCTGTTGCGACCAGTTGGTAGGTTTGTGAAATATGTCCCGCTTCGACATAAGCCATTCGATAAGCTCGTGAGTGCTCGTATTTCCACCAGAGTTTGTCAAATCGACAAGTGATGAAGAGACCTGCCGGGAGTTCGTTAATGAAGTGCTGTCCTGAAAGCACTTGCCCCAATGCCGTTTTCAGTTGCGTATTGACGGTGCTTAGAGTGTGCTCGGATGCGTTATAAGCGTAAATGCCCGGCTTCAACCCATCTATATTTTTAGCGTAAAGGAAACCTTCACACGCGTTTAATCCCCCACCGGAAGGGCTGCTCCTTCGGGCTTCGAGTCCTTTTGCAATACTTTCATCAACATTGTTTGCTCGTTCGTTTAAGTGTCCTAAGCATAAGTAAAGAATTGTACTTATGGTTTGCAGGGCAACGGATTCGCCTGTGAATGTACGGCAGGTTTTTCGGGTGAGCAATGCACTTTGAAGTGAATTCTCTGAAAGGTTAATAGGTGCTGGTAAGCGAATTAATGGAGTGTCAGCTTCGTGTTTGTGTATTCGGTCTGGAGGGGGAGGTGTTGATAATGTTTTTGCACAATGGTCTAAGTAGATGCTCGCCCATTCGTCTGCGTTTTCGGGCATTCGGTCACAAGGTATGTTTTTGGTGCCAATATGGAAAATTTTTGATAACTCATCCCAGCCCCAATTAATTGGCGTAGACGGTGTGTCTGTCAAAATTTCGGCTTCTAATAGCTGAGTGTCTATTGGGTTTGAATCATCGAAGATTTTTGGATCGTTTATCAGGTTGGTGAGTCGTACTGAGTATTCTAGGTTGAGCTCGTATTGTTTGTGATTTTTATAGTTCCAAACTATCGCTGTAGGTGTTTTGGAGAGTATAAATATATAAGGGTTTATCTGCATTGCACTGCCTCCGTGCGGAGCGGAAAAACGCTGGGTAGTCGGCACTCCCCAGCGTTTTAGTTGCTTAGCGGGCTTTCAGTGCTACCAAGAAAGCCAAGTTGGCGATGTGGGAAGTTTCCAGTTTGATATTTTTCACTTTGGATCTCCTTATTTATTTTCAACTTTATATTCAATCAAAGTGTTGCCGTCATCGGTGACAATTGAATGATAGGATTTAATGATGAAATTTCAAGAAAAAAACGCGTAGGAATATTCGAGTTTTTTTGTCGGATTGGTACTACGAAGTGGCGTGGGGTAGTTATTCTATGCTTAATAGGCAGTCGGTAAAATACGGTCGGGCGGAATGGCTTAGATGTAATGAAATCATGGGAGATCCATTTTGGATCCCCTATTCAGATGTTAATCAGCTATTAGGCAACAACCGGCACGTAATGCTCTTGATATACCGCGTCTCGACAATCGCCGGATGCACCGGATGATCCGGGCCCTGGCCGCCACGTTCCAGCATCTGGATATTGCGGTCCAGATGGCGGGCGCTGGTCAGCAGGATGTTCTGCAGGTCGTCTTCCGGCAGGTGCATGGAGCACGAGGCGCTGACCAGGATGCCGTCCTTGCTGAGCAGGCGCATGGCTTGCTCGTTCAGGCGGCGATAGGCGCCTTCGCCGTTCTTCATGTCTTTCTTGCGCTTGATGAAGGCCGGTGGGTCGGCGACGATCACGTCGAAGCGCTCTTCGCTGGCTTTCAGCTCCTTGAGGGCTTCAAAGACGTCGCCTTCGATGCAGGTCATCTTCTCGGCGACGCCGTTCAGCGCGGCGTTGCGCTCCACGCCATCGAGGGCGAAGGCCGAGGCGTCGACGCAGAACACTTCACTGGCGCCGAAGGCCGCGGCTTGCACGCCCCAGCCGCCGATGTAGCTGTACAGGTCGAGTACGCGTTTGCCTTTGGCGTATGGGGCCAGGCGCGCGCGGTTCATGCGGTGGTCGTAGAACCAGCCGGTTTTCTGGCCCTGGATCACCGGGGCTTCGAATTTCACGCCGTTTTCTTCCAGCGCCACCCACTCCGGCACCAGGCCGAACACGGTTTCGACGTAGCGGTTGAGGCCTTCGGCGTCGCGCGCGGCGGAGTCGTTCTTGAACAGGATGCCGCTCGGCTTGAGCACTTGGGTCAGGGCGGCGATCACGTCGTCTTTATGGGCTTCCATGGTCGCCGAGGCGATCTGAACTACCAGGATATCGCCGAAACGGTCGACCACCAGGCCCGGCAGCAGGTCGGAATCGCCGTAGACCAGGCGGTAGAACGGCTTGTCGAACAGGCGATCACGCAGGGACAGGGCGACGTTGATGCGGTGCACCAGCAGCGACTTGTCCAGTGGCAACTTGATGTCGCGCGACAGCAGGCGTGCGCAGATCAGGTTGTTCGGGCTCATGGCCACGATGCCCAGGGTCTTGCCGCCGGCCGCTTCCAGGATGGCCTGGTCGCCCGCCTGGAAGCCGTGCAGAGGGGTGGCGGCCACGTCGATTTCGTTGCTGTAGACCCACAGGTGGCCGTTGCGCAAACGACGATCGGCGTTGGCTTTGAGACGCAGGCTTGGCAGGGACATGACTGTCGCTCCGGAAAAAAGAGCGGGAGTATACCTTGTTATGTAGGAAATGGCCGGGCTGCCGGATGTGCGGGGAGGTGTCAGCCGGGGGGAGATAAGGGTTAGAATCCCCACCTAGCCCAGAGTGTGTACTTATGTCCCAAGAGCTTTCCGCCGAACAGATCCAGCAGGCCCTCCAAGGCATCAGCGTGCCGCCCCAGCCGCAAATCATGGTGGATTTGCAGATGGAGCAGTACATGCCCGACCCGGACCTGGAAGTGATCGCGCGGTTGATCTCCCAGGACCCGGGCCTCTCCGGCGCGCTGCTGAAGATCGTCAACTCGTCCTATTACGGCCTGAGCAACAAGATCGCCTCGATCCAGCGCGCGGTGAACCTGCTGGGCAGCCGCTCGATCATCAACCTGATCAACGCCCTGTCGATCAGGGGCGAGATGAGCGACGACACCATCGTCACCCTCAACCGCTTCTGGGACACCGCCCAGGACGTGGCCATGACCTGCCTCACCCTGGCCAAGCGCACCGGCGCCCAGGCGGTGGACGAGGCCTATGCCCTGGGGCTGTTCCACGACTGCGGCGTGCCGCTGATGCTCAAGCGTTTCCCCAACTACATGACGGTGCTCGAAGAGGCCTACGCCAATGCCGGCCCCGACTGCCGCGTGGTCGACACCGAAAACAATGCGTTCAACACCAACCATGCCGTGGTCGGCTACTACACCGCCAAGTCCTGGCGCCTGCCGGAGCATGTGACCGACGCCATCGCCAACCACCACAATGCCCTGGCGATCTTCAGCGATGAGACGTCGCGCAATCCGCAGCTGAAAAACCTGCTGGCGATCCTGAAGATGGCCGAGCACATCTGCTCGTCCTGCCGCGTGCTGGGCAACCAGTCGGTGGACCATGAGTGGAATGCCATCGGCCACCTGGTGCTGGACTACGTGGGCCTGTCGGACTACGACTTCGAAAGCCTGAAGTTGTCGATCCGCGAACTGGGCGCGCACTGATCCCCCCTTCACGAGGTACACATGCCCGAGTTACCAGAAGTCGAAACCACCCGGCGTGGGATTGCGCCGCACCTGGAAGGCCAGCGGGTCAGTCGCGTGGTGGTGCGTGAGCGGCGCCTGCGCTGGCCGATCCCGGAAGACCTGGATGTGCGCCTGTCCGGCCAGCGCATCGTGCTGGTGGAGCGGCGCGCCAAGTACCTGTTGATCAATGCCGAAGTGGGCACCTTGATCAGCCACCTGGGCATGTCGGGCAGCTTGCGCCTGGTCGAGGTCGGCATGCCGGCGGCCAAGCATGAACATGTGGATATCGAGTTGGAATCCGGCCTGGCCCTGCGCTACACCGACCCTCGGCGTTTCGGCGCGATGCTCTGGAGCCAGGACCCGCACAACCATGAACTGCTGATTCGCCTGGGGCCGGAGCCGTTGACCGAGCTGTTTGACGGTGAGCGGTTGTTCCAGCTGTCCCGCGGCAAGTCGATGGCGGTGAAGCCGTTCATCATGGACAACGCGGTGGTGGTGGGCGTGGGCAATATCTATGCGACTGAAGCGTTGTTTGCGGCGGGGATTGATCCGCGCCGCGCGGCCGGCGGTATTTCACGCGGGCGTTATGTGAAGCTGGCGATCGAGATCAAGCGCATTCTGGCGGCGGCGATCGAGCGTGGCGGCACCACGCTGCGGGACTTTATCGGTGGCGATGGGCAGCCAGGGTATTTCCAGCAGGAATTGTTCGTCTACGGCCGCGGTGGCGAGGCGTGCAAGGTCTGTGGGAGCGAATTGCGCAACGTGGTGCTGGGGCAGCGGGCGAGTGTGTTTTGCCCCAGGTGCCAGAGCTGATTGCTGGGTGATGACTGATATGGCCATCGGGGGCTTGCCCCCGATGAGCATAAGTATCTACACAACTTCAGTAGGATAACGCGTAGCAGCTGTCGAGCCTTGGCGAGGCTGCGTTTGCGGCGTGTCTGACACACCGCCGACGCAGCCTCGCCAAGGCTCGACAGCTGCTACGCAGGGGGCTCGGCTCAAGATGTGTAGATACTTATGCCCCGATGAGGCCCTGATAGGCGCTGAAGAACCTCAAGCCTTACCGGTAATCTTCCGGTACTTCTCCATCAACTGCTCTTCCGTCTCCGGATGGGCTTCATCCAGCGGAATGCAATCCACCGGGCACACTTGCTGGCACTGTGGCTCGTCGTAGTGACCGACGCACTGGGTGCACAGGTTGGGGTCGCTCACGTAGATCTCTTCGCACTGGGAGATGGCGGCGTTCGGGCACTCGGGTTCGCAGACGTCGCAATTGA
>NZ_VYKD01000034.1:0-268364 GCF_032424295.1 Pseudomonas sp. JV449 | reverse complement strand
TGTCAGACACGCCGCAAACGCAGCCTCGCCAAGGCTCGACAGCTGCTACGCAGGGGGCTCGGCTCAAGATGTGTAGATACTTATGCCCCGATGAGGCCCTGATAGGCGCTGAAGAACCTCAAGCCTTACCGGTAATCTTCCGGTACTTCTCCATCAACTGCTCTTCCGTCTCCGGATGGGCTTCATCCAGCGGAATGCAATCCACCGGGCACACTTGCTGGCACTGTGGCTCGTCGTAGTGACCGACGCACTGGGTGCACAGGTTGGGGTCGATCACGTAGATCTCTTCGCCCTGGGAGATGGCGGCGTTCGGGCACTCGGGTTCGCAGACGTCGCAATTGATGCAATCGTCGGTGATGATCAAGGACATGGAAACTCCTGCCAGGGCTGTCAGCCAAGGCATCTGAAAACTAATGCGCGCAATTGTGCCGCATTGGCGCCCGCAGTGCGAGCTGTGGTGAGCGGGGCAAGCCCGCTCACCACATTACTTCTTGAAGCGCAGCGTCAGCGCATCAGCCACGGCCGGATGCACGAACTTGGTGATATCCCCGCCCAAAGCGGCAATTTCACGGACCAACGTCGAGGAAATGAACGAATAACGTTCCGACGGCGTGAGGAACAGGCTTTCCACGTCCGGCGCCAGTTGGCGGTTCATGTTGGCCAGCTGGAATTCGTATTCGAAGTCCGACACCGCGCGCAGGCCACGCAGGAACACATTGGCGTTCTGCTCTTTGGCGAAATGCGCGAGCAACGTGGAAAAGCCCACCACTTCCACGTTGGGCAGGTGCTTGGTGACCTCACGCGCCAGCTCCACGCGCTGTTCCAGGGGGAACAGCGGGTTTTTCTTGGGGCTGGCCGCGACTGCGATGATCACATGGTCGAACAAACGAGAGGCGCGTTCGACCAGATCGCCATGGCCTTTGGTAATCGGGTCGAAGGTACCTGGGTACAACACTCGGTTCATCGCGTCGTCCTGGCGGAGTCCGTTGGGGAACCGGATGGTATCGCAGCCATCCCGGTCGGCCAAGTCAACTTATGCATAAGAAAGCCGTATAGACACCGTGAATAGCGTGTTTTTTCACGCTGTTTTCAGACGTTCGGCCAAGGCTGTCGCCAGTTGAGCGGTTAATCCGTACACCGATAATTGCGGGTTGGCCCCAATACTGGTGGGGAATAACGAACCGTCGTGGATCGACAGGTTGCGCAATTGGTGATGGCGACCGAGGCTGTCAGCCACCGCATTTTTGGGATCTTCGCCCATGGCACAACCGCCCATCACATGGGCGCTGCCCAGGGTTGTCCGGTGCAATTCCAGATTCAAACCCTCAATGACGCTGCGTGCCTCGGCCAAGGTGTTCACGAACCGTGCGTCATGGTGCATGGGCTTGACCGATTTGGCGCCCGCCGCGAACTGGATTTCGGCCATGCTATGGAAGGCCCGGCGCAGGCCATCCCAGGCGTAGGGCGAGACCTGATAGTCGAGCACCGGCGTACCGTCACCGCGTAAGTCCACGCTGCCGCCCTGGCTGTCGGGGTGAAAGCCGTCACGCAACAGCGCGAGCATGGCGTGGGTATGCGGCAATTGGCCCATGTCCAGGGCGTTCTGCGTGCCATAGCCGCCGAACAAGGTGCTGGCCAATGCTGGATGCAAGGGCGGCGCTTCAAGCTTGTAGGACATTTTGCCGGTGGTGCCGTCCTGCCACTGGAAATGGTCGGAGTAGATCGACTGCGGCGCGCCGTAGAACGGGTTGATCACCTCGTCGAACAATGCGGCGGAGAAGTTCACCAAGTGCAAAAAGGTCCGCTTGCCCAGCCGCGAATGCGGGTCGGGGGCACCCGAGCGCATCAGCAGCGCCGGGCTGTTAATGCCGCCGCCCGACAGCACGTAATGCTTGGCCTTCACGCTGATCCTGCGCCCGGTAGGCGCCACACAGCGCGCGTCCATCGCTACGCATTCCAGGCTGCTGATGGTGTCGCCGCTGTATTTGAGCTGCTCGGCGCGGGCCAGGTACAGCAGCTCGCCGCCTTTTTCCAGGGTAGACGGGATGGTGGTCACCAGCATCGACTGCTTGGCGTTGACCGGGCAGCCCATGCCGCAATAACCCAGGTTGAAGCAGCCACGGACGTTGCGCGGGATCACATGCCAGCTGTAGCCGAGCTTTTCGCAGCCTTTGCGGATTACATCATTGTTGGCATTCGGGGGGATGGCCCACGGTGCGATGCCCAGGCGCTGCTCCATCTTTTCGAACCACGGTGCCATCTCTGCACTGCTGTGGCCTTTTACCGCGTACTCGCTGGCCCAATGGCTGAGGGTGGCGTCCGGGGTGCGGAAGCTGGAGGTCCAGTTGATCAGCGTGGTACCGCCCACCGCGCGGCCTTGCAGGATGGTGATGGCGCCGTCCTTGCTCATGCGGCCGATACCTTCCTGATACAGGCTGGCGTAGGCCTCGTCCTCCAGCAGCTTGAAGTCGCTGCTGGTCTTGAGCGGGCCTTCTTCGATCAACAGCACTTTGTAGCCGGCGGCGCTGAGGATCTCGGCAGTGGTGCCGCCACCGGCGCCGCTGCCGATGATGGCCACGTCGGCCTCCAGGGTCAGGTCGCTGTCGAGGGCGGCGCCATTGTGGGTTTTCCAGCCGCGGGCCAGGCCGTCGCGGAACAGATCGGGTACGGGCATCAGGGTCGTCTCTTGTTTTTATTGTGAGGGATGCAAATCAGATCTTCGGCGGGCCGGGGTAGCCGCAATGCGCCCAGGCGGCGGGCCGGAAGTACCAGGCCATGATCACCAGCTTGAGCAGCGAGCCTTGGCCCATGCGCAGCAGGTTCAGGTAGCTGTTTTCCCAGCGGTACAGGAAGTTGCGGATCTGTTCCGCGCTGGCGTTTTCCCAACTGCACCAGATGCCGGTCAACGGGCCACGCGTAATGCCCATGCCGAGCACATCGAACAACTGTTGGGTGAGCTTGAACATCTCCGGCGACAGGTGCTGCAGGCTGTAGTCGAGTTTTTTCAGCGTGTCTTCAATCCCGGCGACCACATCCTGGGCGCTGGCCACGCCTTCGAGCAGCACCGGGATCACCGCGCGCAGAAACGGCAGGTCACTGCTGCGCAACATGGCAAAGCCGCTGGCCGGGGTGCTGCTGGAGCAGCCGCTGAGGCTGGCGCCCAATCCGGCCGTGGCCAGGAAGGCGCTGGCACACAGACCGATTTTCAAGACGCCGCGCCGTGATAGCGCGGGTGAATCCGTGAGGCTAGGGTTCATTGTTATTGTTATCCCGTGGGTGGCGGTGTCAGCGGACAAACAACTTCTGGATCAGTTTCTGGATCGATTTGCCGTAGGGCGGGTAGATCAATTTCGCCGCGTTCAGGCGCTGTTTCACCAGCACGCCCTTGGCCTTGCTGAACGTCAGGAACCCTTCATGGCCGTGGTAGTGGCCCATGCCCGACGGGCCGATGCCGCCAAAGGGCATGTCGTCCTGGGCCACGTGCAGGAGGGTGTCGTTCAGGCAGACACCGCCGGAATGGGTCTCATGAAGGACCCGGTCCTGCTCGCGCTTGTTGTAGCCGAAGTAATACAGGGCCAGCGGGCGAGGGCGCTGGTTGATGTAGGCAAAGGCTTGGTCGATGCCGCGATAAGGCACGATCGGCAGCACCGGGCCGAAGATTTCGTCCTGCATCACGGTCATGTCATCGCTGACATTCAGCAGCAGGCTATGGGCCATGCGCCGTGCCTGGCCCTGGTCGTACAGCCGGATCAGGGTGGCGCCCTTGTCGGTGGCGTCCTTGACGTAGGCATTGAGCCGGGCCAATTGACGCTCATTGATGATGGCGGTGTAGTCCGGGTTGTCGGCCAGCGTCGGATAAAACCCGCGAACCGCCTTGCTGTAGGCCTCGACGAAACCCTCCACGCGGTCCTCCGGCACCAGCACGTAGTCCGGGGCCACGCAGGTTTGCCCGGCGTTCAAGGCTTTACCGAAGGCGATGCGTTCGGCGGCGTCCTTGAGCGGTACGTCGGCGGAGACAATGGCCGGCGACTTGCCGCCCAGTTCCAGGGTGACTGGCGTGAGGTGTTCGGCAGCGGCGCGCATCACGTGCTTGCCAATACTGGTCGCGCCGGTAAACAGCAGGTGATCGAAGCGCAGCTTGGAAAACGCCATGCCCACCTCGGCCTCGCCGAGCACCACGCACACCAGGTCCTCGGGGAAAACCCTCGCCAGTAACGCCTTGAGCAGTTCGCCGGTAGCGGGCGTGGATTCGCTGAGCTTGAGCATCACCCGGTTGCCTGCCGCCAACGCACCGACCAGTGGGCCGATGGCCAGGTACAGCGGGTAGTTCCACGGCACGATCACGCCGACCACGCCCAGGGGTTGGTAAATGACTTTGGCTGACGCGGGTTGGAAGGCCAGGCCTACAGCGCGGCGGGAAGGTTTCATCCAGCCTTTTAGGTGTTTGCTGGCGTAGTGAATGCCATGCAGGCTGGGCATCAGTTCGGCGAACAGGGTTTCGTCGGCGCTGCGCTGGCTGAAATCCTGGCTGATCGCATGGATCAGTGCCTGGCGCTCGTCACTGAGCACATCCCGCAAGGCCTTCAGCCACTGCTGGCGCTGTGCAGCTGGCGGCATCGGGTTGGCGGCGTAGGCGCGGCGTTGGGCGTCGAACAGGTCCTGGAGTTGATCCAGCGCCTGGGCATCTTGCAGGTAGGCAACGTTGGCAGACATGGCGCAGCACCGATTGTTATTGGTCTGCGTGGATTTTTAGAGTCATTACTCTAAATTGTCAAATAACATTGCAGCAACATGCAGATTTATCCTGGCAAGGATAGGCCGTAAGATGCCCTATCACGTGTACAGAAGCTGATTCCCCTATGGCACCACGAGTAAAGACCAGCGAGCGTATTGTGCAAACCAGCCTGGAGCTTTTTAACCAGCAGGGCGAGCGCAGTATCAGCACCAACCATATCGCCGCCCATATGGAAATTTCGCCGGGCAACCTGTACTACCACTTCCCCAACAAGCAAGCGATCATCTCCGTGCTGTTTCGCGAATATGAAGCGTTGGTGGACAGTTTCCTGCGTCCGCCCCAGGGGCGGGCCATGGTGGTGGAAGACAAGCGCTTTTATCTCCAGGCCGTACTGGCCGGCATGTGGCGCTACCGTTTTCTGCACCGCGACCTTGAACACCTGCTGGAGAGCGACCCGGAGCTGGCCACCGGCTATCGGCGTTTTTCCCAGCGTTGCCTGATCCAGGGCGGCGCCATCTACCAGGGGTTTGTCGATGCAGGCATCCTGAACATGGACCCGGTGCAAACCGAAGCCCTGACCCTCAATGCCTGGATCATCCTCACCTCCTGGGTGCGTTTCCTGTGCACCACCAATGAAAATTCCGCCCACCTGAGCGCCGAAGCCATCAAGCGCGGGGTGTATCAGGTGCTGGTGCTGGAGGCGGGCTTTGTCACGCCCCAGGCAAAAGAGGCGGTGGATGCATTGTTCAAAGAATTTTACGTGCCGTTGAACCAGGCACTGGAAGAAGTGAAGTAGGACCTTTCCCGAATCTGTTCACAGGAGTCCATCATGCCGCTTGCCCAACTGATCAGCCCCCAGCAATTGGCCGAGCGCCAGACGTCGGCGGGGATGGTGATCCTGGATTGCCGTTTTGCCTTGGAAGACCCGGATTACGGGCGTTGCAGCTACGCTGAAGGGCATATCGACGGTGCGCAATATGCCGACCTGGAGCGCCATCTCAGCGGGCCGGTGATCAAAGGTGTGACCGGTCGTCACCCGTTACCGGCGGCGGGCACCTTCGCCGAGCAACTGCGGGCATGGGGTATCCATGCTGACACCGATATCGTGCTGTATGACGACGGCCCTGGCGCTTATGCGGCTCGTGCCTGGTGGCTGCTGGCCTGGCTGGGCAAGCGTGACGGTGTGTTTATCCTGGACGGCGGCCTCAAGGCCTGGCATGCCGCAGGTTTCCCGTTGAGCCTGGATGCGCCGGTAATCGAGCGTGGGACTTTCGATGGCACGCCGGACAATCACTTGCTGCTGGATGCCGAACATCTGCAAAAACGCCTGGGCCAACCCGGCCTGACCCTGATCGATGCCCGCGCCCAAGCGCGTTTTCGCGGCGAGGTGGAGCCTATCGACCCCATTGCCGGGCATATCCCCGGTGCGCAATGTGCGGCGTTCAACGAAAACCTGGGCAGTGACGGGCGTTTCCTCCCGGCCGAGCAACTCAAGCAGCGCTTCGCCGCGCAGTTGCAGGGGCGCTCGCCGGAGGAACTGGTGGCGTATTGCGGCTCGGGCGTGACGGCCTGCCACAACCTGTTCGCCCTGAGCCTGGCGGGTTACCCGTTGGGCAAGTTGTATGCGGGGTCGTGGAGCGAGTGGATTACCGATCCGACGCGGGCAATCGCTACGGGGGACTGAGTTCCCGGTCGTGTAAACCCAATCCGAATGTGGGAGGGGCCTGCCCCTCTCACATGTTTAACCGTGTCGTGCCAATAACCATTGCGGTATGCGCCGCTCCAGGTAGTAGCCTGGGCGTTTCAGCGAGCCATCGACGAAGCCCACGTGCCCGCCCTTGGCCGTCAGCTCAAACTCGGTGCACGCCGATAGCTCACTGGCCTCGGGCAAGCTGTGGGCAAACACGAACGGGTCGTCGGCCGCCTGGATAATCAGCGTCGGTGTGCGGATCGCGCCCAGGTAGTAGCGACTCGACGCGCGACGGTAATAGTCCTCGGCACTCAAGAACCCATGCAGCGGCGCGGTGACCCGGCCGTCGAAGTCCCAGAAGGTGCGCATCTTCTCCAGCGAGCCAAGCGCTTCCAGGGTTTTCAGCCCGTCCGCGCGGCCATCCTGTAAAAAACGGCTTTGTTTGACGCGGATATACGCGAGCATTTCACTCATGAAGTGCTTTTGATAAATCCGCGAGAAACCTATCCCGATCCGGTCTGCACACTGGTCCAGGCGAAATGGCACCGACACCGCCGCTGCACCTTGCAGCCCGGACGCCTCGCCGGTTTCCCCCAGGTGCTTGAGCAGCACATTGCCCCCCAGCGAATAACCCACCGCATACAGCGGCGCCAACGGCCGCTTGGCGCGCAGGTGCGCAATCGCGGCGGCGAGGTCTTCGCTGGCGCCGGAGTGATAGCTGCGCGCCAGCAGGTTGGGCTCGCCCGAACAGCCGCGCCAGTTCAAGGCCGCACTGGCCCAGCCTTGGGCGCCGAGGACTTTTTGCAGGCCGGCCACATAGGGGGAATTGGATGAGCCGGTCAGCCCATGCAGTACCAGCACCAACGGCGCCTGCGCGTCATGCGGGCCATGCCAGTCGAGGTCGAGAAAGTCGCCGTCTTCCAGCCACAGGCGTTCGCGTTGGCGTTCGATATGGGTAGTCGGCCGCCACAGCGGCCCCCACAGGGTTTGCAGGTGAGGGTTGCCGAGGCCGAAGGCGGGGGTGAACTGGTCGGAGGACGGTGTCATGACGCTCTCAGTTTTGAGCTGACTCACTGTCTGTGGTGAGCGGGCTTGCTCACCACAGATTTTAAGCGACGCTTTCGACCAATCGATGCCACAGCGCGTAATACACACGACCGGATTTCTGCTCCCGGTGCAGGCGCCAGGCGCCCGGCAAACCCAGGGTAGACGGCGCGGTCTCGCTTTCAGTGTAGATCCACGCGTCCGGTGCCAGCCATTGGCGCTCTTCGAGCAAGGCGCACACGGTCGGCAACAGGTTCTGGTTGAACGGTGGGTCGAGGAACACCACGTCGTAGGCACTGGGCGCCTGGGTTTCCAGGTAGCGCAGGGCGTCGGCGGTCTGCACCTGGCCATTGGTGCAGCGCAGGGTGCCCAGGTGTTCCTTGAGGCTGGACACCGCGACATTGCTGGCATCCAGCGCCTGGGCCTGGGCCGCGCCACGGGACAGCGCCTCCAGGAACAGCGCGCCACTGCCGGCGAACGGGTCCAGCACCTTGGCGCCGGCAATGTACGGCGCCAGCCAGTTGAACAGGGTTTCACGTACGCGGTCCGGCGTCGGGCGCAGGCCCACGACGTCGGGGAAGCTCAGCTTGCGGCTGCCCCATTCGCCGCCAATGATGCGCAGCTGGCCCACACCGTTATGCACGTTGTGGACAGGTTTTTTCGGGCGAGATGAACTGGCCATTAATGCTCCGGAACCCCGAGCGGCTGCTCGGCAGGTTTATCAGTGGGGGGCGGTAGTGGCTTTTGCGCAGTCGTTGGGCCGGCGGTCACGATGACCATCTTGTCGGCGCTCAAGTGTTTGTTCAAGGCCGCCTTGACCTGCTCTACGGTCAGGGCCTGGGATTGTTTCATGAAATCTTCCAGATAGCTCAGCGGCAGGTTGTAGAAACCCATGGCGCCCAGCTGCCCGACGATATCGGCGTTGCTGGCGGTGGACAGCGGGAAGCTGCCGGCCAGCTCGCGCTTGGCGTCATCCAGTTCCTTTTGCGTCGGGCCGGTCTTGAGGTAGTCGGCGAGCACGTCTTCGACCAGGCGCAGGGTGCCGCCGCTCATTTCGGCGCGGGTCTGCAGGTTGATCATGAACGGGCCACGCACTTGCATCGGCGAGAAACCGGAGTAAACACCGTAGGTCAGGCCGCGTTTTTCGCGCACTTCGCTCATCAAACGGGTGCCGAAGCCGCCGCCGCCGAGGATCTGGTTGCCCAGGGACAGGGCTGCGTAGTCCGGGTCGGCGCGGTCGATACCCAATTGGGCGAACAGCAGGTGAGTCTGTTTGGACGGGAACTCGATATGGCTCAGGCCGGCCTTGGGCTCGGTTGGCTGGGCGATTTTCGCCATGGCCGGGCCCTTGGGCAGCGAAGCCGACACTTTGGCCGTCATCGCTTCGGCTTCGGCGCGGGTCAAGTCACCGACCACGGCAATCACCGCATTACCCGCCGCATAAGCCTTGGCGTGGAACGCCTGCAACTGCGCGAGGGTAATCTTCGGAACGCTTTGCGGCGTGCCTTCGCTCGGGTGAGCGTAGGGGTGATCGCCGTACAGGCGCTTGAACAGCTCCAGGCTCGCCAGCTTGCCGGGGTTCTGCTTCTGGTATTCAAAGCCGGCGAGGATCTGGTTCTTGATCCGCGCCAGGGAGTCGGCGGGGAAGGTCGGTTTGCCGATCACCTCGTCAAACAGCGCCAGGGCGGCCTCGCGTTTAGCGCTGTCGCTGAGGCTGCGCAGGGACACCAGCGCCATATCGCGATAAGCGCCATTGCCAAAGTCGGCGCCCAGGCCTTCAAAACCACTGGCAATCTGGCTCACATCCTTGCCCGGTACACCTTCGTTGAGCATGGCGTTGGTCATCAGCGCCAGGCCCGGCACGTTGCCGTCCTGGCTGCTGCCGGCGGCGAACAGGATGCGCATGTCGAACATCGGCAACTCATGGGCCTCGACGAACAGCACCTTGGCGCCTTCGGCGGTGGTCCAGGTTTGCACGTCGAGCTTGCGGTTGGTCGGCGCCTTGCCGTCCAGCTCCGCCAGGGATTGCAGTTTGTTGGCCGATTGAGCCTTATCCAGCGCCTGGCTGGCAACGGACTCACTCGGGCGCAGGAAATACACGGCGCTCGCCGCGACCAGGGTCACGGCGATCAGGCCCGGCAGGATCAGGCGGCTGCTTTTGCGATCACTCATGAGCGGTCTCCTCAGGCAAAACATGGGCGACGCTCAGACGTTCGCGGGTGAAATAGGTGCGCGCGGCCTTCTGGATATCTTCCGGGGTCACGCTTTGCAGGTCGGCCAGTTCGGTGTCCATGAGTTTCCAGGACAGGCCCACGGTTTCCAGGGAGCCAATGGCCGTGGCCTGGCTGGTGATGGAATCGCGTTGGTACACCAGGCCGGCGATGACCTGGGCACGGATGCGTTCCAGTTCTTCGGCGGTCGGTGGCTTGGCCTTCAGCTCTTCCAGCAGGCGCCACAGGCCGGCTTCGGCTTGGGCAACGGTCTTTTTCTTCTGCTGGTTCGGGGTGGCCGAAAGGGTGAACAGGCTGTCGCCCCGGGTGTAGGCGTCGTAGTTGGTGGACGCGGCGGATACCAGCTCTTCGCCACGCTCCAGTTGCTCGGAGATCCGTGCGCTGTAGCCACCGTCCAGCAGGGCCGAGATCAGGCGCAGGGCCTGGACCGAACGCTTGTCTTCGGCGGTGGCCAGGCCAGGTACGTTGAAGCCCAGGATCACGCTCGGCAATTGGGTCTGCACATGCATCGTCAGCAGGCGCTCGCCGGGCTCGGCCAGCTCCATCGGAATCTTGGCGGGCGGTACGTCACGCTTGGGGATCGGGCCGAAGTAGCGCTGGGCGAGGTTTTTTACCTCGTCCGGGGTGACGTCGCCGACCACCACCAACGTGGCGTTGTTCGGTACATACCAGGACTGGTACCAGTGGCGCAGCTCCTCGACCTTCATGCGGTCGAGGTCGGCCATCCAGCCGATGGTCGGGGTGTGATAGCCGCTGGCCGGGAAGGCCATCGCCTTGAAGCGCTCGAAGGCCTTGGACATGGGATTGTCGTCGGTGCGCAGGCGGCGTTCTTCCTTGATCACCTCGATTTCGCGGCTGAACTCGTCGGCCGGCAGGCGCAGGCTGGCCATGCGGTCGGCTTCCAGCTCAAAGGCAACGCCCAGGCGGTCACGGGCCAGCACCTGGTAGTAGGCGGTGTAGTCATCGCTGGTGAAGGCGTTTTCTTCGGCGCCCAGGTCACGCAGGATCAGCGAGGCTTCGCCGGGGCCGACCTTGGCGCTGCCCTTGAACATCATGTGCTCCAGGGCGTGGGACAAACCGGTCTGGCCCGGGGTTTCGTAGCTCGAACCGACCTTGTACCAGACCTGGGAAACCACCACCGGCGCGCGATGGTCTTCGCGCACGACCACCTTGAGGCCGTTATCCAGGGTGAATTCATGGGTGGGTTGTGGGTCGGCAGCCAAGGCTGAAAGGGGCAGACAAACTGTGCTGAACAGCAGGCCTGCGGCGTGGCGGGCTAGAGCATTCATTCGTTTTTAAACCTGTTGGGCTGCCCGCTTGGTCTTAGCGTCGGCGGGCGAGGAGGTGCTAGGATACTGATCCGACTAAGGGACGGCCACTGCGGCTGTCTTGTTGAGGCCCTATTTAGGCCTTACAAAATGTTGCGCATGAACGAGCTGGCTAAAAAACAGTCTGTTACGCATCGAATTTTATTTACCGATGTGCCCCTCGGCGCGTCGCTACCTTGAGATAGCCGTCTCCATGTTTGGTTCCAACGACGACAAGAAGACCCCAGCTGCGGCTGGCGAGAAGAAAGGCCTGTTCGGATGGCTGCGCAAAAAGCCGCAGGAAACCGTCGCTGAACAGCCACAGGTTCAAGCTGAGCCGATCCCCGAGCCTATAGTAGAAGCCGAGCCCGTTGCCGAAGCGCCGGCGCCGGTGGTGTTGCCGATGGCTGAGCCGGTGTTGCAGCCGGTGGCCGAGGTGGAGCCTGAGCCCGAACACAAGCCGTGGCCTGAGCTGCCGGTGCCCGAAGAGCCTGTGGCGCTGGTTGAAGATGTGCAGGCCGAGCATGTGGTGCCGCCGATTCCGGTGACCGTTGAGCCGCAGCCGGTCGTTGTCGAAGCGCCCGCCCCCGTGCCTGCGCTAGTGGAGCCGGTGGTTGCCGCTCCCGCCGTCATCGAACCGCCCGTCGCCTCCACCGAAACCAGCAAGACCGGCTTCTTCGCCCGCCTCAAGCAAGGCCTGAGCAAGACCAGCGCCAGCATCGGCGAAGGCATGGCCAGCCTGTTCCTCGGCAAGAAAGTCATCGACGATGAGCTGCTGGAAGACATCGAAACCCGCCTGCTGACCGCTGACGTGGGCGTCGAAGCCACCGCTGTGATCATCCAGAGCCTGACTCAGAAAGTCGCACGCAAGCAGCTGACCGATGCCGACGCCCTCTATAAATCCTTGCAGGCCGAGCTGGCTGCGATGCTCAAACCCGTGGAAGCACCGTTGGTGATCACCCCGAACAAGCCGTTCGTGATCCTGGTCGTGGGTGTCAACGGGGCCGGCAAGACCACCACCATCGGCAAACTGGCCAAGAAGCTGCAGTCGGAAGGCAAGAAAGTCATGCTCGCCGCCGGTGACACCTTCCGCGCCGCTGCCGTCGAGCAATTGCAGGTCTGGGGGGAGCGCAACAAGATCCCGGTCATCGCCCAGCACACCGGTGCCGATTCCGCCTCGGTGATCTTCGACGCCGTGCAAGCCGCCAAGGCTCGTAACATCGACGTGCTGATCGCGGATACCGCCGGTCGCCTGCACACCAAAGACAACCTGATGGAAGAGCTGAAGAAAGTCCGCCGCGTGATCGGCAAGCTCGACGCAGACGCCCCGCACGAGGTGTTGCTGGTGCTGGACGCCGGTACCGGCCAGAACGCTATCAGCCAGGCCAAGCAATTCAACCAGACGGTCCAACTGACCGGCCTGGCCTTGACTAAGCTCGACGGCACGGCCAAAGGTGGCGTGATCTTCGCCCTGGCCAAGCAGTTCGGGTTGCCGATTCGTTATATCGGCGTCGGTGAAGGCATCGACGACCTGCGCACCTTTGAAGCCGAACCCTTTGTCCAGGCACTGTTTGCCGAGCGGGAGCGTTCATGATTCGATTCGAACAGGTCGGTAAACGCTATGCCAACGGGCATGTGGGCTTGCATGAGCTGAGCTTTCGAGTGCGTCGCGGCGAGTTCTTGTTTGTCACCGGTCACTCGGGGGCCGGCAAGAGTACGCTGTTGCGCCTGCTGCTGGCCATGGAACGCCCGACCACGGGCAAGTTGCTGCTGGCGGGCCAGGACCTGGCCACCATCAGCAATGCGCAGATCCCGTTCCTGCGCCGCCAGATCGGCGTGGTGTTCCAGAACCACCAGTTGCTGTTCGATCGCACGGTGTTCAACAACATTGCCCTGCCGTTGCAGATTCTTGGGTTGTCCAAGGCCGAAATCGTCAAGCGCGTGGATTCGGCTCTGGAGCGCGTGGCGCTGTCGGACAAGACCGACCTCTACCCCGGCGACCTGTCCACCGGCCAGCAACAGCGCGTCGGCATTGCCCGCGCCATCGTCCATCGCCCGGCCTTGCTGCTGGCGGACGAACCCACCGGTAACCTCGACCCGCGCCTGGCGGCCGAGATCATGGGCGTATTCGAAGACATCAACCGTCTGGGCACCAGCGTACTGATCGCCAGCCATGACCTGGCGCTGATCGCCCGCATGCGCCATCGCATGCTGACCCTGCAACGCGGTCGCCTGATCGGTGACGGGGAGGCTGGCGTATGAGTGCAACACGTAGCCCCAAGGTTTCCGAGCGCGTGGCGCCGAAACCGGCCGATCCGCAGCCGAAAAAGAAAAAACACGACGACGATGACGGCCCGGACTTCAGTACCCTGCTGCGCGCCTGGATCGAAAGCCATCGCGCCAGCCTGCTGGACAGCCTGCGTCGCCTGGGCAAGCAGCCGATCGGCAGCTTTTTTACCTGCCTGGTGATGGCCGTGGCCCTGAGCCTGCCGATGGGCTTGTCGCTGCTGCTTAATAATGTCGAGCGCCTGGGCGGTTCCTGGCAGCGTGCGGCACAGATTTCCCTGTACCTGAACCTGGATGCCAGCACCAAGGAAGGCGAAGCACTACGGGACGATATCAAGAACATGCCGGGCGTCGCGGACGCCGAGTACGTCAGCCGCGACCAGGCCCTTGAGGAGTTCCAGCAACAGTCCGGCCTGGGCGAGGCGCTGAAAGAGCTGCCGCAGAACCCGCTGCCGGGCGTGGTGCTGGTGACGCCGAATGAAGTCGACAAGGCGGGCCTTGAAGCCCTGCGACAAAAACTCGCAGAGATGCCGAAGGTGCAACAGGCGCAACTTGATCTAGTCTGGGTGGAGCGCCTGGCGGCGATCCTCAAGCTGGGCGACCGCTTTGTATTCGGCCTGACGGTGCTGTTGGTGTCTGCATTACTTTTGGTGATAGGTAATACCATTCGTCTTCATATTGAAAACCGTCGCACCGAGATAGAAGTGATTAAACTGGTCGGCGGCACGGACAGCTATGTGCGTCGGCCTTTTCTGTACATGGGCGCGCTTTATGGCCTGGGTGCGGGGATTTTGTCCTGGGGCGTGCTGGCATTCGGCCTGAACTGGCTGAACGACGCGGTTGTCGGGCTTGCCGGCTTGTACGGCAGCGATTTTGCCCTGGCCGGGGTGCCGGTTGCCGATGGTCTGTCGCTCTTGCTTGGCGCGGTATTGTTGGGTTATATCGGTGCCTGGATTGCGGTCGCACGGCATTTACGCGAGCTGGCACCGAAGTAGTTAATGTCAGGGTAATGTGGTTTCGTTTGTATTGACCGTATCAGTGGTTTAGGGAACTTGTCCTACGGTTCCCGGTCAATTTTCGCAGTGCTGAACTGCACGAGTTATGTGAGTCGGAGGTTTTTTCGTATGACCACTTCTTTGCAACCTGCTTATGCCTTGGTCCCGGGTGCGAACCTGGAAGCCTATGTGCACACGGTCAACAGCATTCCATTGCTGACGCCCGAGCAGGAGCGTGAACTGGCCGAGAGTCTCTACTATGAGCAGGATTTGGGGGCGGCTCGGCAGATGGTGCTCGCCCACCTGCGTTTTGTCGTACATATCGCCCGTAGCTATAGCGGCTACGGCCTGGCCCAGGCTGACCTGATCCAGGAAGGCAACGTCGGCCTGATGAAGGCTGTAAAGCGCTTCAACCCTGAGATGGGCGTGCGCCTGGTGTCGTTTGCCGTGCACTGGATCAAGGCGGAAATCCACGAGTTCATCCTGCGCAACTGGCGCATCGTGAAAGTCGCGACCACCAAGGCCCAGCGCAAGCTGTTCTTCAACCTGCGCAGCCAGAAAAAACGCCTGGCGTGGCTGAACAACGAGGAAGTCCACCGCGTGGCCGAAAGCCTCGGCGTGGAGCCCCGTGAAGTGCGCGAGATGGAAAGCCGCCTGACCGGCCATGACATGGCCTTCGACCCGGCCGCCGAAGCGGACGACGACAGCGCTTTCCAATCGCCGGCCAATTACCTGGAAGACCACCGGTACGACCCGGCGCGTCAACTGGAAGACGCCGACTGGAGCGACAACTCCAACCACAACCTGCACGAAGCGCTGGAAGTGCTGGACGACCGCAGCCGTGACATCCTCTACCAGCGCTGGCTGGCGGAAGAAAAAGCCACGCTGCACGACCTGGCGCAGAAGTACAACGTGTCGGCCGAGCGCATTCGCCAGCTTGAGAAAAGCGCGATGAACAAGCTGAAGTTGTCGATCGCCGCCTGAACATGTGGGAGGGGGTAAGCCCCTCCCACATTTGTTTTGTGTTGTATCAGTCGGACCAAGGCGCTTTGCGGGAATTGTTCAGTTCCACCAAGTAACCCTCTCCGCCCAGCTGGCTCATCTGCTGGCGAATCCAGGCTGCCCGTCGCGCCACATACGCGGTCGGATGGCTGGCACTCCACACCCGTGGATTAGGCAACACCGCCGCCAGGTAGCTGGCCTGCTGCCGTGATAACCCCTTGGCACTTACGCCAAAGTGATGTCGCGCCGCCGCTTGCGCGCCAAACACGCCTTCATCCCATTCCACGCTGTTGAGGTACACCTCAAGAATCCGCTGCTTGGGCCACAACACCTCGATCAGCCCGGTAAACCAGGCTTCCAGGCCTTTGCGCAAATAACTGCGACCCGCCCACAGGAACAGGTTTTTCGACACCTGCTGGCTCAGCGTGCTCGCGCCCCGGATCGAACCGCCGCGCTCGTTGTGCAGGAGCGCTGCCTGGATCGCGCCGAAATCAAAGCCCCAATGCTGCGGGAAGCGTTGGTCTTCACCGGCCATCACCGCCACTTTCAGGTCGTCGGAGAGCTCGTCCCACGGCACCCAGGTGCGTTGCAGGTCAATGGGTTCGCCGTCGAACCAGGATTCGACCTTTCGCTCCACCATCAGCGCGGTGAAGGGCGGCGGGACGACACGGAACAGCAGCACCAGCAGAACACTGCCGATGGCAAACCATTTCACGACGTTAAGAAGGCGTTTGAAGAGGACACGCAGCATAGAGATGGCTTGGCCGAACCCGTTGAGCGGGCCATTATACAGACCCTGTCCAATGAGTCTGACTGGAGTTCCTCATGCTGCGTAGCTTTCTGATGCTGGCTGCCTTTTTCGGCTTCACCGGTGTCGCCCTCGGTGCGTTCGCCGCCCATGGCCTGAAAAGCCGCCTCAGCGCCGAGTACCTGGCGATCTTTCACACCGGCGTGACTTATCAGTTGGTGCACACCCTGGCGCTGTTCGGCGTGGCGTTGCTGGCCGCGCACCTGCCGGGCCGGCTGGTAACGTGGGCTGGCATCTCGTTCGTAGTCGGGATCCTGTTGTTCTCCGGCAGCTTGTATGTGCTGACCATGACCGGCATCAGCAAGCTCGGCATCATCACGCCGTTCGGGGGCCTGGCCTTCCTGTCTGGCTGGTTCCTGTTGGGGCTGGCAGCATGGCGCTTGCAACTGTGACCGCTTGACGCTTGAAGCTGACCTTCAGGTCCCAATCGCGCTAGAATGCTGGCCCCTAAAAACGATGGCGGCCCCTGGCATGCGCATTCAGTTGAACGGCGAATCCCTTGAACTGCCCGACGGTGAAACCGTTGCGGCCCTGCTGACCCGCCTGGACCTGACCGGGCGTCGCGTCGCAGTGGAACTCAACCTGGATATCGTCCCGCGTAGCCAGCACGCCGAGACCACGCTCACCGAGGGTGACCAGGTCGAGGTGGTCCACGCCATCGGCGGCGGCTAGTCCCGCGCGTTTATGTAGCCCCGGATTCTGCAGAACCTCACCCCATTTCGAGGATTTCCCATGAGCATCGTTCGCAACGACAAGCCCTTCGTCCTGGCCGGTCGTACCTACCAGTCCCGTCTGCTGGTCGGCACCGGCAAGTACCGCGACATGGAAGAAACCCGCCAGGCCATCGAAGCCTCGGGCGCCGAGATCGTGACCTTCGCCGTGCGCCGCACCAACCTCGGCCAGATCGAGGGCGAGCCGAACCTGCTCGACGTGCTGTCGCCGGATCGCTACACCTTCCTGCCGAACACCGCCGGTTGCTACGACGCTATCGAAGCCGTGCGTACCTGCCGCCTGGCCCGTGAACTGCTCGACGGCCACAACCTGGTCAAGCTGGAAGTGCTGGCTGACCAGAAAACCCTGTTCCCCAACGTGATCGAAACCCTCAAGGCCGCAGAAACCCTGGTCAAGGAAGGTTTTGACGTGATGGTCTACACCAGCGATGACCCGATCATCGCCCGCCAACTGGCCGAAATCGGCTGTATCGCCGTGATGCCGCTGGCCGGCCTGATCGGTTCCGGGCTGGGTATCTGCAATCCGTACAACCTGCAGATAATCCTCGAAGAAGCCAAGATCCCGGTCTTGGTGGACGCCGGTGTCGGTACCGCCTCCGACGCCACCATCGCCATGGAACTGGGCTGTGACGCGGTGCTGATGAACTCGGCCATCGCTCACGCCCAGCACCCGGTGCTGATGGCCGAAGCCATGAAACACGCCATCGTCGCCGGCCGCCTGGCCTACCTTGCCGGGCGCATGCCAAAAAAACTCTACGCCAGCGCCTCTTCGCCGCTGGATGGTCTGATCAAGTAAGAGCCATTGATGACTGAATCAAACGAAACGCCGAACACCGTGGAAGAAGGCGACGAGTCCAAGCACCGCCGCATCAAGAGTTTTGTGATGCGCGCCGGCCGCATGACCGAGGGCCAGCAAAAGGGCCTGGAGCAAGGTACGCCGCTGTTCGTCCTGCCCCTGGCCGATGCGCCGGTGGACTATGACCAGGTGTTCGGCCGTTCGGCCCCGCGTTCCCTGGAAATCGGTTTCGGCATGGGCCACTCCCTGCTGGAAATGGCCGCGGCCTCGCCGGAACAGGATTTCATCGGCGTGGAAGTCCACCGCCCAGGTGTCGGTGCGCTGCTTAATGGCGTGCTGACTCAAGGCCTGACCAACCTGCGGGTCTATGACTGCGACGCGATCGAAGTGCTCAACCGCTGCATCGCCGACAACAGCCTCGACCGCCTGATGCTGTTCTTCCCCGACCCATGGCACAAGAGCCGTCACCACAAGCGCCGCATCGTCCAGGCCTCCTTCGCGGAGCTGGTGCGCAGCAAGCTGAAAGTCGGCGGTGTCCTGCATATGGCTACCGACTGGGAACCCTATGCCGAATACATGCTGGAAGTGATGGACGTTGCCCCTGGCTACCGCAACCTGGCGCAAGACGGCAAATGCGTACCACGCCCGGCCGAACGCCCGATCACCAAGTTCGAGCGGCGTGGTGAGCGGCTGGGGCATGGGGTTTGGGATTTGAAGTTCGAGAAAGTCGACTGACAAGTCCCTGGCTTGGAATGCAGTAAAAAATGTGGGAGCGGGCTTGCCCCCTCCCACAGTTGTTTTGTGTTGGATTTGAGATCAGCGGCGATCGGCGACGACGCCAATCAACACCAGCACCACCACCAGCACCGGCGCCAGGCTGTAGTTATTGAACTGGCTCAATCCCCGCACAATCCACGGCGTCGCATAGATCAGCGCCGCACCGCTGCCGATCATGCACAGCAGGGCCATCAACGGTACGCGCAACGCGCCGGCAACGCTGCCCAGGCGTGCTTCGACCCAGCCCTTGATGTCGGCGCCAAACAGCACCAGCAAACAGCCCACAAGGGCCAGGGAGATTTCCGACAGGTTGCTGCGGCTCCAGCGGGATACCGTGGCGAGCAGGTCGAGTACCAGATCCATTCGATTTCCTTAGAGCGATCAGCTCAAAAACTTCTGCAACAGGTCATTGAGAAAGAGTTGCCCGCGATCGGTGGCCGCCAGGCGTGACGGTTCGACCTGCATTAAGCCACTTTGTTCTGCCTCGCGCCGCGCCTCGTCGAGGCTCGCCAGGTCGAGGCCGGTGCGTTCGGCGTAGAGCGTGGCGTCGACGCCCTCGGTGAGGCGCAGGGCGTTCATCAGGAACTCGAACGGCAACTCTTCGTTGGTCAGCTCCTTCGCCCCGGCCTGGAAGCTTTTGGCCGGGTTGAGGTAGTCCTTCGGCGCGCGGGTCTTCCAGGTGCGCACAATGCGCCCGTCCGGATGGCTGAGCTTGCCGTGGGCGCCGGCGCCGATGCCGATAAAGTCGCCGAAGCTCCAGTAGTTGAGGTTATGTCGCGCCGGGCGCCCGGGCTGGGCGTAGGCCGACACTTCGTATTGTGCGTAACCGTGTTCGGCCAGCAGCGCCTGGCCGGCTTCCTGGATGTCCCACAGGGTGTCGTCTTCCGGCAGCGCGGGCGGCTGGTTCCAGAACACGGTGTTGGGTTCCAGGGTCAACTGGTACCAGGACAGGTGTGTGGGTTTGAGCGCGATGGCCTGGCGCAGGTCGCTCAACGCATCGTCCAGGGACTGGTCGGGCAAGCCGTGCATCAGGTCCAGGTTGAAGTTGTCGAACCCGGCCTGGCGCGCCATCCCGGCGGCGCGTACGGCTTCGTCGCCGTTGTGGATGCGGCCCAGGGCCTCAAGCTTTTCCTGCTGGAAGCTCTGGATGCCGATGGACAGCCGGTTGATCCCCAGCGCGCGGTAGGCGACGAACTTCTCTTGCTCGAACGTGCCGGGGTTGGCTTCCAGGGTGATCTCGATGTCGCCGGCAAACGGGATGCGTGCTTCCACGCCTTTGAGCAATCGGCCCAGCGCCGCAGCGCTGAACAGGCTTGGCGTGCCGCCGCCGAAGAAGATCGAACTCAGTTCGCGCCCATACACCGCGTGCAGGTCCTGATCGAGGTCGGCCAGCAAGGCGTCCACATACTCTTCTTCAGGCAGCACCTTGCTGGCGGTGTGGGAGTTGAAGTCGCAGTAAGGGCATTTGCGCACGCACCACGGGATGTGGATGTACAGCGCCAGGGGCGGCAGCACCGGCAGCGCCGCCCGAGGTGTTTGCGCGCCACCGTGGATCAGCGGCTGCGCGGAGGTGTTCCGGGTCATTTCAAGCCCAGGCGCTGGCGCAGCAAATCCATTGCGCGGGCACGGTGGCTGATCTGGTTCTTGTCGGCCGGGCTCAATTCGGCACTGGAGACATTGCGCTCCGGCACCCAGAACAGCGGGTCATAGCCAAAACCGTGCTCACCGCTGGCCGCGTGCAGGATGCGCCCGTGCCACAGGCCTTCGCAGAGGATCGGCAGCGGGTCATCGGCATGCCGTACCAAGGCCAGCACACAGACGAACTGCGCGCCGCGCATCGCGTCCGGCACGTCCTTGAGCGCGTCCAGCAGCTTGGCGTTGTTGGCCGCATCGCCCTTGCCATCGGCATAACGCGCCGAGTAGATACCCGGCGCGCCGCCGAGGAAGTCCACCGCCAGGCCAGAGTCGTCCGCCAGCGCCGGAAGGCCCGAGATGCGTGCGGCATTGCGCGCCTTGAGGATGGCGTTCTCGACGAACGACAGGCCGGTCTCTTCCGGCTCCACCTGGCTGAACTCGCCGATGGAGCGCAGCTGCACGGATTCGCCGAGCATGGCCTGGAGTTCTTTGAGCTTGCCGGCGTTATGGCTGGCCAATACGAGTTGAGTAAGGTTCATCATTCCGCCGGAAACAGTTCCTGGTTGAATTGGAAGCTATGGGCTTTGCCGCCGGTTTCCACATTGATGGTAAACGTCTTGTATTCCCGCTGCGTCACGGAGTACGGCGCGAGGTAATTGATCCCGCCTTTCTCGTCGATTTGCTTGAACGTCAGGATCTCGCTCTTGCCGCCCAGGTCCTTGATGGTGCCTGTCACTTGCGCTGCCACCGGGGTTACGCCCTTGATCACGGTCACATTGATCAAGCCCTTCTCCTTGCTGCGCACCACGCCGACTTTCTGGGCGGTTTCCGGCTGCAGGAAGCTGGAGGTGAAGGTGTTGTAATGAACGGTGATATCACCGAAGTCTTTCTTGCGATTAGCGTCGATAGTGTCCGCCGCCATGGCGCTGGCGCCCAGGCATGCAGTCAGTAGAAAAATAGCCAAGCGACTCATGATCGTCCCTCTTGAAAATGATTAGACGGCAATCTTGTGATCCGTCAGGCCAGGGCTGCTGACCCGATAGATACCAATTTCGCCCAACAGATTGGGCCATAGCTTGCTTGCCCAGCCGTGACGATGCTGTTGATCGACGGCCAGGCGGTTGATCACCTTGGCTTCACGCTCGCCACACAGGGCTTCGAAGTCTTCGAAGGTGCAGAAGTGGATGTTCGGCGTGTTGTACCAGGTGTACGGCAGGAAATCCGAGACTGGCATGCGGCCCTTGGTCGCCAGGTACCAGCGGCAGCGCCAGTGCCCGAAGTTGGGGAAGGTGATGATGCACTGGCGACCCACGCGCAGCATTTCGTCGAGGATGCGGTCCGGGTAGTGCACCGCTTGCAGGGCCTGGGTCATCACCACGATATCGAAGCTGTTGCTGGCGAAGTTGCCCAGGCCCTTGTCCAGGTCCTGCTCGATCACGTTGATGCCCTTGGCCACGCACTGGGCGATGTTGTCCGGGTCGTTTTCCAGGCCGTAGCCGGTGACTTGCTTGTTGTCGCGCAGCCAGCTCAGCAGTTCGCCATCGCCGCAGCCCAGGTCGAGCACGCGGCTGCCGGCGGGGATCCAGTCTTGGATGATGTCCAGGTCGGCTCTCATGGCGTTCTCACAAAGTAATGCGGTTCATGTAGTTGCTGAAAGCCTGGAGGTAGCGCGGGATCGGAATCAGGAAGGCGTCATGGCCTTGCGGTGCATCGATCTCCAGGTAGCAGACGTCTTTCTTGGCCGCCATCAGCGCATCCACCAGCTCTCGGGAGCGGGCCGGCGAGAAGCGCCAGTCGGTGGTAAACGACATGACGCAGAACTTGGCCGTGGCGCCCTCGAAGGTTTTCGCCAGGTCATCGTCGTGGTTGGCTGCCGGGTCGAAGTAGTCCAGGGCCTTGGTCATCAGCAGGTAGGTGTTGGCGTCGAAACGCCCGGAGAACTCCTCGCCCTGATAACGCAGGTAGCTTTCCACCTGGAACTCGACGCTGTGGAAGTCGTAGTTGAGCTTCTCGCTCTTGAGGCCACGGCCGAATTTCTCGCCCATGGAGTCATCGGACAGGTAGGTGATGTGCCCGACCATTCGCGCCAGCATCAAGCCGCGCTTGGGGATTACACCGGCTTCCTGGAACGAACCGCCGTGGAACTCGGGATCGGTGAGGATGGCCTGGCGCGCCACTTCGTTGAAGGCGATGTTCTGCGCCGACAATTTGGGCGCCGAGGCGATGGCCAGGCAATGGCGCACGCGATCCGGATACGTGATGGTCCATTGCAGGGCCTGCATGCCGCCCAGGCTGCCGCCGATCACCGCGGCCCATTGCCGGATACCCAGCAGGTCGGCGAGGCGCGCCTGGCTGTGCACCCAGTCTTCCACGGTGAGTACGGGGAAGTCGGCGCCGAACGGCCTGCCAGTTTCCGGGTTGAGGCTGCTGGGGCCGGTGGAGCCATTGCAGCCGCCGAGGTTGTTCAGGCTGACGACAAAGAACTTGTTGGTGTCGATGGGCTTGCCGGGGCCGATGCAACTGTCCCACCAGCCAGGCTTGCGCTCGTCAACGCTGTGGAAACCAGCGGCGTGATGATGACCGGAGAGGGCGTGGCAGATCAGCACGGCATTGCTCGCCGTGGCGTTCAGTTGGCCGTAGGTTTCATAAATCAGGTCATAGGCAGGCAGCGAACGACCACAGGCCAGGGCCAGTGGTTCGCTGAAGTGCGCCACTTGGGGTACGACCAGTCCAACAGAATCGGGGGGGAAGGCAGTTGGCATCGACCCTGCTCTCGTTTAAATGAGGCGTAAGTCTAAAGACCGATGCACCCAGCGGCAAGCAAAGGCCAAATGTGGGAGGGAGCAAGTCGAATCGTCGCCCCGCCCCTCCTGCATTTGCTCCGCCTGTCAGATCAGTCCGAACAGTTCCTTGGGCATGTTCGCGAAGTCAGCCAGGTACGGGATGCCCCAGCCTTGTATCAGCTGGATCGCGATAAACGCGAAGATCGGCGAAATATCCAGGCCGCCCAGGTTGGGCACCCAGCGGCGGAACGGCGCGAGCACCGGCTCGGTGATCTGAGACACCAGCTCGGCACCTGGGCTGCGGCTACCCGGCGCGACCCAGGACAGGATCACGCTGATGATCATCGACCAGAAGATGATCTTCAAAAACAACGAGAAGATCCCGATCAGTGCCCATGGCAACAGCAGCACGGTGTAAGGCAGGTAGCCCTTGAGCATCAAGACCAGCACGAACAGCAGGATCTGCAGCAGCAGCGCCAGTACCAGCGACGACATGTCCAGGCCGAACATGCTCGGGACCACTCGACGCAGGGGCTTGAGCAGCGGTTGGGTGGCCTTCACCACGAATTGGCACAGCGGGTTGTAGAAGTTCGCCCGCACCAGTTGCAGGATAAAACGCATCAGCACGATCAGCAGGTACAGGCTGCCCAAGGTCTGGATGATGAAGATGACGGCGTCATTGAGTCCAAGCATCATTTATTCCTTTGTAGGGGGACGACTATTTGCCCAGCTGCTCGGCCATTTCAGCCGAACGATGTGCTGCGGCACCCAGTGCTTTTTCCACCAGGGCTTCAAAGCCCCCGGCCTGGAACGATTCGATGGCAGCCTGCGTGGTGCCGCCGGGGGAGGTGACGCGACGGCGCAACTCGGCAGCGTCCACTTCACTGGAGACAGCCATTTTCGCGGCGCCCAGGGCGGTTTGCTCGGCCAGTTGCTCGGCGACTTGCTGTGGCAGGCCCAGTTTCACGCCGGCGGCGGTCATGGCCTCGATCAGCAGGAAGAAGTAAGCCGGGCCGCTGCCCGACACGGCGGTGACCGCGTCCAGTTGCTGCTCCTGTTCCAGCCACAGGGCGATGCCCACGGCGGACAGCAGTTCCTGGGCCTGGTCACGTTGCTCGGCGGTCACCTCGTGGGTGGCGTACAAACCGCTCACACCCTGGCGCAGCAGCGCCGGGGTGTTGGGCATGCAACGCACGATCGGTTGCGCGCCGAGCCAGTTGTTCATGCTGGCGCAGGTGATACCGGCGGCGATCGACACCACCAGTTGGTGTGGCTGAAGGCTTGGGCGCAGGCTTTCGCACACGGCCTTCATGGCCTGTGGCTTGACCGCCAGCACGATCACATCGACACCTTGGATGGCTTCGGCGTTATCGGCGAAGGTTTCGATACCGTGCTCGGCGCTGACGCGGGCACGGGTCTCGGCGCCCGGATCGCTGGCGCGGATCTGCGCCGCTTCCAGGCCCTTGGCCCGCAGGCCGCCGATCAGGCTGGCCGCCATGTTGCCGGCGCCGATAAAGGCAATACGCGTGTTGCTCATGACAGGTCCTTACTTAGATGGATGTCAGCCATTTCATGGCTGGCCGTAGTCGCGGGCGCCAAACAGGGCGGTACCGATCCGCACCCAGGTGGCGCCTTGGGCGATGGCCGACTCAAGGTCGTGGCTCATGCCCATGGAAAGTGTGTCGAGCGGCAGGTTCAGGTTGTTTTGCAGGTCGCGCACGCTGGAAAACGCGGCGTCTTGTTCGGCCCGATCGTCCGTCGGCTCGGGAATCGCCATCAAGCCCCGCAGCTTCAAGCGCGGCAGGGCGCTGATGGCGTTGGCCAGGGCCGGCAGGTCGGCGGGGGTGCAGCCGGACTTGCTGGCCTCGCCACTGACATTGACCTGGATGCAGATATTCAGCGCAGGCAGGTCCACCGGGCGTTGCTCGGACAGGCGTTGTGCAATTTTGAGACGGTCCACGGAATGCACCCAAGCGAAATTCTCGGCGATGGCGCGAGTCTTGTTCGATTGAATGGGGCCGATGAAGTGCCAACTCAAGGGCAGGTCGGTTAATTCGGCCTGCTTGCCCAGGGCCTCCTGCAGATAGTTTTCGCCAAAATCACGCATCCCGGCGGCATAGGCTTCACGCACGGCTTGGGCGGGTTTGGTCTTGCTCACGGCCAGCAGGTGGATGCTGTTTGCGTCACGTTGCACGGCGTCGGCTGCGGCGCGGATGCGCTGGCTAACCTGGCCGATGTTGTCTGCTATCGTCGACATTCAAGATGCGCCCGTGGATATGGAGTCCGCGGCATTCTACTGGAAATGGAAAGCCCTATGGATATCACTGAATTACTGCAGGCCGGCGTGCGTCGCGGCGCTTCCGACCTGCATCTGTCGGCCGGTATGGCGCCTATGCTGCGTATTGATGGTGAGGTCTGGCCGTTGGATTGGCCGGTGCTTTCACCCCCGCAAGTAGCGGATTTATTGAGCCCGTTGCTCAACCGCTACCAACAAAAGGATTTCGAAACATCTCTTGAAACGGATTTTGCCTTCGAGTTGCCGGGCGTGGCGCGGTTCCGGGCGAACGTATTCCAGCAGGATCGCGGCATGGGCGCGGTGTTTCGCACCATCCCGGCCGAGGTCCAGAGCCTGGAAAACCTCGGCCTGGGGGAAGTGTTCCAGCGTATCGCCCAGCTTGCGCGCGGCCTGGTGCTGGTGACGGGCCCCACCGGCTCCGGCAAGTCCACTACCCTGGCGGCGATGATCGATTACCTCAACCAGCATCGGCGCCAGCACATCCTCACGCTGGAAGACCCCATCGAGTTTATCCACACGCCGAAAACCGCCCTGATCAACCAGCGCCAGGTGCATCGAGATACCCATAGTTTCTCGCTGGCCTTGCGTTCGGCGCTGCGCGAAGACCCCGACGTGATCCTGGTGGGCGAACTGCGCGACCTGGAAACCATCCGCCTGGCCCTGACGGCGGCTGAGACCGGGCATCTGGTATTTGGCACCCTGCACACCACCTCGGCGGCAAAGACCGTGGACAGGCTGGTGGACGTGTTCCCGGCGGGGGAAAAGGCCATGGTCCGCTCGATGCTGTCGGAGTCGTTGCAGGCGGTGGTGTCCCAGGTGCTGGTCAAGAAGGTTGGCGGCGGGCGGGTGGCGGCCCATGAAATCATGCTGGGCACGCCGGCTATTCGTAACTTGATCCGCGAAGACAAGGTGGCGCAGATGGTCTCGGCGATTCAGACCGGCGGCGCGTTGGGCATGAAGACGTTGGATATGAGCTTGAAGGCGTTGGTCACGGAAGGCGTGATCAGCCGGGAAGAGGCGCGGGAGAAGGCGAGGGTGCCTGGGGATATCTGAGGGGTGTGGACGACACACATCAAATGTGGGAGGGGGCTTGCTCCCCTCCCACATGTACTACTGCATTCCAGCTTCAGATCAGCGTTGTACTACCCGCAAGGTATTCTGCTCTTTCGGCAGAACCCGCTTGGCAATCACGTAGTTCTTGTCCCAGAACGGCTTTTTCAGCGTGTCGATGCTGACCGACTTGCCACGGCGCGGTGCGTGGATGAAGCGGTCGTTGCCCAGGTAGATGGCTACGTGGTTCACCTGGCGGCTCTTCAGTTTGAAGAACAACAGGTCACCCGGTTTCAGGTCCTTGCGCTCAACCTTCTGCCCATGACCGGCGGCCATGGCGTTGGAGGTGCGCGGCAGATCCACGGCCGCTACGTCGTTAAACGCATATTTCACCAGGCCGCTGCAGTCGAACCCTTTACTTGGGCTGCTGCCGCCCCAACGATAAGGAGTACCGAGCACGTTTACGGCGCGGCTGAGGACGGTGCTGCTTTGCCTGGTGTTGACTGCCATCAGGCCTGGAACTGCTTTACCGTGGGCCTTGCTCAGTTGAGTCGGGCGGCTGACGGTCGGCTTTGCCGATTTGGCAGTGCTGGGCGCGCTGTGGACTTTAGGGGTGAAACCGTTGACGTTCGGAAGTCGTTGCTCACGATTGGTGGCGTGGGCGGCCAGTGGCATTAATAGGCAAATGGTTAGCCATGTCTTTAAAAATGGTCGCATTAGGCGTGGCTCTTATGGGTTTGCGCGCAACTTTATAACAGCTTTTTGTGTCGTTCTCAGGCCGTTTGTCGACTGAACCTTGGGGTCAAACTCAGGAAAAACGCGACGATTCGCCGCGATTGTCCTACACAAGTCAGGTGGCATAAGGCTTTCAGGGGAGGGAAGATACCATTTGCCGTACGTCGGGCGCCTGTAAAAAAGTCACAAAGAAAGTGAAAAAATTTATCTATCGAAGCAAAAGAGGTACTCCATGAACACCTATCAACAGGTTGGTCCGCAGCAAGACACCCACAGCAAGGTGATCGGTTACCTGCTCTGGATTTTCGGGTTTACCGGGGCCCATCGTTTCTATTACGGCAAACCGGTCACTGGAACGATCTGGTTTTTCACCCTCGGCTTGCTGGGGATCGGCTGGCTGATCGACCTGTTCCTGATTCCGGCCATGGACCGTGAAGCGGACCTGCGTTTTACCGCTGGGCCTATCGAATACAACGTGGCGTGGATTCTGTTGGCGTTTCTGGGGGTGTTCGGCGTGCACCGCATGTACCAGGGCAAATGGATCACCGGCCTGATCTACCTGCTGACCGGCGGCTTGTTCCTGGTGGGAGTGCTGTATGACTTCTGGACCTTGAATACCCAGGTTTCGATCCGCAATGCCGAGCGCAACGGCGGCCGGTAGATCATAAATAACCTGTAGGAGCGAGCTTGCTCGCGAAGAACGTTAACGATAACGCAGCGCTATCAGGTAGCCCGCATTGTCTATTCGTTCTTCGCGAGCAAGCTCGCTCCTACAGGTTTTAGTGGCTCAAGCCTGATAGCTGATGCGCCCGTCCACCAAGGTGTAGCGCACGCTCGCCGGCAGGCTATGGCCGATGAACGGGCAGTTTTCACCCTTGGACAGCCAGTGCTCGCCCGCAACCGTGGAGCCGGCCGGATCAAACAGCACCAGATCTGCCGCCGCCCCCACCGCCAGCTTGCCCGCCGGCAGGCGCAAGGCCTCGGCCGGGCCTGCGCTCAGGCGCGCCAGCAGTGTCGGCAGGTCCAGCAAACCGTCTTCCACCAACGTCATCGCCAGCGGCAGCAACAGCTCCACGCTGCTGATGCCCGGCTCCGTCGCGCCGAACGGCGCCAGCTTGGCATCGCGCTCATGGGGCTGGTGGTGGCTGGAAATCGCCGAGATCACCCCCGATTTCACTGCCGCACGCAAACCGTCACGATCGGCCAGTGTGCGCAGCGGCGGTTGCACGTGGTAAAGGCTGGAGAAGTCGATCAGCGCCTCATCCGTCAGCAGCAACTGATACAACGCCACGTCTGCCGTCACCGGCAGGCCACGGGCCTGGGCCTGGGCGATCAGGGCCACGCCCCGGGCGCTGGTCAGTTGGCTGAAGTGCGCACGCACGCCGCTTTGTTCCACCAGCAGCAGGTCACGGGCCAGGGCTACGGTTTCAGCGGTTTCCGGAATGCCCGGCAAGCCGAGGAAGCTGGCGACCGCACCTTCATGGGCCAGGCCGCCTTCGGCCAGGTCGCGGTCCTGGGAGTGGAAGATCACCGTCAAGTCGAAGGTGGCCGCGTATTCCAGGGCGCGGCACAGGGTGCGGGTGCTGCGGAAACTCTCCAGGCCGTTGCCGAACGCCACGCAACCGGCATCGCGCAGGGCGATCAGTTCGGCGAGTTGTTCGCCTTCCAGGCCTTTGCTCAGGGCGCCGATGGGGAACACTTTGCAATTGCCGGCCTCACGGGCACGGTCGAGGATCAGCTCGGTCACGGCCGACGTGTCGAGCACCGGCTTGGTGTGCGGTGGGCAGCACAGGCTGGTGACGCCACCGGCTGCGGCCGCGCGGGTCTCGCTGGTGATATTGCCTTTGCGGCTGAAGCCCGGCTCGCGCAGGGCGACGTTCAGGTCCACCAGGCCGGGCGCGGCCACCAGGCCTTTGGCATCGATGGTCTCGCTGGGGCTGAAAGCACCGGGCGCGGCGCCGATGGCGATGATCCGGCCGGCCTCCAGGTGCAGATCGGTAACCTGATCCAGGCCACTGGCCGGATCGATGACTCGGGCGCCGAGAATGCTGAGCTTCACTGGGCCTTCTCCTGCTCGAATTGACGTTGCGCGGTTTGCCCGCTCATGGCCATGGACAACACCGCCATGCGCACGGCGATGCCATACGTGACCTGGTTGAGAATCACCGACTGGCTGCCGTCGGCCACCGCCGACTCAATCTCCACGCCTCGGTTGATCGGCCCCGGGTGCATCACGATGGCGTCCGGCTTGGCGCCGGCCAGGCGTGCGGTGGTCAGGCCGAACAGGCGGTAGAACTCGCCTTCGCTCGGCAGCAGGCCACCCGACATGCGTTCGCGTTGCAGGCGCAGCATGATTACCACGTCCACATCCTTGAGGCCTTCGGTCATGTCGGTGTAGACCTTCACGCCGTATTGCTCGATGCCGATGGGCAAGAGGGTTTTCGGTGCGATCACGCGGATGTCCGGGCAACCCAGGGTTTTCAGGGCCAGCATGTTCGAGCGTGCCACCCGTGAGTGCAGGATGTCGCCGACGATGGCCACCGAGAGGTTTTCGAAGCTGCCCTTGTGCCGACGTATGGTGAGCATGTCGAGCATGCCCTGGGTCGGGTGGGCGTGACGGCCGTCGCCGCCGTTGATGATCGCCACCTGCGGGCACACGTGCTCGGCAATGAAGTGGGCGGCACCGGAGTCGCCGTGGCGCACCACGAACATGTCGGCGGCCATCGCTTCCAGGTTGCGCAGGGTGTCGAGCAGGGTCTCGCCCTTGCTCGCCGACGAGGTGGACACGTTCAGCGTGATCACGTCGGCCGACAGCCGTTGGGCCGCCAGTTCAAAGGTGGTCCGTGTACGGGTGGAGTTCTCGAAGAACACGTTGCAGATGGTCTTGCCGCGCAGCAACGGGACTTTCTTCACCGCCCGGCCGCCAACCTCGAGGAACGAGTCGGCGGTGTCGAGGATTTCGGTGAGCAGTTCGCGGGGCAAACCGTCGAGGGACAAGAAGTGTTGCAACTGGCCCTGAGCATTGAGCTGCAGCGGGCGCTTGGCATCTAGAGGCGTCATCGCGGGGACTCTTTACAAGGCGGTTTAAAGGGCAAGGTCTTGCAGTTCGAGTTCGAGCGGCGTGGGACCGGACAATTTTACTCGCTGGCTGGCCTCAAGGGACAGCGTGGCGCCAACCACGTCCGGGCTGATGGGCAGTTCGCCTGCGTCCAGGTCCAGCAGGCAGACCAGGGTGATGCTGGCCGGGCGCCCGTAATCGAACAATTCATTCATGGCGGCGCGGATGGTACGGCCGCTCATCAGCACATCGTCGATCAGCACCAGGTGCTGGCCTTCAATCTCGAACGGCAGGGCAGACGGGCGCACTTGCGGGTGCAGGCCGTTCTGGCTGAAGTCGTCGCGGTAGAAGGACACGTCCAGGGTACCCAAGGGTGAGTCGCTGCCCAGTTCGTCCAGCAACGCTTGGGCGACCCACACACCGCCGGTGCGAATACCGATAAAGCGCGGTTCGCTGATGCCACGGTGTTCCAGGTGCGTCTTGAGGCTAACCGCCATCTGGCGGATCAGTTCGGCGGGGTTTGGCAGGCTCATGGTGGCTCCTTCAAGGCAGGCGATAGTGTGTAGGAGCGAGCTTGCTCGCGAAGAACTCACAGGCACCGTGTTCATCCAGGTTTCATGCGTTATCGTTGACGTTTTTCGCGAGCAAGCTCGCTCCTACAAAAAGCGACAGGCAGGCCGCGTCAGTCAGGATTCAAATAAAGCAGTGTTTTCGTCCAGCCAGCCCTGTAACAACAAGGCGGCGGCGATGGCGTCCACCGGGTTATCGCGGTAGCTGCCTTTCTGGCCGCCACGGTCGCGGCGTTCGCCCTTGGCTTCAAAGGTGGTCAGGCGTTCATCGTGGGTATAGAAGGGCAGGTTGTAGCGGCCGTTAAGACGGCGGGCGAACTTTTCGGCGCGCAGGCACATGTCGCTGGGGGTGCCGTCCATGTTCAGGGGCAGGCCGACCACTACGGCATCGGGCTTCCACTCTTTGATCAGGGCTTCGACCTGGTTCCAGTCCGGTATGCCGTTCTGGGCCTTGAGGGTGCACAGCTCGCGGGCCTGGCCGGTGATGACCTGGCCGACCGCTACGCCGATCTGCTTGGTGCCGTAGTCAAAGCCGAGGATCAAACGCAAGGCCATCAGGCGTGCCCCGCCTGGCTGGTCAGCAGGCTGAGGTTGACCCGCAGCTTGGCCGCGGCGGCTTCCAGGCGCAGTTCGCTTGCGGTGTTGAACAGGATGTCGGCATCGAACGGGCAGGTCAGCCAGGCATTGCTGGCCAGTTCGGCTTCCAGCTGCCCGGCTTCCCAGCCGGCGTAACCCAGGGTGATCACACTTTGCTCAGGGCCCACGCCGTCGGCGATGGCGAACAGCACGTCCTGGGAGGTGGACAGCGAGACTCCGTCCAGGTCCACCGTGGCCTGGAACTTCGGCCCGGTGGGGTGCAGCACAAAGCCGCGATCGGTCTGCACCGGCCCGCCGATGTAGATCGGCACGCCCTGGCAACGGGCCGGCGGGTCGACCTCCGGACGCAGCTGTTCAAGGATATCGGCCAGGTTCAGCGCCTGCGGGCGGTTCACCACCAACCCCATGGCACCATTGGCCGTGTGCTCGACGATGTAGGTCAAGGTCTGCGCAAAGTTCGGGTCGGCCATATGGGGCATGGCGATCAGGAATTGGTGCTTGAGGTAGGTCGGGCTGACATTTTTCATGTCCGCTAGTGTGGCGTTGGAGGGGCGAACTGACAAGCTGGACGTGACCCGAATACAGTGCTGTCGGCTTTTCTGTAGGACGGCGCGTTCAGTTGCTGGAAAGGCGATCACCCTTGGCAAACTTCCAGGTGCGGATGATTTCCAGGCGGTCCACATCGTTCAAGTCCCCGGTAAACGGGGCAAAGGGCGCGGCCAGGCGCACGATGCGTTGGGCGGCCTGGTCCAGCAGCGGCTGACCGGACGATTCCAGCACCTGCACTTCATATAAGGTGCCGTCGCGGTTGATCGACACCAAAAGACGCAAATTGCCGTAGATCTGCTGGCGCCGTGCCTCTTCCGGGTAGTTGAGGTTACCGATGCGCTCGACCTTCTTACGCCACTCGTCCTTATACCAGGCGCCCTTGTCGCGCATGGTCGAGGCGGCGTTCAGGCGGTAAATGCGTGGGCGCTTGGCGTAAAGCTGTTGTTCATGGGCCAGTTCGGCTTCCAGGCTGGAGATTTCGTCGGACAGTGTCGAGCTGTCGAACGTCGGTGCCGGCTTCACGGGCTCGGGTTGCGGCTCGGTCTTGGTTTTCTCGCGCTGGACCGGGGCTTTTTGCGGCTTGGGTGCGACGGTGGTCACCGTGGGCTTGGGCGTGGCCTGTTTGACTTCAGGCTTGGGCGCCGGCGGCGGTGTGACCTTATTGACCTTGTTGTCCTGGAAGGGCGCCACTTCGGTGGTCTTGGGGATCGCCTTCTTGTCCAGGGTGCCACTGCCCTGCTGGTTGTCCTGGGCGATAAAGTCCGCCTTCTCGGGCTTCTTTTCGCTCTTGAACGTGGCGAGAGTGATTTCCAGGGTCTTGGTGATCTGCTTGGGCTCGACCATGGTGAAACCCACGCCGAGGATCAAGGCCAGGTGAATCAATGCCGCAAGAAACAGGGTAAATCCGAGCCGATCAGCCGGGCGCACGCCGCTGTGGGAGAGTTCGGAGGGCAGATCGGACGGGAGTGTCATGACAAGAAAACCAACATCGCGCGTTTCACAGGTCGGGCATGATAGCGCAATGTTGGTGTGTGTCCGGCTGTTCTATATCACTTGGCCTGCAGCTTGCGTTCGATGGCGGCCATCAATATTTCGCCGATGTTCGTGCCAAATGCGTTGTCGATCTCGCGAATGCAGGTTGGGCTGGTGACATTGATTTCGGTGAGGTTTTCCCCAATTACGTCAAGGCCTACAAACAGCAAACCCTTTTCCCGCAGGGTCGGGCCAACTTGGCTGGCGATCCAGCGGTCTTTGTCGGACAACGGCCGCGCTTCGCCTCGACCGCCTGCCGCCAGGTTGCCACGGGTCTCGCCCGCCGCCGGGATACGCGCCAGGCAGTAATCCACCGGCTCGCCGTCGATCATCAGGATGCGTTTGTCGCCGTCCTTGATCGCCGGCAGGTAGGCCTGGCCCATGATTTGCTGGGTGCCCAGGGCGGTCAGGGTTTCGAGGATCACCGACAGGTTGGGGTCGCCGGCGCGGTGACGGAAGATCGAGGTGCCACCCATGCCGTCCAGCGGCTTGAGGATCACATCGCCATGCTTGGCGGCAAATTCACGCAGCACGTCGGCACGACGGCTGACCACGGTGGGCGGTGTGCACTGCGGGAACAACGTGGCGAACAGCTTTTCATTGCAGTCACGCAGGCTTTGCGGCTTGTTGACGATCAGCACGCCGGCACGTTCGGCCTGCTCCAGCAGGTAGGTGGAGTAGACGAACTCCATGTCGAACGGCGGGTCCTTGCGCATCAGGATCACGTCGAGGTCGCTCAGGGGGCTGTCGATTTCGTCCTGCAGTTCGAACCACTTCTCGGGGTTGGCAAACACCTGCAGCGGGCGCATGCGTGCACGGGCCTCGCCGTCGCCCTGGTAAAGGTCGCGCTGCTCCATATAGAACAGGCTCCAGCCGCGGGCCTGGGCGGCCAGGAGCATGGCCAGCGAGCTGTCCTTTTTATAGGAAATGCTGGCGATAGGGTCCATGACAATGCCGACGCGAACGCTCATGGGGGATTTCCTCTAGCAAAATTGGGGCGCATAAAAGTGGCGTCAGAGTGGCGCTGCGGCTGTTGTGGGTCAAGGAAAAACCACCGGGTGGGTGCCTCGATAGATTGCTCCCCGAGACTGTGCTAAAAAGACTGCCACGGCGCAGCAGCCCTTGAATTCCAAGGCCTGCGGCGCTCATCCTGTGCAACATCAGGCAGTACACACCGAAAACCGATTCGCTGTGGCGATGGTAGAGCAGATATGGAACAGCATTCCAACGCCTTGAGAGTGATGGTGATCGACGATTCGAAGACGATCCGCCGCACCGCCGAGACGCTGTTGAAGAACGTGGGCTGCGATGTCATCACGGCCATCGACGGTTTCGATGCCCTGGCCCGGATTGTGGATCATCACCCGCACATTATCTTTGTCGACATCATGATGCCGCGCCTGGATGGCTATCAGACCTGCGCCCTGGTGAAGAACAACCCGGTGTTCAAGTCGATCCCGGTGATCATGCTGTCTTCCAAGGACGGTCTGTTCGACAAGGCCAAGGGGCGCATCGTGGGTGTCGATCAGTTTTTGACCAAGCCTTTCAGCAAGGAAGAACTGCTGAGTGCGATCAAGGCCTATGTGCCCGGGTTCGCCGCAGTGGAACAAGCACACTGACGCCGCCTCACAAGGGCCGGCGCCGACCAATGTAGTGGGGAAAACCATGGCACGTGTTCTGATCGTCGACGATTCGCCGACCGAAATGTACAAACTGACCGGCATGCTGGAAAAGCACGGCCACCAGGTCCTCAAGGCCGAAAACGGCGCCGACGGCGTGGCCCTGGCCCGCCAGGAAAAGCCTGACGCCGTGCTGATGGACATCGTGATGCCGGGCCTCAATGGCTTCCAGGCCACCCGCCAGCTGTCCAAGGAGCCGGAAACCAACGGCATCCCGATCATCATCATTACCACCAAGGATCAGGAGACCGACAAGATCTGGGGCGCACGCCAGGGTGCCAAGGATTACCTGACCAAGCCTGTGGACGAGGAAACCCTGATCGCCACCCTGAACAAGGTGCTGGCCGGCTGACGGCACGCCATCATGACCGAGTCGCAAACCGCCTTCGAGTTGTTGCTGGACATCGACCGCCGCTGCCGCCTGCTGGCCGCCGACCTGCCATCCCAGGAAACCCGCCTGCAACGCTGGAGCGGGATTGGCTTTCGCCTGGGGCAGCATTGGTATGTCGCGCCCATGGGCGAAGTCGCCGAAGTCCTGCATGAGCCGCGTTGCACTTTAATGCCCGGGGTCAAGGCCTGGGTCAGGGGTGTTGCTAACCTGCGCGGGCGTTTGCTGCCGGTGATGGACCTCGGCGGCTTCCTTGGCCTTGAGCTGTCCAAGGCGCGCAAGCAACGGCGGGTGCTGGTGGTGGAATACAACGATCTGTTTGTCGGGCTGTTGGTAGACGAGGTGGTGGGGATGCAGCATTTTGCACAAGACGCCTTGCTGGCGAGCCCCAGCCCCAGCGCGCCATTTATCCAGGGCCAATTCGACGGCGAGCCGCTGTGGCAGGTCTTCAGCCCCTTCGCCCTGGCCCAGGCCCCTGGCTTCATGGATGTCGCCGCATGACCACCGCTACTACGCCCAAACCCCAGGCCGGCTCGCGCAGCCGTTCACAGATCATCGTGCTGTTTATCGCGCTGATCGTATTCATCATGCTGCTGTTCGCCAACTTTGCTTACCTCAACACCCAGTCCACCTACGACAAGCAGTACATCGGCCACGCCGGTGAACTGCGCGTGCTGTCCCAACGCATCGCCAAGAACGCTACCGAGGCCGCCGCCGGCAAGGCCGCCGCATTCAAGCTGTTGGGCGACGCGCGCAACGATTTTGCCCAGCGCTGGGGTTACCTGAAAAAAGGCGACCCGGAAACCGGCCTGCCCGCTGCGCCCAGTGCGGTCCGCGCCGAAATGCGCGCGGTGCAGACGGACTGGGAAGCGCTGTTGAAAAACACCGACGCGATCCTCGCCAGCGAACAGACCGTGCTGTCCCTGCACCAAGTGGCCGCGACCCTCGCCGAAACCGTACCGCAATTGCAGATGGAGTCGGAAAAGGTCGTCGACATCCTGCTGCAACGCGGCGCGCCGGCCAGCCAGGTGGCCTTGGCCCAGCGCCAGTCGCTGCTGGCCGAGCGTATCCTGGGCGCGGTCAACACGGTGCTGGCCGGTGACGAAACCGCCGTCCAGGCCGCCGACACCTTTGGCCGCGACGCCAATCGCTTCGGGCAGGTGCTCAATGGCATGCTCAACGGCAACCCCGGGCTGCGCATCACTCAGGTAGAAGACCGCGATGCCCGCGCGCGGCTGGCGGAAATCGCCGAGTTGTTCGAGTTTGTCTCCGGCTCCGTGGATGAAATCCTCGAAACCTCGCCGCAGTTGTTCCAGGTCCGCGCCTCGGCGAGCAATATTTTCAACCTGTCGCAAACCCTGCTCGATGAAGCCTCGCACCTGGCCACCGGTTTTGAAAACCTCGCCAGCGGACGCAGCTTCGACACCATCGGCGGCTATGTGCTGGGCCTGTTGGCGCTGGCCTCGATCATCCTGATCGGCCTGGTGATGGTGCGCGAAACCAACCGCCAACTGCACGAGACCGCCGAGAAGAACGAGCGCAACCAGAACGCGATCATGCGCCTGCTCGATGAAATCGAAGACCTGGCCGACGGCGACCTCACCGTGACCGCCTCGGTGACTGAAGACTTCACCGGCACCATCGCCGACTCCATCAACTATTCCGTGGACCAGCTGCGCGACCTGGTGGCCACCATCAACCTCACCGCCGGGCAAGTGGCGGGTGCCGTGCAAGAGACCCAGGCCACCGCCATGCACCTGGCCCAGGCCTCCGAGCATCAGGCCCAGCAGATCGCCGAAGCCTCCACCGCGATCAACCAGATGGCCCAGTCCATCGACCAGGTGTCGGCCAACGCCGCCGAATCATCGGCGGTGGCGGAACGTTCGGTGGAAATCGCCAACAAAGGCAACGAGGTGGTGCACAACACCATCCACGGCATGGACAACATCCGCGAACAGATCCAGGACACCGCCAAGCGCATCAAGCGCCTGGGCGAGTCGTCCCAGGAGATTGGCGACATCGTCAGCCTGATCGACGACATTGCCGACCAGACCAACATCCTCGCCCTCAACGCCGCGATCCAGGCGAGCATGGCCGGGGATGCCGGACGCGGCTTTGCGGTGGTGGCCGATGAAGTGCAGCGGCTGGCCGAACGTTCGTCGGCGGCCACCCGGCAGATTGAAACCCTGGTGCGCGCGATCCAGGCCGACACCAACGAAGCCGTCATCTCCATGGAACAGACCACCACCGAAGTGGTGCGCGGTGCACGGCTGGCCCAGGACGCCGGGGTGGCGCTGGAAGAGATCGAAGGCGTATCGAAAACGCTGGCCGCGCTGATCCAGAGCATCTCCAACGCGGCGCAGCAACAGACCTCATCGGCGGGACAGATCTCCCTGACCATGAACGTGATCCAGCAGATCACCACGCAGACGTCATCGGGCTCCACCGCTACCGCCGAAAGCATCGGCAACTTGGCGAAGATGGCCAGCCAGTTGCGCAGGTCGGTGTCGGGTTTCACCCTGCCAGCGGCCAAACAGGCTGATGATTGAAATGCAGTCAAAATGTGGGAGGGGCTTGCCACCTCCCACACTCGATCTCCATTGGCTTTGAGATCCAGGCAACCCACGAATTCTAAGCGGAGCAGTTATGGTTGATCGGCACGACTACGTGGCCCTCGAATGGGTCAAGGGCGACATTGCCGAAACCCTGAAACAGGCCCGTTCGGCGCTGGATGCATTTGTCGAGACCCACGACGATGGCGTGATCAGCCAGTGCCTGGACGCTATCCACCAGGTGCATGGTGCGCTGCAAATGGTCGAGTTCTACGGCGCGGCGCTGCTGGCCGAAGAGATCGAAGAACTGGCCCTGGCGCTCCAGGCCGGGCATGTCGGCCAGCGCGAGGAAAGTATCCGCCTGCTGCAACAGGCCCTGGGCCAACTGCCGTTGTACCTTGACCGGGTGCACAGCGCTCGCCGTGATTTACCGCTGGTGGTGCTGCCGCTGCTCAACGACCTGCGCAGTGCCCACGGCGAAAGCCTGCTGTCGGAAACCAGCTTGTTCAGCCCGCAACTGCTGTCGATTGCGCCGCTTCCCGATGACGCCCTGGCTCAACGCGCGCCGGCCGACCTCCAGGCGCAACTGCGCCAGTGGCATCAACTGTTGCAGCAAGCCCTCGCCGGGCTGCTGCGTGAAGACCACGGGCCGAGCAACCTGGAAGATATGGCGCGGGTGTTCGCGCGCCTTGAGGCGCTGTGCCAGGGCGCGCCGCTGTTGCCGCTGTGGCAAGTGGCGTCGGCGCTGGTCGAGGGCATGCTCACCGGCGTAGTCGCCAACAGCCCGGCGCTGCGCAGCCTGCTCAAGGCCAGCGACAAGCAGCTCAAGCGCCTGCTGGCACAGGGCATCGGCGGGATCAACCAACCCGCACCGGATGAACTGCTCAAGAGCCTGTTGTTTTACGTCGCCAAAGTCACCCGACCGACCCCGCGCATGCAGAGTCTGAAAGAGCGCTACAGCCTGGATGAGGCCTTGCCCGACAGCACGGTGGTGGACGCCGAACGCGCGCGCCTTGCCGGGCCGGATCGCAACGCCATGGGCTCGGTGCTCGGTGCGTTGTGTGAAGAGTTGGTCCGGGTCAAAGAGCGCCTCGACCTGTTCGTGCGCAGCGACCGCCAGCACACGAGCGACCTCGACGCGCTGCTGGCGCCCCTGCGACAGATTGCCGATACCCTCGCGGTGCTGGGGTTTGGCCAGCCGCGCAAAGTCATCATCGACCAGCTGGCCGTGGTATTGAGCCTGGCCCAGGGGCATCGCGAGCCCAACGATGCGGTGTTGATGGACGTCGCCGGCGCGCTGCTCTATGTGGAAGCCACGCTGGCGGGAATGGTCGGCACCGTCGAGCCGGAAGGCCATGAAGAGAGCCGCCTGCCCACCACCGACCTGACCCAGATCCACCAGTTGGTCATCCGCGAATCCTGCCAGTGCCTGCAGCAAGCCAAGGAGCTGGTGATCGACTGTATCGAAGCCGATTGGGACCGCCAGCGCCTGGAATCCCTGCCGGAACTGCTGAGCCAGGTGCGCGGCGCGCTGGCGATGATCCCCTTGCCCCGCGCGGCAAGCCTGATGCGCGGTTGCACCGATTATGTCGACGAACAGTTGATGGTCAACGACAACCCGCCGTCGGAGGTACAACTGGGGCATTTCGCTGACGTGATCAGCAGCCTGGAGTATTACCTCGAGCGCATGCTCCAGGACCCGGACGCCGCCGGTGAACGGGTGTTGGAAATGGCCACCCAAAGCCTGGCTGCGCTGGGCTACCTGCCTGCCGAAAAACCCTGGCGCCAGGCGCTGGCAGCACCCGATGGCGCGCTGTCGAGCGAGGTTGCGCCCAGCCAGTCGCAGTTCGACGCACTGGCCAACCCCACTTCGGGCCTCAATCCGCCGGCCTTGCAACGCCCCGGTAGCCTGCTGCCGCCGCCGGCCGATGAAGCGCCCATCGACGATGAACTGCGCGATGTCTTCCTCGAAGAAACCGAGGAAGTCCTTGAGGTGCTGCACCGTCACCTGCCCAACAGCGCGGACAAAACCGCCCAGGGCGAAATGCGCCGCGCTTTCCACACCCTGAAAGGCAGCGGCCGCATGGTACGCGCCCTGGTGCTGGCGGAGCTGGCCTGGGCCGTGGAAAACCTGCTGAACCGTGTGCTCGAGCGCAGTGTGGCCCTCGGCCCCGAGATCCAACAGGTGCTGGATGACGCCGTGGCCCTGCTGCCGGCATTGATCGCCGACTTCGCGACGGGCGAACAACACCAGCGCGATGAGGTCGACGCCCTGGCCGCCCGCGCCCACGCCTGGGCCAACGGCGCAGGGTCAGGCGCCGAACCCCACGATCCGATGTTGCTGGAGATCTTCCGCAACGAAGCCCAGAGCCATCTGGACAGCCTCAACCACTTCCTGCAACAGGCCGCCGAGCATGTGCCGCTGCAAGTCAGCGATGAACTGCAACGGGCCCTGCACACCCTCAAGGGCAGCGCCTACATGGCTGGCGTGTTGCCCATCGCCGAGCTGGTGCGCCCACTGGATCACCTGACCCGCGAATACAAGGCCCATCGCCTGCCGCTGGACCTGGACGAAGTCGAGTTGCTGCTGGAAGCCGAAGGCCTGTTCCAGCGCGGGTTGCGTCAACTGGACCGCGATCCCCTGGTGCCGATCAAGGGCGCGGATGACTTGATCCGCCGTACCCAGGCCCTGCTCGACCATCAACTGGCCGCGCTGCTCGACGCCCCCAACACGGGGTTGCGGATCAAGCGCGACCCGCAACTGATTGCCAACTTCCTGGCCCAGGGCATGGACATTCTGCTCGACGCCGAAAACCTGCTGCGCCGCTGGCAGCAACACCCCGGCGAACGCCAGGAACTCACCGCGCTGCTGGATGAATTGACCACGTTGGGGGAGGGCGCGCATGTTGCTGACCTGCACGCCATCGATGAACTCTGCGAAGCCTTGCTCGACCTCTACGGCGCCGTGGAAGAAAGCAGCCTGGCGGTCAGCGAACGGTTTTTCCATGAGGCCGAACAGGCCCATGAGGCGCTGATCAGCATGCTCGATCAATTGGCCGCCGGCCAGGAAATCATCCCGGCTCCGGCACGTGTACACGCCCTGCGCGAACTGCTGGACGATGCGCTGGACCCTTCTGCCACCGGCCTGATCAAAAGCGACGGCAGCCGTACCCTGAGCATCTCCGAACTGGGCGCCGCCACCGCGCAACTGCAGGATGAAACGTGGATCGACGATGAACTCGTGGAGATCTTCCTCGAAGAAGCCGTGGATATCCTCGACAGTGCGGGGCAGTCGCTCAAGCGCTGGCTGCTGGAGCCGGACAGTGCCGCGCCGTTGTCGTCCCTGCAGCGCGACCTGCACACCCTCAAGGGCGGCGCGCGCATGGCCGACATCGGACCGGTGGCCGACCTTGCCCATGAATTGGAGTGCGTGTACGAAGGCCTGGTGGATCGGCGCTACAGCTACTCCAGCGAGCTGTCGCAGGTGCTGATGGCCAGCCATGAGCGACTGGCCTTGCAACTGGAGGAACTGCAGCACCATCAACCCTTGAGCGACAGCGCCGAACTGGTCGCCAGGTTGCGCGCGCTACGCCAGGGCGGCATGCCGGCTGCACAGGCCGCTCCACCTGCGGAAACGCCGGGCACCGACCCCGAGTTGCTGGACATCTTCCTCGAAGAAGCCGCCGACATTCTCGACAGCTCCGGCAGCGCCTTGCTGCGCTGGCAGGCCGAGCCGAACAATCGCCAGGAAGTCGAAACCCTGCTGCGCGACCTGCACACCCTCAAGGGCGGCGCGCGCATGGTCGAGATCGGGCCGATCGGTGACCTGGCCCATGAGCTGGAATTTCTCTACGAAGGGCTGTCCGCCGGTTTGCTCGCGCCGTCCGCCGAACTGTTCGCGTTGCTGCAGGGCTGCCACGACCGCCTGGCGCAGATGATCGACGCCGTGGCGGATGGGCTGCCGGTGGGTTCGGTGGACAAGCTCATCGAACGTATCAAGAGCCTGGTGCACCCCAGCGATGAGCCCGTGACGCCCGTGGCGCTGCCCGCAGGCAAGGTCGAAGCGGTGGTTGATCCCGGCGCCGACATGGTGAAGATTTCCGCTGACCTGCTGGACGACCTGGTCAACCTGGCCGGCGAGACCTCGATCTTCCGTGGTCGTATCGAGCAGCAAGTCAACGACGCGCGCATTGCCCTGCATGAGGTGGAAACCACTATCGAACGCATGCGCGACCAACTGCGCCGCCTCGACACCGAAACCCAGGGGCGCATCCTCAGTCGTCAACAGGCCGAGGCCGAGCGCCTGGGCTATGAAGAATTCGACCCGCTGGAAATGGACCGTCATTCGCAGTTGCAGCAACTGTCCCGGGCGCTGTCGGAATCGGCCTCCGACCTGCTCGACCTCAAGGACACCCTCGACCGCCGCAACGAGGACGCCCATGACCTGTTGCAGCAACAGGCGCGCATCAACACCGAGTTGCAGGAAGGCCTGATGCGCACGCGCATGGTGCCCTTCGAACGCATGCTGCCGCGCCTCAAACGCATCGTGCGCCAGGTGGCGGGCGAGTTGGGCAAGGACGTGGAATTCATCGTCGGCAATGCCGAGGGCGAGATGGACCGCAATGTGCTGGAGCGCATGGCGGCACCGCTGGAACACATGCTGCGCAACGCCGTCGACCATGGCCTGGAATCCCGCGATGCGCGGCTGTTGGCCGGCAAGCCGGAGAAGGGCCGCATCACCCTGGACCTGGCCCACGAAGGCGGCGATATCGTTTTCGACATGCGCGACGACGGTGCCGGCGTGCCCCTGGAAGCGGTGCGGCGCAAGGCGATCAAGCGCGGTTTGCTCGCCCCTCATCAAGAGATGAGCGACCGTGATGTGTTGCAGTTCATCCTGCAGCCGGGGTTCTCCACGGCGGAAAAGATCACGCAGATTTCCGGGCGCGGCGTGGGCATGGACGTGGTGCACGAAGAAGTGCGCCAGCTCGGCGGCTCGATGTTCATTGACTCGACACCGGGGGAGGGCGTGCACTTTCGCATCCGCCTGCCGTTTACCGTGTCGGTCAATCGGGCGTTGATGGTGCACTGCGCGGACGATCAATACGCGATCCCGCTCAACACCATCGAAGGGCTGGTGCGGGTGCTGCCCCATGAGCTGGCGGGGCACTACCAGCAGGATCCGCCGTGTTATGAATATGCCGGCCAACGCTACGAGCTGTTTTACCTGGGTGACCTGCTGCACACCGTCGGTCGCCCGAAATTACTGGGCCAGTATCAACCCGTGCCGGTGTTGCTGGTGCAGTGCAACGAGCGCCGTGTGGCGGTGCATGTGGACGCCATGGCCGGCACCCGGGAGATTGTGGTCAAGGGCCTGGGCCCGCAGTTTTCCGGGGTGCAGGGGTTATCCGGCGCGACCATCCTGGGGGATGGGCGCGTGGTGTTGATCATCGACCTGCTCGCGCACATCCGCGCCCGGCAACCGGCCTTGCCGGCCCAGGCGGTGGATGCTCCGTTGATCCTCAACGACCCGCTGAAAAAGCGCCCGCTGCTGGTGCTGGTGGTGGACGACTCGGTCACCGTGCGCAAAGTCACCAGCCGCCTGTTGGAGCGCAACGGCATGAACGTACTCACCGCCAAGGATGGCATCGACGCCCTTGCCGTGCTCGAGGAACATACCCCTGACCTGATGCTGCTCGACATCGAAATGCCGCGCATGGACGGCTTCGAAGTCGCCATCCAGGTGCGCAACGACCCCCGGCTGATGCGCCTGCCGATCATCATGATCACCTCCCGCACCGGCCAGAAACACCGCGACCGCGCCATGGCCATCGGCGTCAACGACTACCTGGGCAAGCCGTACCAGGAATCGGTGCTGCTCGAAAGCATCGCCTACTGGAGCAAATCCCGTGCTTGACCACCGTACCAGCCAACTCACCGGCCTGCTCCTGCCCCTGGCCGACCGCCACCTGATACTGCCCAACGTCGCCATCGCCGAGTTGATCGACTTCCAACGCGGCGAACCGGCCAGCGATGCGCCGCCGTGGTATTTGCGGCAAGTGACGTGGCGGGATCGGCAAATCCCGTTGATCAGCTTTGAAGCGGCGTGCGGCGAGGCCGGCGTGACCGGCGAACGCTCGCGGATCGTGGTGTTGAATGCACTGGGCGGCCGACCCACGTTGAAGTTTATTGCGCTGGTGATCCAGGGGATTCCACGGTCGTACAAGCTCGATAGCGAATTGAGCTACGTGGACGTGCCGCTGTGCCCGCTGGAACTGGCGGCGGTGCAGGTGGGGGAACATGTGGCTAAGGTGCCGGATTTGATGGGGCTCGAGGCGTTGCTGGTGGAGTCCGGGTTGGCGTGAATCTAAGTCATGTGAGGATCCCCTGTGGGAGGGGCATCTGAATGTGATATTGCGTAGCAGCTGTCGAGCCCCGGCGAGGCTGCGCTTGCGGCCCGTCTGACACACCGCTGACGCAGCCTCGCCAGGGCTCGACAGCTGCTACGCAGGGAGACTTGCTCAAGCCCTCAATCAATCCGCGCAAACCGCTCAATCAACGGCTGCTCCCGATGCTCGGCCTGCCACAAGTCGTAGGCACTTTGCATCGATAGCCATAGTTGTGCAGTACTTACGCCGGCTCGCTCCAACCGGACGGCAAGGTCCGGGCTGACGGGAGCGTGGCCATGCAAGATCCTTGAAAAAGTTTCGCGGGCAAAGCCAAGACGTTTAGCCATTTCGGTGATGGTGATGCCCAAGGCTGGGACCACGTCCTCAAGCAGAATTTCACCTGGGTGAGGTGGGTTGTGCATACCCATATCGATACCTCTACTCAGTGGTAATCAAGATAATCAACCAGTTCGACCTGATCGTCGAACATCCGAAAAATGATGCGCCAGTTACCACTTATGCTGACTGACCAGTAGTCGATCAGGTCGCCCTTCAAACGGTGGAAGCGCCAGCCGGGCAGATCCAGTGCATCTGGGTGCTCGGCCTTGTCCAGAATGAGCAGCATGCGGCGCAAGCGCTTTGCATGATTTGCGTTGATGCCTCTGGTTGAACCGGTCTCATAGAACGCCCTGAGTCCTTTATGTTTCCAGCTGACGATCATGGCGCGATTGTGATGTGATACATCACACTCTGCAATGGCCTTGCATCGGGATTAACGATCGGGTTCATGATGCCTGCCCGTAGCTATTCGGAGCGAAAAGCCTAGGGACAACGGTTCCGAGCAACAACCTGAAAAGTCTGTCAGATAATTCTCTTCTGAGTGTCGATGATCGTTCCCACGCTCCGCGTCACCCTATTGCAGGGCTTTGGCCTTGCGCTGGCTGGCGGCTGCGGCTGGGGCTTCGGATTTTTCCTGCAAGATTTTGGGTTATGCATGAACTTGTCGCGTGCAGTCAGCGCGCCTAGTCTTCGTCCCGTCATCGCAAAAAACGGTGACACGGACGTGCAAGTCCGGTTACATGTCGGCGCACCAACGCCCATAGCCATTCAACGGGCGTTTTTTATGCCTGCTGTATTTGTTATGGCGGCTGTGCGTGGGAGATCCTTCGGGGTCTGCCGGGGTCCGATATGCCCGGTCTTGCACACCTGCGCACAGCTGCCACCTTAATTCGCGTGCAAGCGGAAAAGGGCAGTCTCCATCACATATCGGAGTTGTAAATCATGGTTAAACCTACCCCCAATCCGCCCGCAAGCCTCTTCACCGTAAACCCCCACCAAAACACCGAAACCCTGCTGGTCAACGCCAGCGAAACCCTGTCCTCCCTCAACGCACTCACCTGCAACCTGGCCTTCGACCTGGACACTTCCCAGCGCGCCATCATGCTTGGGATCCAGCAAATGGCCGAGTTGGGGCAGTTGTTGGTGGATAGAGCTCTGGAGCAGGTCAGCCCTTCTGCGGAAGAGGTCCCAGCCAGGGACTGATCATTCCCTTTTTGGGACCGCCCCTCCCACATTTAGATCATCTTTTGGCTCGGGTCAGCGTTTGCTGATGCTCCATTACTCCAACCGTAACGATCCACCGCCCAGCTTGATTGATGGCCCCCTGAATCACTCCTAAGGTACAGCCCACGACAGCAAACCCGTGGAGCGACCATGACAACAACAATAAACCCCGACTCGCGCTGGACGCGGCGGCGCGACGAGAAGCAGCGGCGGCTGGGGCTGGTCAAAAAAATCGCAGACGGGGCCGTGTTGCCCAGTGACAGGATTGTCGAGGCGCTTGAGGCGCTGATCCTCCCCGGCGACCGCGTGGTGCTGGAAGGCAACAACCAGAAGCAGGCCGACTTCCTCTCGCGCTCCCTGGCCCAGACTGACCCGGCCAAACTCCACGATTTGCACATGATCATGCCCAGCGTCGGGCGGTCCGAGCACCTGGACCTGTTTGAAAAGGGCATTGCGCGCAAGCTGGACTTTTCCTTCGCCGGCACCCAATCCCTGCGCATCAGCCAACTGCTCGAAGACGGCCTGCTGGAAATCGGCGCGATCCACACCTACATCGAGCTCTATGCACGGCTGGTGGTGGACCTGATCCCCAACGTCGTACTGTCCGCCGGTTTCATGGCCGACCGTGCCGGCAATATCTACACCGGCGCCAGCACCGAAGACACCCCGGCTCTGATCGAACCCGCCGCGTTCAGCGATGGCATCGTGATCGTGCAGGTCAACCAGTTGGTGGATGACGTCAGCGACTTGCCCCGCGTCGACATCCCCGCCAGCTGGGTGGATTTTGTGGTGGTGGCCGACAAGCCGTTCTACATCGAGCCGCTGTTCACCCGCGACCCGCGCCATATCAAGCCGGTGCATGTGTTGATGGCGATGATGGCGATCCGCGGCATCTACGAAAAACACAATGTGCAGTCCCTCAACCACGGCATCGGCTTCAACACCGCCGCCATCGAATTGATCCTGCCCACCTACGGTGAATCCCTGGGCTTGAAGGGCAAGATCTGCCGCAACTGGACCCTCAACCCGCACCCCACGCTGATCCCCGCCATCGAAAGCGGCTGGGTGGAAAGCGTGCATTGCTTCGGCACCGAACTGGGCATGGAGAACTACATCGCCGCGCGCCCGGATGTGTTCTTCACCGGCCGCGACGGTTCGATGCGCTCCAACCGAATGTTCTGCCAGCTGGCCGGCCAATACGCGGTGGACCTGTTTATCGGCGCTACCCTGCAAGTCGACGGCGACGGCCATTCCAGCACCGTGACCCGTGGCCGCCTCGCCGGCTTTGGCGGGGCGCCGAACATGGGCCACGACCCGCGTGGCCGTCGTCACGGTACGCCGGCATGGCTGGACATGCGCCACGGCGACGCGCCGGAAGCGCTGCTGGAGCGCGGCAAAAAGCTTGTGGTGCAGATGGTCGAGACCTTCCAGGAAGGCGGCAAGCCCACCTTCGTCAACACCCTGGATGCGGTCGAAGTGGCGCGCAAAAGCGGCATGCCCCTGGCGCCGATCATGATCTACGGTGACGACGTCACCCACCTGCTCACCGAAGAAGGCATCGCCTACCTGTACAAGGCGCGGTCCCTGGAAGAGCGCCAGGCGATGATCGCCGCCGTCGCCGGGGTCACCGCCATCGGCATGCGCCACAACCCCAAGGACACCGCGCGCATGCGCCGCGAAGGCCTGATCGCCTTGCCCGAAGATTTGGGCATCCGCCGCACCGACGCCACCCGCGAGCTGTTGGCCGCCAAGAGTGTGGCCGACCTGGTGGAGTGGTCCGGTGGCCTGTACAACCCGCCCGCCAAATTCAGGAGCTGGTAAATGCGCGCCCTTAAACTGCACGAACTCAGCCTCGCGGATCGCCTGGCGGATATGGCCGTCGATGCGCTGATCGATGAAGCCGACCTGTCGCCCAAGCCCGCCCTGGTGGACCGTCGCGGCAACGGCGCCCACAGTGATTTGCACCTGGGGCTGATGCACGCCTCGGCGCTGTCGCTGTGGCCGATGTTCAAGGCAATGGCCGAGGCGGCGCTTGAACTCGGTGAAGTCGGCTTGCCCCTGCGCGAAGCCCTCGGCCGTATCGGGCGCGAAGGCGAACAGGCGATGCTCGTCACCACCCACGGCGTGAACACCCATCGCGGTGCGATCTGGGCCCTTGGCCTGCTGACCGCAGCGGCTGCCCTGGAACCGCGAGCCATAACGCTGAACGCCGCCAGACTGGCCCTGCTCAACGACCGTTACGCGCCCCAATCGATGAGCCACGGCGCCCAGGTCGCGCAACGCTACGGCGCACGTGGTGCCCGTGAAGAAGCGCAACTGGGCTTCCCCGCCGTGACCCAACGCGGTCTGCCGCAACTGCGCCAGAGCCGCCGCCAGAACGTCGGTGAACAGAACGCGCGTCTTGACGCCTTGCTCGCGATCATGACCGACCTGGCCGACACCTGCGTGCTCTATCGCGCCGGCCTGGAAGGCCTGCATGCCATGCAGCGCGGTGCCCAGGCCGTGCTCGACGCCGGCGGCAGCGCAAGCCTCGCCGGGCGCCGCCAACTGCATGAGCTGGACCATCAACTGCTGGCCCTGAATGCCTCCCCCGGTGGCGCCGCCGACCTGTTGGCCGCCTGCCTGTTTATCGACCGCCTCGACGGAGCGTTGTGATGGAAACCTTATCCTTTGAATTCCCCGCCGGGCAGCCGCCAACAGGCCGTGCGCTGGTGGGTTGCGTCGGCTCGGGCGACCTGGAAGTGCTGCTGGAGCCGGGCACGGCCGGCACGTTGACCATCCAGGTACAGACCTCGGTGAATGGCGCCGAACAACGCTGGCAGCACCTGTTCGAACGCATTTTCCAAGAGCAGACGCCACCCGCCCTGAACATTGATATCCACGATTTCGGCGCCACCCCCGGCGTGGTGCGTTTGCGCCTGGAACAGGGATTCGAGGAGATCGGCCATGACTGACTTGCTGGCTAAACACAGCTTCGTGGAACTGGGTGCGCGGCAGCGGGCCAAGGCCTTGTTGGATGCCGGCACCTTTCGCGAACTGATCGACCCGTTCCAGCGCGTCATGTCGCCCTGGCTCAGCCGCCAAGGGGTGGTGCCCCAGGCCGATGACGGCGTGGTGATCGCCAAGGGCAGCATCGGCGACTTGCCCGTAGTGATTGCGGCCATTGAAGGTAACTTCCAGGGCGGCAGCCTCGGTGAAGTGGGCGGCGCGAAAATCGCCGGCGCCCTGGAACTGGCCGCCGAAGACAACCGCAAGGGCATCCCGACCCGCGCCGTGCTGCTGCTGGAAACCGGCGGCGTGCGCTTGCAGGAAGCCAACCTCGGCCTGGCCGCGATTGCCGACATACACGCGGCGATTGTCGACCTGCGCCAGTACCAGCCGGTGATCGGCGTGGTGGCGGGCAGCGTTGGCTGTTTCGGTGGCATGTCCATCGCCGCCGGGCTGTGCAGCTACCTCGTCGTCACCCGCGAAGCGCGCCTGGGCCTGAATGGTCCGCAGGTGATCGAACAGGAAGCCGGGTTGGAAGAGTACGACTCCCGCGACCGTCCTTTTATCTGGAGCCTCACGGGCGGCGAACAGCGTTTCAACAGCGGCCTGGCCGACCGTTACGTGGCCGACGATGCGGCGCAGATCCAGCAGACGGTCAGCGCGTTGTTGCAGCAAGGCGTGCCCGCCCAACAACGCAGTCGCCAGGCTGATTATTACCTCACACGCTTGGCCGAGTTGGACGCCGTAGCGCAAATCGACCCGGCGACGGTGCGCGAGCTGTATCAGGGAGAACGCTCATGAGAGGCTTGCAGTGGTTCAACGCATTGAGCGCCGGCGCTCCAGTTGTAGACGATTTGCCGGCGTCGCTGAGGGTGGCCGACGGTGTATTGGGTGAGCAACAGGTGCGCTTTGTCGCCGTGGTGACCGACGCGCAAAACCGCTTCCCTCGGGCGCGCAATGGCGAAGTCGGCCTGCTCGAAGGCTGGGGCCTGGCCAAGGCCGTCGATGAGGCCATCGCCCGCGGCGACAAGCGGCCCATCATCGCCATCGTCGATGTGCCCAGCCAAGCCTATGGCCGTCGCGAAGAAGCCCTCGGCATCCACCAGGCCCTGGCCGCTGCGGCCGACAGCTATGCCCGCGCGCGCCTCGCCGGCCACCCAGTGATTGCGCTGCTGGTGGGCAAGGCCATGTCCGGTGCGTTCCTGGCCCATGGCTACCAGGCCAACCGCCTGATTGCCCTGCGCGACCCCGGCGTAATGGTGCACGCCATGGGCAAGGCCTCGGCCGCGCGGGTGACCCTGCGCAGCGTCGAAGAGCTGGAAGCCCTGGCCGCCAGTGTGCCGCCCATGGCCTATGACATCGACAGCTATGCCAGCCTCGGCTTGCTGTGGGAGACCTTGTCGGTCAGCCAGATTGAACAGCCCACGGCGGACGATGTAGCGCGGGTCAGTGATTGCCTGCTGAATGCGATCAAGGACATCGGCAGCGCCGATCTGCGCGGACGCCTCGGCGCGACTAATCGGGCAGCCTCCAGCCAGGTTCGCCAACTGCTGCGGGAACAATGGTGAACGCCCACGACTTGCTCTGGGGCATGACCCCAGCGCATGCGCCCGCCGATGCACCGGCCTGGGTGCTCGAAGCGCTCGGCGCCGGCCATCCGGTGGTGGTGCGCCGCGCCATTGCCGCGCCGGGGCATGTGGCGGTCGGCGTGCGCGGGCGTTTGCGTGAGCAGCGGTTCGCCGCCGAGATGCCGCTGGCGGCGGTGCAGCGGCGTGTTGCACCGGAAGCCCTGCGCGACGTGGTTTCGTCACGGGATTTACCCGCGCTGCACGCGCTTGCTCAATTGCGTTCGGTGCTGGTGCACGAGGCATGGGGCGTCAGCGGTAGCGCAGGCTTTGAATTGGCCACCGGCATCGAAGCACTGCATGCCCAGAGTGATCTGGATTTGATCCTGCGTACGCCCAAGCGCCTTGAACGCGCCGCTGCCGAGGACCTGCTGGCGAGCCTGGACACGACGGTGTGCCCTGTGGACCTGCAACTGCAAACCCCGTTTGGCGCCGTCGCCTTGCGCGAATGGGCCAGCGGCTCACGCCGTGTGCTGCTGAAAACCACCAGCGGCGCGCATCTTGTGCTCGACCCTTGGCAGGCCGTGGCATGAGCAGCCTGCTGGTGTTTCCAGGGCAGGGCGCTCAGCGACCAGGCATGCTGAAGTCGTTGCCCGAACCTGTGCTGGCAGAAGCCAGCGATGCCCTGGGCGAAGACGTGCGCGTGCTCGATTCCGCGCAAGCCCTGGCCAGTACCCGCGCCGTGCAACTGTGCCTGTTGATCGCCGGCGTCGCCCACGCCCGCCTGTTGGAGCGCACCCCGGATTACGTGGCGGGCCTGTCCATCGGCGCCTACCCGGCTGCGGTCATCGCCGGGGCCCTGGATTTTGCCGATGCGGTAAAGCTTGTGAGCCTGCGCGGCCAACTGATGCAAAACGCTTATCCACACGGCTACGGCATGACCGCGATCATCGGCGTGGAGTTATCCACCGTCGAAACACTCCTCGCCGACATCCACAGCCCTGAAACCCCGGTGTACCTGGCCAATATCAACGCCGATAACCAAAGCGTGATCGCCGGCAGCGACGAGGCCATGAAGCGTGTTGCCGCGCGCATCAAGGGCAACGGCATCGCCAAACGCCTGGCCGTCAGTGTGCCGTCCCATTGCGCGCTGCTGGAGCAGCCGGCCGAGGTCCTGGCCCAGGCATTTGTCCCGCTCAAGGCGCCGCGCATCACCTACCTGAGCAGCACTCGCGCGCGGCCGATCCACAACCCCGAACATCTGCGCGACGACCTGGCCTTCAACATGTGCCGCGTCGTTGACTGGCGCGGCACCGTGCAAAGCGCCTACGAGCGCGGTGTGCGCCTGCAAATCGAACTGCCCCCGGGCGCCGTGCTCACCGGCCTGTCACGCCGCGTGTTCGAACAAGGCACCGTGATCGCCTGCGAAGGCGCACGCCTGGACACCTTGCAGGCCCTGCTGGAAGAGGAGGAGCGCCGCCACCGATAAAGCACCACCCAAGGCTGTCGAAGCACAAAAACAACAATTTCGATCGAGCACTTCGAGGACAACAACAATGATTATTTACGGTGTGGCATTGCTGGCGATCTGCACGCTTGCAGGTGTGATCATGGGCGACATGCTCGGCGTGTTGCTGGGCGTCAAATCCAACGTGGGCGGGGTGGGTATCGCCATGATCCTGCTGATCTGCGCTCGCCTGTGGATGCAAAAACGCGGCGGCATGACCAAGGAGTGCGAGATGGGCGTGGGCTTTTGGGGCGCCATGTATATCCCCGTGGTGGTGGCGATGGCCGCGCAGCAGAACGTCGTAACCGCCCTGCACGGCGGCCCGGTCGCGGTGCTGGCGGCGATTGGTTCGGTGGTGGTCTGTGGTTGCACCATTGCGTTGATCAGCCGTACTCACAAGGGCGAGCCTCTGCCCGCCGAAGAGCCGCTGATCGTGCCTGCGGGAGGTCGCTGATATGTGGGATCTCATCGAAAAAGGCCTGGAACATAACGGCCTGATCACCGCGTTTGCGTTTGTTGGCGTGGTGATGTGGATTTCCGTGGTGCTGTCCAAGCGCCTGACGTTCGGGCGCATCCACGGCTCGGCGATTGCCATCGTCATCGGCCTGGTCCTGGCCTGGGTCGGCGGCACCCTTACCGGCGGGCAAAAAGGCTTGGCCGACCTGGCACTGTTCTCTGGTATTGGCCTGATGGGCGGTGCGATGCTGCGCGACTTCGCCATCGTTGCCACGGCGTTCGAGGTGCAGGCCACCGAGGCGCGCAAGGCCGGGATGATCGGTGTGATTGCGCTGCTGCTGGGCACGATCCTGCCGTTTATCGTCGGCGCCAGCATGGCCTGGGTGTTTGGCTATCGCGACGCGATCAGCATGACCACCATCGGCGCGGGTGCCGTGACCTACATCGTCGGCCCGGTGACCGGTGCGGCGATTGGCGCGACTTCGGATGTGATGGCACTGTCGATTGCGACCGGGTTGATCAAGGCGATCCTGGTGATGGTCGGCACCCCGGTGGCGGCGCGTTGGATGGGCTTGGACAATCCGCGTTCAGCGATGGTGTTCGGTGGCTTGGCCGGCACCGTGAGCGGCGTGACGGCAGGGCTGGCGGCGACGGATCGGCGCTTGGTGCCGTATGGCGCGTTGACGGCGACGTTCCATACCGGGCTTGGGTGTTTGCTGGGGCCTTCGTTGCTGTACTTCATTGTGCGTGGGTTGGTGGGCTGACCTTGAGGGTTGCGGAGTGTCAGGCTGTTCCCTGCCGATTGGCATACATCCGACACTCCGCCAACAACGCGAGTAAATTCGGATCACGCTCCTTGGCCTTCAGGAACACCACCCCGATATGCTGCTGCAACCGATACCTGGGTTGCAGCGGTATCAGCTTCACGCGGTTCTCGTACACCGCCGCGATCCTTCCTGGCAGCAACGCATAACCCACCCCCGAACTGACCATGCTCAGCAGTGTGAAGATGTCATTGACCTGCATCGCCACCTTCGGCTCGAACCCCGCCTGCTTGAATACCCGGTTGCCATCCTGGTGGGTGGCGAAGCCTTGGGTGAGGGTGATGAAGGTGGCGTCGCGTACGTCGGCCAGGTCGATTTCCTGGGCGCGGTCGAAGGGTGAGTCGGCGGGGGTGGCGAGGAAGATGTCGTCGCAGAACAGCTCGATCTGTTCGCAGTCGGGGTCGTTGGCGTGTTCGTCGAGGGAGATGAGGATTGCGTCGACTTCCATGTTCTTGAGCTTGTACAGCAGGTCGAAATTGGAGCCGAGGATCAGGTCGATATTGAGTTCGCTGCGCCTGATCTTCAGGCCCATGATCAATTGCGGCACGGTCTTGACCGTGAGCGAATACAGCGAGCCGAGCTTGAAGCGTTCGGCGGAGAAGCCGGCGGCTTCGCGGGTCAGGCGTACGCTGTCGACCACATCGGCGATGAGTTTTTGTGCGCGTTCTTCCAGCACGTAGGCGCTTTCCAGCGGGGTGAGGTTGCGGCCCTCGTGTTTGAACAGCGGGCAGCGCAAGGCATTTTCCAGCGAGTGGATGGCGCGGTGCACGCTGACATTGCTGGTTTGCAGCTCGGCGGCGGCGCGGGCCAGGTTGCCGGTGCGCATGAATGCCAGGAAGATTTCCAGCTTCTTGAGGGTGAATTCTTCGTCGATCAGCATGGCCGTGGGCTCTTGTTCGAATGCGTCCGATTGTGCCCGCAAAACCCGGCGGCGTCCTCGGAACGTCACAAGTCGCTTGCACTCTTATGCGCAAGGCTGGACGCTTGCCAGCCAGTTCCAGCGGCTACAGGAGGTCAGTGACAGATGTATCACGGGGAACGATTCAACGCCTGGAGCCATTTGCTCGGTGCAGTCGCGGCGTGTATTGGCGCCGTGTGGATGTTGGTGGTGGCGAGCCTGGACGGCAGCCCCTGGAAGATCGTCAGCGTGGCGATTTATGGCTTTACGCTGATGGTGCTGTACAGCGCGTCGACCGTGTACCACAGCGTGCAGGGGCGGCGAAAAGAGATCATGCAGAAGGTCGATCACTTTTCGATCTACTTGCTGATCGCCGGCAGCTACACGCCGTTTTGCCTGGTGACGTTGAGAGGCCCGTGGGGCTGGACGCTGTTCGGCATCGTGTGGGGGCTGGCGGTGATCGGCATCCTGCAAGAGATCAAGCCGCGCTCCGAGGCGCGCATCCTGTCCATCGTGATCTACGCGGTGATGGGCTGGATCGTGCTGGTGGCGGTCAAGCCGCTGATCGCCGCGCTGGGCACCGCCGGGTTTATCTGGCTGGCGGCGGGCGGGGTGCTGTACACCGTCGGCATCATCTTCTTTGCCCTGGAGGATCGCCTGCGGCATTCCCATGGGATCTGGCATTTGTTTGTGATCGGCGGCAGCCTGCTGCATTTCGTGGCGATCATGCACTACGTGTTATAGGCGCCCCAGCAGCTCCCGAGCCCGGTTGCCGAAGATCTGTAGCAGATTGGCCAGCATATGCGGCGGTGGTTCATTGGCACGGGTCAAGGCGTAGAGGGTGATCGGCAGAGGCGGTGTAAGTGTGCGGATGCAGGTGGTCGCCGTCGATGCGCCGAGGGCGGTAAAGGGGTCGATGACCGTCAAGCCGGCGCCGGACTCCACCATCGCCCGTGCCAGGGAATAGGTTTGCACCGAGATCGTCACCCGAGGCGGCGGGTCGACGCTCTCCAGGTAGTTGTCGAGCTTTGCCGCCAGTGGGTCGGCGCTGGACAGGCCAATCAACGGTGCCCCCGCGAGGTCTGCCAGGGGCAGGGCCTGATGCAGCTCAGCGTCCGGCCAGTAGTTTTTCGACGCCAGGGCCACCAACACACCGTTGGCAAGCACTTGTGTGGTCAACCCGGGATGGCCGGAGAAGCTGAGGGTCAGTGCCAGGTCGATCTCGCGCATCAACAGTTTTTGCACCAGCTCGCGGCTATGGTCGCTGGACAGTTCGCAGGCGATGTCCGGGTAGTCGCGCTTCCATTCCAGAATCGCCGGGGGCAGCAGCGACAGCGCCAATGCCGGGATTGCACCAATCCGCACACTTTGCCCCGGGGCGCGGCGCAGGCTCTTGGCCAGGCGCCGCACGCCTTGCAGGCTCGCGGTGACTTTTTCGACTTCGCTTTCCAGCGCCAGGGCTTCGGGCGTGGGCTGCAATTTGCCGCGTACCCGCAAAAACAGCGGGAAACCCAATTGTAACTCGGCATGTTGCAACACCTTGGTCACCGCCGGTTGGGAGACATGCAGCAACTGCGCGGCGGCGCTGATGGAGCCGGTCTGGCGGATGGCCTGGAAGATTTCGATATGACGCAAGCGCATGGCAGGTCCATAACCTTTGTTTATAGGTGCCCCATCTTTATTCATTGTCGGCGGCCTGTCACCTGCACCTACCCTGGGGCTTTCTTGGATCAAGGGCTGGGGGTGTTGAATGGCCAGGCAGGTTTGCATCATTGGTGGAGGCGTTATCGGCCTGGCGAGTGCCTACGCGTTGGTACGTGCAGGTCATGAAGTGACGGTGATCGACGCGCGTGACACCGTGGGCAGCGAAACCAGCTTCGCCAATGGCGGGCAATTGTCCTACCGCTACGTCGCACCGCTGGCGGATGCGGGAGTGCCGCTACAGGCGATTGGCTGGTTGCTGCGCGGTGACTCGCCACTGAAGCTGCGCCCACGCCTGGACCCCCGACAATGGCGCTGGATGGCTGCGTTCATCGGCGCTTGCCGTGGCTCGGTGAACAAGCGCAACGCCGCCCACTTGCTGCGCCTGGCGAGCCTGAGCCAAAACACCTTGCAGCAATGGCGCGTCGACGATCGCCTGGACACGTTCAATTGGCGGCGTAACGGCAAGCTGGTGACCTTTCGCAATGCCGATACCTTTGAGCGTGCGCGCAGCAAGGTCACCGACATCCTGCAACAACAGGTGCTGTCGGCGCTGGATTGTGCGCGGCTGGAGCCAGCGCTGGCGCAGGTGGCGGGTGAGTTTGTCGGTGGTATCTATACGCCCAATGAAGAAGTGGCGGACTGTCATGCCTTCTGCCAACAGCTGGCGGCACGCCTTGAAGCGTCGGGGCGCTGCACCTTTCTGCTGGGGCGCAAGGTCACCAGGATTCGCCATGCCGACGGCGCGGTACAGGCCATCGAGCTGGGCGGCGAAGTGATGCCGGTGGAACACCTGGTGCTGGCGGCCGGTCATCGCGCCGCCGAGTTGGCATTGCCCGGCGTGTCACTGCCACTGTATCCACTCAAGGGCTATAGCCTCAGCGTACCGATTGGCGCACAGCACCAGGCGCCGAATGTGAGCATCACCGACTACGACCGCAAGATGGTCTACGCGCGTATCGGCGAACAGCTGCGGGTGGCGGCCATGGTGGATATCGTCGGCTTTGACGCCAGCCTTGAGCCCAAGCGCCTGGCGCTGATGAAACGCCAGGCGGTCGAGACATTTCCTACCGCTGGCGACTATGCCAATGCTGTGGAATGGGCCGGTATGCGTCCCGCCACCCCGACCGGTGTGCCGCTGATTGGCCCCAGCGTGTATCGCAACCTGTGGCTGAACCTGGGCCACGGCGCCCTCGGCTTTACCCTGGCGTGCGGCAGCGGCCAATTGCTGGCCGAGCTGATCGGCCACCACCTACCTTCCATAGATATGCAGGGCCTGGCGCCCCGCGCCGCGTGAGGATTGACCCATGACCATCAACCGAATCAGCAGCAACGACCGACTGTCCGGCGCCGTCACGTTCAAGGATCTGGTATTCCTTTCGGGCCAGGTGCCCGGCGAAGGCCTGGATGTGGCGACGCAGACCCGCGAAGTGCTGGCCAGGATCGATGCGCTGCTGGCCCAGGCCGGCAGTGACAAGGATCATTTGCTCAATGCGACCATTTACTTGAAAGACATCGGCAGCGGTTTCGCGCCGATGAATGATGTATGGGCCGCCTGGCTATCGCCCGGGATGGCGCCGACGCGCACCACCCTGCAGGCGGAGCTGGCGAGGCCGAGCGTGCTGGTGGAAATCAGCGTGATTGCGGTACGAAAATAACGTCAAAGACCAACGGAGAATAACAATGAAAAAAATCCTGTTGACCGGCTGCACCCTGGGCCTTTTGCTGGGAGTACACGCCCATGCCAACCAGGCGCCGCTGGACGGTACGCTGGGCAAGATCGCCAGTACCAAGTCCATCACCCTGGGTTATCGCGATGCGTCGGTGCCGTTTTCCTACGTGGGGGATCACAGCGGCAAGCCGATGGGCTATTCGGTGGACCTGGCCAGTAAGATCGTCGAGCGTATCCAGCAGAAAACCGGGGTGGCCGACCTTAAGGTGAAGTACAACCTGGTGACCTCTCAAACGCGGATTCCGCTGGTGCAGAACGGCACCGTCGACCTGGAATGCGGCTCCACTGGAGTCACGGCCGAGCGGCAGAAGCAGGTGGCATTTTCCTACGGGTTTATTTACGTGAAAGGCCAGTTGCTGACGGCTAAGGACAGCGGTATCAAGGGCTTCGCCGACCTGGGGGGCAAGAACGTGGTGACTACCGCCGGCACCACCAACGAGCGTTTTCTAAAGAGCTACAACGCCGAGCACAAGAGCACTATGTTCGTGATCAGCGCCAAGGACCACGGCGAGGCGTTCAAGATGCTCGAGACGGGCCGCGCGGCTGCGTTCTATATGGACGATGCATTGCTCTACGGCGAACGTGCCAAGGCCAAGGACCCACACAACTGGGTGGTGGTGGGCGAGGAGCAGTCGCGGGAGATCTACAGCTGCATGGTGCGCAAGGATGATCCGCAGTTTCTCGCGGTGGTCAACGAGACCCTCGGCGACCTGTACCGTTCGGGGGAGATCAACGGGATTTACCAGCGCTGGTTTGAACAGCCGATTCCGCCCAAGGGCTTGAACCTGGAATTCCCGATGACCAGTGAGTTGAAGGCGATCATTGCCAAGCCGATCAGCGATCCGGTGGAGTAAGAAGGGGTAACCCCATCCAAATGTGGGAGGGTTTGCAAAGTGGGTTAGAAGTCACCCCACAGCTGCTGGGCTACCGCCAATGCCACCACCGGCGCAGTCTCGGTGCGCAACACACGCGGGCCGAGGCGGGCGGCGTGGAAGCCGGCGCCTTGGGCCACTTCGACTTCCCCATCCGTCAATCCACCCTCGGGCCCGATCAGGAACGCCAGGCTCGCAGGTTTGGCATGGTTGACCAGCGGCTCGGCCACCGGGTGCAGCACCAGTTTCAGGTCCGCCTCGACCTGCTTCAACCAGTCCGCCAGCAGCAACGGCGGGTGAATCACCGGTACCGTCGAACGCCCGCACTGCTCGCACGCGCTGATCGCCACCTGGCGCCAGTGCAGCAGGCGTTTGTCGGCGCGTTCGTCCTTCAGGCGCACTTCGCAGCGGTCGCTGAAGATCGGCGTGATGGCGTTGACGCCCAGCTCGGTGGCTTTCTGGATCGCCCAGTCCATGCGTTCGCCCCGGGACAGGCCCTGGCCGAGGTGGATGTGCAGCGGCGATTCGGCCTGGCCGGCGAAGCTTTCGGTCAGTTGCACAGTGACGCGTTTTTTCCCGACTTCCAGCAGGCTGCCCAGGAACTCCTGGCCGGAGCCGTCGAACAATTGCACGGCGTCACCTTCGCCCATGCGCAGCACGCGGCTGATGTAGTGCGCCTGGGCTTCGGGCAGTTCGTGATCGCCGAGGCTCAGCGGGGTGTCGGTGAAAAAGCGGGACAGTCTCATTTTGGTTCTCTGGAAAAAGGTGTAGGTGTGCCGGCAATCAACCCGGATCGCGGAAACCAGGGTGGAAATCCTTCGGCACCGCCACGCTGACTTTGCTGTTGGTGGCGATGTCGATGCCTTCGCTGGCGACTTCGGCGAGGAAGTCGATCTGCTCCGGTGTAATCACATAGGGCGGCAGGAAATACACCACGCTGCCCAACGGCCGCAACAACGCGCCGCGTTCCAGGGCGTGTTCGAACACCTTGAGACCACGGCGCTCCTGCCACGGGTAAGCGGTCTTGGTGGCCTTGTCCTGGACCATCTCGATGGCCAGCACCATGCCGGTCTGGCGTACTTCCGAGACATGCGGATGGTCGACCAGGTGCGCCGTTGCGGTGGCCATGCGCTGGGCCAGGGCCTTGTTGTTTTCGATGACGTTGTCTTCTTCGAAAATATCCAGGGTCGCCAGGGCCGCCGCGCACGCCAGCGGGTTGCCGGTGTAGCTGTGGGAGTGCAGGAAGGCGCGCAGGGTCGGGTAGTCGTCGTAGAACGCGTCATAGACGTCATCGGTGGTGACCACGGCGGCCAACGGCAGGTAGCCGCCCGTCAGGGCCTTGGACAAGCACAGGAAGTCCGGGCGGATGCCGGCCTGTTCACAGGCGAACAGGGTCCCGGTGCGGCCGAAGCCCACGGCGATTTCATCGTGGATCAGGTGCACGCCATAGCGGTCGCAGGCCTCGCGCAGCAGCTTGAGGTACACCGGGTGGTACATGCGCATGCCGCCGGCGCCCTGGATCAGCGGTTCGACGATCACGGCGGCGACGCTGTCGTGGTGCTCGGCCAGGGTCTGTTCCATGGCCAGGAACATCGTGCGCGAGTGTTCTTCCCAGCTCATGCCCTCGGGGCGCAGGTAGCAATCCGGGCTCGGCACCTTGAGGGTGTCCAGCAGCAGCGCCTTGTAGGTCTCGGTAAACAGCGGCACGTCGCCCACCGACATCGCGGCGATGGTTTCGCCGTGGTAGCTGTTGGTCAGTGTGACAAAGCGTTTTTTGTTTGGCAGGCCACGGTTGAGCCAATAGTGAAAGCTCATCTTCAGCGCGACTTCAATGCACGACGAACCGTTATCGGCATAGAAGCAGCGGGTCAGGCCCTCGGGGGTCATCTTGACCAGGCGCTCGGACAGCTCGATCACCGGCTGGTGGCTGAAACCGGCGAGGATCACGTGTTCCAGCTGGTCGACCTGGTCCTTGATGCGCTGGTTGATGCGCGGGTTGGCGTGGCCGAACACGTTGACCCACCAGGAGCTGACGGCGTCGAGGTAGCGCTTGCCTTCGAAGTCTTCCAGCCAGACGCCTTCACCGCGTTTGATCGGGATCAGCGGCAGTTGCTGGTGGTCTTTCATCTGGGTGCAGGGATGCCACAGCACCGCGAGGTCGCGTTGCATCCACTGGTTGTTCAAGCCCATCGGTGATCTCCTCGAAGCGGTCCTGCGAGCGGCGCAGGTGAAACAATCGCGCAAGCCTATGCAATGGTGGCCCCGGTCACAAGCCATTGTGGGGAATTCGGAGTAAACGTAGGACGGACTGTCACGTTTCTTAGGAATAGTCCTTAATCCTTGGTTAACTTATTGTGCATACGCTCTAGATCGTATTTCTCGATATTTCAAAGCAAAATTTTCCGCTTTAATTCGATAGGTAAATCGCTAGTCTTGGGCGCAGCTCTTACGGGATTAAGTACATGCAGCTACGTAACTCACCGGCCCGTTATGGCTGGGTCAGTATGGTTTTGCACTGGGGCGTGGCCCTGGTGGTGTTCGGCCTGTTCGCCCTGGGCTTGTGGATGGTGGGCCTGGACTACTACAGCGCCTGGCGCAAGGAAGCACCGGACCTGCACAAGAGCATCGGCATCACGCTGTTCGCCATCATGCTGGTGCGTATTGTCTGGCGCCTGATCAGCCCACCGCCTCCGCCGCTGGCCAGTTACAGTCGCTTGACCCGTATCGGTGCCGCGTTCGGCCACGCGTTCCTTTATCTCGGGCTGTTTGCCGTGATGATCGCCGGTTACCTGATTTCCACCGCAGACGGTGTCGGTATCCCGGTGTTTGGCCTGTTTGAAATTCCTGCCGTGGTTTCCGGTCTACCGGACCAGGCAGACACCGCTGGCGTGGTGCACCTGTACCTCGCCTGGGTGTTGGTAGTCTTCGCCGGCTTGCACGGCGTGGCTGCGTTGAAACACCACTTTATCGATCGTGATGCGACCCTCTCGCGAATGCTGGGGCGCAAAGCCTGATGTTCAACCTCGACTCACAAGGAATAGAAAGCATGTTGAAAAAGACCCTCGCCGCTCTGGCAATCGGTACAGCGCTGCTGTCTGCAGGTCAGGTGATGGCTGCCGACTACAAGATCGACAAGGAAGGCCAGCACGCCTTCATCGACTGGAAAATCAGCCACCTGGGCTACAGCTACATCCACGGTACCTTCAAGGACTGGGATGGTACGTTCAGCTGGGATGCCGCCAAGCCTGAAGCCAGCAAAATCGCGGTCGACGTGAAAACCGCCAGCCTGTGGTCCAACCACGCCGAACGTGACAAGCACATCGCCAGCAAGGACTTCCTGGATGTCGGCAAGTTCGCCGATGCCAAGTTTGTCTCCACTGCGGTTAAATCCACCGGCGAGAAAACCGCTGATGTGACCGGCGACCTGACCTTCCACGGCGTGACCAAGCCTGTGACCTTCAAGGCCACGTTCAACGGTGAAGGCAAGGATCCATGGGGCGGCGAACGTGCCGGCTTCAACGCCAAGACCACGCTGAACCTGAACGACTTCGGCATCAAGGGCCCAGGCCCGACTTCCCAGACTGTCGACCTGGACATCTCGCTGGAAGGCGTCAAGCAGAAGTAATTTCTGTCCGCACACAAAAAACCGGATCTCAGCATCCGGTTTTTTTGTGCCTGCGTTTATTTCCTGTAGTGAGCGAGCTTGCTCGCGCTGGGGCGCGAAGCGGCCCTAATCAGATACACCATGATTCTTCTGGCAGAACACGGTGACAGGTGTTGGGACTGCTCCGCAGCCCAGCGCGAGCAAGCTCGCTCACCACAGCAAGCTCGCTCATATCAGGGAACGTGTGGGGAGGAGATAAAAAACGCCCCGCATCTTTCGATGCGGGGCATTTTTCATGGCGCTTTGAAACTCAGCGGTTGCGGGTCAGCAATGCCGGTTTTTCACCACGAGGACGGCCTGGCAGTTGATCCAACTGCTCGGGTGTCGGGAAGCGGTCGGCTTTCGACTCCTTGTGGATGATCTTCGGCGCCGGGCCACCGCGCGGGTTCTGCACGGCGGGCTCGGACAAACGTGGCTGGTCGTCACGGGCCGGGCGGCGGTTGTTGCTGCGCGAATCTTCGCGACGCGCCTGGCCGTCACGCGGTGCACCGTTACGCGGGCCGCTGCGCTTGGCCGGCGGGGTGCCGGTCGTGCCGCCGCTGCTGTTGCGCGGGCCGTTCTGACGTCCGCCCTGGGGCTGGCCACCACGTGGAGCACCAGTGCCGGCAGCTGCGCCCGGCGCCGGAGCACCTGGACGACGGCCACGGCCTTGGGCCGGTTTGGCCTGGGGCACGTAGTCAACGCGGTTACCGAAGTTATCCACGTCGTCGTCGAGGAATTCGTCCGGGGCGCGGTCGGCTGCGGCACGTGGGGGCTGGCTCGGCTGGCGCTGTTCGCGGGCCGGGGTGCCTTCACGGGGCTTCTGCTCACGGGCCGGGCGTTCGCCACGGCCGTTGGTTGGCGCTTTTTCCTTGCCGCCCTTGTCCTTGCCCTTGTCGCGACGACCACCGCCACCACCGCCGCCGTTCGGGCCATCGCCCTTCGGACCGCGTGGGTTGCGTGGGTTACGCACGTCCGGACGTTCGCGCACTTCAGGCTTTTCGGCCTCAACGGCGCTGGCATCGAAGCCCATCAGGTCGCCATCGGCGATTTTCTGCTTGGTCATGCGTTCGATGCTTTTCAGCAGTTTCTCTTCGTCCGGGGCAACCAGGGAAATGGCTTCACCCGAACGCCCGGCACGGCCGGTACGGCCGATACGGTGCACGTAGTCCTCGTCGACGTTTGGCAGCTCGAAGTTGACCACGTGTGGCAACTGGTCGATGTCCAGGCCGCGGGCGGCGATATCGGTGGCGACCAGGATGCGCACTTCACCGGCCTTGAAGTCGGCCAGGGCCTTGGTGCGGGCGTTCTGGCTCTTGTTGCCGTGGATGGCGACGGCGGTGAGGCCGTGCTTGTCCAGGTACTCGGCCAGGCGGTTGGCGCCGTGTTTGGTGCGGGTGAACACCAGCACCTGTTCCCAGGCGCCGGCGGTGATCAGGTGCGCCAGCAATGAACGCTTGTGGCTGGCGGCCAGGCGGAATACGCGTTGCTCGATACGCTCGACCGTGGTGTTCGGCGGCGTGACTTCGATGCGTTCCGGGTTGTGCAGCAGCTTGCCGGCCAGGGCGGTGATGTCGTTGGAGAACGTTGCCGAGAACAGCAGGTTCTGACGTTTGGCCGGCAGGCGGGCGAGGACCTTCTTCACGTCATGGACAAAGCCCATGTCGAGCATGCGGTCGGCTTCGTCCAGCACGAGGATTTCCACGTGGGACAAATCAACGCTGCCTTGGCCGCACAGGTCGAGCAAACGACCGGGGCACGCCACCAGCACGTCAACACCACGGGACATGGCCTGAACCTGTGGGTTCATGCCGACGCCGCCGAAGATGCAGGCGCTGACGAACTTCAGGTCGCGGGCATACAGCTTGAAGCTGTCGTGCACCTGGGCGGCGAGTTCGCGGGTAGGGGTCAGGACCAGTACGCGCGGTTGGCGCGGGCCGTGACGCTGGGATTTGTCCGGATGACCGTTGGGGAACAACCGCTCCAGAATCGGGAGGGCGAAGCCGCCGGTTTTACCCGTACCTGTCTGAGCCGCAACCATCAGGTCGCGACCTTGCAACACGGCGGGAATAGCCCGCTGTTGCACCGGAGTAGGCTCGGTATAGCCCGCTGCCTCGATGGCGCGGACTAAAGCCTCGGAGAGACCGAGGGAAGCAAAGGACATGAGTAATCCTGTTTTAGTTAGGGCTTGGCCCAGAGGGATAATCTTGCCGGGCGCGAATGGCGCTTAGGGGAGCGCAATCCCGTCCGGTCCTGCTGCGTCTGGCGGGCACTCCACCGGCTCGCGCGGGCTGAAAGCTGCGCAGTAGCGGGGTTGGGTGCCTTTTTCAGGACCTCAGCGGCCGGGCGTAAGCCTGGCGGAAAGGCCGGAGTATAACAGAGCAATCACTGTGCGCCGCTTTCCTGCTGCTCAACGGTGTGTCCGGACGCTGTTTTGGCTTGGGTTCCACCATATTTGGCGCTTAAGACGGCGTAGGCCGGCTCCTGTTTGAAACGCTTGAGTTCGGCGGCAAAGCGTTGCACCAGCAGGTCCATCCCCGCGCCACGGCGTACGGCGAGGTACTGCTGCTGGCGGCTGACCACGACGGGGGCCTGGCTGACCTTGCTTTCCAGGCCCAGGGCCTTGATCACATGCTGGCCGACCCGGCGGTCGGTGATCAGCAGGTCGATGCGTCCCAACAGCAATTTACCGAAGTTGGCCTCGTGGCTGGGGGCCGGCTCGCGGCTGAACCGGGTGGAGTCGCTGAATGGCGCGCCGTACAGATAGCCTGGCGACGTGCCGACAGTGAGGCCGTCCAGCTCGTCGAGGCCTTGGACCGGGTGAGGGCGTGCGTTGGCGTAGAACATCACGAATTCCACTTCCGACAACGGTTCGCTGGGGTACAGCAGCAGTGCGTCGCGTTCGTGGCTGTGGAAAATATCCAGTGCGCCATCGGCATGGCCCTGATCGAGCATGGCCAGGCAGCGCTTCCAGGGCAGGAACTGCCATTGAACATCGACCCCCAGGCGCTGGAACACGATCACCGTGGTTTCGTAGTCCAGCCCGCGCATGGCGCCGTGTTCCTCATACACGTAAGGCGCCCAGGGCTCGGTGACAATGCGCAATTTCTCGCCATAAGCGGCCAGGCTCAAGCAAGTAAAAAGCGCAACGGTCAACAGCTTCAGAATGACGGGCATGCCCCGAGGTTACGACGCCCGTGCGCTAAAGAGAAGCGCTGGCACACCCATCTGCGGGCGACGCTATTTTGTCGGTGAGGTCATCAGGTGTTCATAGATGGCTGCACGTCGCTCGCCCAGAATCAGGCGCACCACTGGGTTGGCGAACCAATGTTCGAGCTGGTGCGCATCGACCGGGCTTTTTTGCCGCTCTTCCTGATTCTGCAGGGCCTTTTCCCACCAAATCGGGCCACAGGCCTGGTCGAATTCATTTTCGTGCTCGTAGCAGCCGTAGAGGATTTCGCGGATGAACTGCTGCTTGCGTTTGGGCAAGGCCAGGGTGATCAGCTTGTACATCAAGCGTTGCAGTCGTGGCGGGCGGGGCAGGTGGGCAGACACATTGCGGGTGTCGGCCAGGGCTTTGGCGCAGATAGGGTCTGCGGCGTGCTTGGTGACCCACGCCTTGACCTTGGCCCGGAACAACTGCTTGCGGCTCCAGTAGTGGTGGATCAGGTCGGGGCACTGGCGCACATTGAGCGTACGGTAAGCGGCCACCGACAGGCAGAACTCTTCCAGGGTGTAGGCACCGTGGGCCATCGGGAACAGCTCGTCCATCAACTCGATCGAGCGATCAAGGATGTGCGCATCTTGCCGGGTCAGGCCCATGACGCCGGAGTTGAGCAGCCACATGTCGTCGTCGGCCAGGCCTTTGTCTGCAAGGTGCCTGGCCAGGGCTTCATACAGCACGCTTTCGCGGTTGTCGCCGTACTTGGCGTGGAAGGCATTGCACAGCACGGTGTCGGGCGCGACACGTTCGAACAGCGCCATGGGCGAGTCGTGAAAAAAGGTGTCGGTGTCGATCAACAGCGCCCGTTCCGCTGTTTCCAGCACCTGGCGCAACAGCACGTGCTTGGTGCGGAAATGGTAGCCGTGGGGCTCGCTCCAGCGTTTGCGCGTGGCGTCGTCCAGGGTGTGAACCTGTACCGGCAAGCCGCGATAAGGGGCCGGATTGTCGCTGAACACCTGGATGTCCAATGGCATGTCCTGGGGGCCGCCCAGGTGGGCCAGGGCACTGGCGATGCTGAATACGGCTTCCTGATGATAGGTCTCGGCGCCGAATACCAGGTACACCAGTTGCGGGCGGGGAGTCGGGGACGCTGTATTCATGTACTGCAGGCTTCCTTTCCAGGGGGTATGTAGACGAAAAAAGCCCCCGTGATAACGAGGGCTGGGTACAGCGATTAAACCGGCCTAGCGTGGCAGTTTAAGGTTGTTCCAGATCGCGAGGCTTGGTTCAGCCTGGTTCAGGGTATAGAAGTGCAGGCCTGGCGCGCCACCTTGCAACAATTCTTCACACATATTGCTGATCACCTGTTCGCCGAACGCCTGGATGCTCTTGACGTCGTCGCCATAGGCTTCCAGTTGCTTGCGCACCCAACGTGGGATCTCGGCACCGCAGGCGTCGGAGAAGCGCGCCAGCTTGCTGTAGTTGGTGATCGGCATGATGCCCGGCACGATCGGGATGTTCACACCCATGGCGCGTACACGCTCGACGAAGTAGAAATAGCTGTCGGCGTTGAAGAAGTATTGGGTGATCGCGCTGTTGGCGCCGGCATTGGCCTTGCGCACGAAATTCTGCACATCGTCTTCGAAATTGCGTGCCTGGGGGTGCATCTCCGGGTAAGCCGCCACTTCGATATGGAAGTGGTCGCCGCTTTCTTCACGGATAAAGCTCACCAGGTCATTGGCGTAGCGCAGCTCACCACTGGCCATGCCCATGCCGGACGGCAAGTCGCCACGCAGGGCAACGATGCGCTTGATGCCGGCGGCTTTGTATTGGGTCAGCAGGCCGCGCAGGTCGGCCTTGCTGTCGCCCACGCAGGACAAATGCGGAGCGGCGGGAATTTTGACTTCGCTTTCAAGCTGCAACACGGTGTTGATCGTACGATCACGCGTCGAACCGCCGGCGCCGTAGGTGCAGGAGAAGAAGTCGGGGTTGTAGCTGGCCAACTGCTTGGCAGTCGCCATCAGTTTTTCATGCCCAGCATCGGTCTTGGTGGGGAAGAACTCGAAGCTGTAGCGACGGTCTTGGGACATGGTCATACCCTTTGAAACTCAGAAGCCGACTGTGCAACCCATCTGCACTGTAGGAGCGAGCTTGCTCGCGAAGAACGTCAACGATAACGCGTAGAAACAGGATGTACGCGGTGTCCTTGAGTTTTTCGCGAGCAAGCTCGCTCCCACAGGTAGAGCAGGTTGGGCTGATTACTTAGTAGCGGTAAGCGTGCGGCTTGAACGGACCTTCGACGGTCACGCCGATGTAGTCGGCCTGGGTCTTGGTCAGCTGAGTTACCACGCCACCGAAGCCGCGGACCATTTCCAGGGCCACTTCTTCGTCGAGTTTCTTCGGCAGTACTTCCACGGTCAGGCGCTCGGCTTTCTGGGCTGGCGACAGGTCGGCGTATTTCTGGCCGAACAGGAAGATCTGGGCCAGTACCTGGTTGGCGAACGAGCCGTCCATGATGCGGCTTGGGTGGCCGGTGGCGTTGCCCAGGTTAACCAGGCGGCCTTCGGCCAGCAGGATCAGGTAGTCGTCGTTCTGTGGGTCGAAAGCGCCAGCGCCGGTACGGTGAACCTTGTGTACCTGCGGCTTCACTTCTTCCCACGCCCAGTTCTTGCGCATGAAAGCGGTGTCGATCTCGTTGTCGAAGTGACCGATGTTGCACACCACGGCGCGCTTCTTCAGGGCCTTGAGCATGTTGGCATCGCAGACGTTGACGTTACCGGTGGTGGTCACGATCAGGTCGATCTTGCCCAGCAGGGCCTTGTCGATGCTTGCTTCGGTGCCGTCATTGACGCCATCGATGAACGGCGAAACCACTTCGAAACCGTCCATGCAGGCTTGCATGGCGCAGATCGGGTCGACTTCGGAGACTTTGACGATCATGCCTTCCTGGCGCAGGGACTGGGACGAACCCTTGCCCACGTCGCCGTAGCCGATCACCAGGGCTTGCTTGCCCGACAGCAGGTGGTCGGTGCCGCGCTTGATGGCATCGTTCAGGCTGTGACGGCAGCCGTACTTGTTGTCGTTCTTGCTCTTGGTCACCGAGTCGTTGACGTTGATGGCCGGGATTTTCAGCTCGCCCTTGGCCAGCATGTCCAGCAGGCGGTGCACGCCGGTGGTGGTTTCTTCGGTCACGCCGTGGACGCGGTCGAGGATCTGTGGGTACTTCTTGTGCAGCAGCTCGGTCAGGTCGCCGCCGTCGTCGAGGATCATGTTGGCATCCCAAGGCGCGCCATCTTTAAGGATGGTTTGCTCCAGGCACCACTCGTACTCTTCTTCGGTCTCGCCTTTCCAGGCGAATACCGGGATACCGGCAGCGGCGATGGCGGCAGCGGCCTGGTCTTGCGTCGAGAAGATGTTGCAGGACGACCAACGCACTTCGGCACCCAGGGCAACCAGGGTTTCGATCAGCACGGCAGTCTGGATGGTCATGTGGATGCAGCCGAGGATCTTCGCGCCTTTGAGCGGTTGCTCGGCGGCGTACTTGCGACGCAGGCCCATCAAGGCTGGCATTTCGGATTCGGCGATAAAGGTTTCGCGACGGCCCCAGGCGGCGAGGGACATGTCGGCGACTTTGTAGTCGTTGAAATCTGCAGGCGTAATTACAGCGCTCATGAAGAGCCTCCATTCGTAGTGTGCGAATGGGCGCCGTTGTGCGTTTAGTATCAGGCCAGGGCAACCAGGCCGGACAACGCCCCATCCGAGCCTGACAGGTTGAACCTGCTGCAGCGCCCCTCGGACAGGTGGCGGGAGAAACGGTATCAACTGAAGATGACCGTTTTGAAGCGGGGCGATTATAGCCGTGTACGCGGCACTTCCCAAGCCTTTCTGTCGGCCATATGAAGATCGCACATGGGGTTGATAGGCAATGGCGCATAGAGCTTGGGGGCGGGCTCTGCCATGATGTTGCCCATCATTCGGCAAGACGCTTTGGAGTGACCATGAACTTCCACACCCGCAAATGGGTAAAACCTGAAGACCTCAACCCCAACGGCACCCTGTTCGGTGGCAGCCTGCTGCGCTGGATCGACGAAGAAGCGGCCATCTATGCCATCGTCCAACTGGGCAACCAGCGCGTGGTGACCAAGTACATCTCCGAAATCAACTTTGTCAGCGCCTCGCGCCAGGGCGACATCATCGAACTCGGGATCACTGCTACCGAGTTTGGCCGCACCTCCATCACCCTGACCTGTGAAGTGCGCAACAAGATCACCCGCAAAAGCATCCTCACCGTGGAAAAAATGGTCTTCGTCAACCTTGGCGAGGACGGTTTGCCCGCACCTCATGGGCGCACCGAGATCAAGTACGTCAAGGACCAGTTCCAGGAAGATGGCATCCGCGAGTAAACCTGCGCCGGGCCAGTGAACGCTCTTGATCAACCATAGGTCGTACCTGAACATCGCCCCCCGTTCAGGTACCACCATGGCCACGCAAGAAGACGGCAAGACCCCGAACCTGTCCCAGGAAGAGCAGCAGGACGTCGACAAGAACCAGCCGCCCCGCGCGGCGGTGCTGCATGAAATTATCCGCACCCAGGGCGATCAGGAGTTGGAGCGCAGCGTCGCCGCCTTGTGGTGGTCGGCATTGGCAGCCGGCCTGACCATGGGCCTGTCATTGATGGCCATGGGGCTGCTCAATTCACGCCTTCCGGACGGAGAGGCCTTCAAGGTGATCGCCAGCTTCGGCTACTGCGCAGGCTTTCTCGCGGTGATCCTGGCGCGCCAGCAACTGTTCACCGAAAACACCCTGACCGCCGTGCTGCCGGTGATGAGCAAGCCAACCCTGGCCAATGCCGGGCGCCTGTTGCGGCTGTGGTCGGTGGTGCTGGTGGGCAACCTCTGCGGCACGCTGTTGGTGGCGTATGTGATGCTGCATCTGCCGATCTTCGACACCAAGACCGACCTGGCCTTCCTCGAAATCGGGCGCAAGATCATGGAAAACGACGCCAGCCAGATGTTCGCCAAGGGCATCGTCTCCGGCTGGATGATCGCCACCATGGTGTGGATGATCCCGTCGATGGAAAGCGCCAAGATGTGGATCATCATTCTGATCACCTACCTGATGGCCCTGGGGGATTTCACCCATATCGTGGTGGGTTCGGCGGAAGTGTCGTACCTGGTGTTTGCCGGCGAGTTGCCGTGGAAGGATTTCTGGCTGGTGTTTGCCGGCCCCACACTGGCCGGCAATATCATCGGTGGCAGCTTTATCTTTGCGTTGATCAGTCATGCGCAGATTCGCAGCGAAAGCAAGGCACCTTCTGCTACTCACTCCGGCGCACGGGAGCAGCTTTCCCAGAGTAAGAAAAAGGCCTGATCTCGCCCCGCAAAGACTCAAACGGGTTCTTTGCGAGGCACCTGGACCAGGACTTTCAGACTTTGAGCGACGCGCTGGCAGACTCGGTGGCAATTGTGCGGTCAGGTGCATTCAGCCGCCCCTCCCACCGGGCAATAACCAATGGCGCCAGCGCGTTGCCCAGCACATTCAATGCTGTGACCGGCATATCCATCAGGCGATACACGCCTGCAATGATCGCCACTCCTTCCACGGGCAGACCCGCGGCGGTCAAGGTCGCGGTAAGGATGATAAACATGAAGCCCGGTACGCCCGCCGCGCCCTTTGATGTCAACACCATGATCAATACCAGCATTCCCTGATCAGCCAGGCTCAAGTCAATGCCATACGCCTGGGCGATGAACAACGTGCCCAACGCAGCAAAAAGCGAAGCGCCATCCAGGTTGAACGAGTAGCCCAGCGGGATAACCATGCTGGTAATAGGGCGCGGGGCGCCGTAGCGCTCCATTTTTTCGATCAATTGAGGCATGACTGTTGCTGACGCAGCGCTGCTATAGGCCAGCAATAATTCACTGCGTATCTCCCGCACCAAGTGGAAAAAGCCGACCCCCGCCAATCGTGCAACTGCTCCCAATACGCACAATGCAAATAACAGCACTGCGACATAAGTCGTGCCGATCAGTTTGGCCAGCGGCAGCAAGGCACTGAGGCCAAAGCTGGCGACGGTGACTGCGATCAGCCCGAAAATGCCGATTGGTGAGTAATGCATGACCAGATGGGTGACTTTGAACATGGTGTCGGAGATGGCCTGCATCACACCGATCAGGGGGGCCTTGCGCTGCTCGGGCAGCATAGACAAGGCGCAGCCGAACAGGATGGCGAAAAACAGCACGGAGAGCAGCTTGCCCTGCGACATGGCCAAGACGATGTTATCCGGCACAATCGCCAATAGCGTTTGCCCCAGATTCTGCGTTTTGCCGTAGGCGGCCAGTTCTGTTACTGGCGTCTGCAACGTACTGCCAAATTCGGCACCTGAGCCGGGCTCGACGACGTTTCCAACGATCAGACCAAAGACGATTGCAACACTGGTGATCGTGAAGAAGTAAACGAAGGTCTTCACGCCGACGCGTCCCAAGGCGGCAGGATTTCCCATGCCGGCAATGCCGACTGTCATGCAAGCGAAGACCAGAGGCACGACGATCATCTTCATCAGCTTGATAAACAAGTCGCCTGCCGGTTGCAGCAGATTGTCGATGAACCAGATCTTGTGTTCGGGAAACTGGTTGAGAAGGATGCCGACGATTATCCCGGCGGCCAGACCGATCATGATACGGGTGACAAGGCTGGATGGTTTTTTGGTGGTCATGTGGGTGCCCCTTATTGTTGTAGATATCAGGGATTTATTGAGCGAACAGCCCGGCGAAGTCCTTGAACCCTTTCACCTCGATGGGGTTGCCGCTGGGGTCAAGGAAAAACATCGTGCGTTGCTCGCCTGGCTCGCCAGCGAAGCGGATCACGGGCGGAATCTCGAAACATGTGCCCAGGTGGGCAAGCCGTTCGGCAAGCGTCAACCATTCCTCAAGCGGTAACACCACGCCGAGATGCGGCATCAGGACATGATGCTCACCGACCAGCCCGGTACGCGTGGTGGGAAACGGCGTCCCCAGGTGCAGTGAAAGCTGGTTCCCGAAAAAATCGAAGTCGATCCAGGTCTCGCTGCTACGGCCTTCCGTGCAGCCCAAAACATCTCGATAAAAAATGCGCGCCTGATTTAGGTCGTAAACATGATATGCAGCGTGGAAAGGTCTGTTCATGGGAGGGATCTCTGTGTGGGAGAGCCCTCAAATTAAACAGGCCGTGTACCCGGGTAAAACGGGTTCGCCTTGGTCTGAGCGAAAGGAAAACTTATGGATGTTCGATTCCTGAGAAGTCTGGTCGCCGTCATTGAAGCCGGCTCCATTGCAGCGGCCGCGCGACGTGAAAACCGTACCGCAGCGGCGATCAGCCAGCGGGTCAAGACGCTTGAGCGGACGCTGGGGTGCACGCTGCTTATGCGCACTGCGCATGCCGCGTGGCCCTCGGACCAATGCCTATTGCTGTTACCAAAAATTCAAGCAGTCATTGAGCAGGCGCGCGAGTTGCAGGAGGACCTGAGCCAGGATGGCTTGTCGGGAGAGATCAAGATCGGTGCCATTTCGACGGCATTGACCGGCGTCTTGCCGGGGGCGATAGAGCGACTGGCGTTGTCGGCACCTGGGCTGAGGCTGAAGATCACACCGGGAGACTCCAGAAGCCTCTATGAGAGATTGCTGGCCCAGGAGCTGGACGCGGCGATTCTTGTCAGGCCACCCTTTCAGCCACCCAAGGCTTTGGCGACGACCTTGTTGCGGGCTGAACCTCTGATTCTGATTGCCCCCGCTGAGTGGGGCACGCAAACGTTAGAAGCATTGCTGCGCGAGCGATCATTCATTCGCTACGACGCTCGCTCGTGGGGTGGGCAGATTGCCCAGCGTTTCCTCGATGAACAGTCCTTTGATCCGCAGGTGTTGTGTGAGCTGGATGCCTTGGAAACCATCGTCATGTTGGTCGCCCAAGGCATGGGTGTATCACTGGTACCGCAGTGGGCAGGGATGTCTCGCAATGGCCTGTGTGTCTTGCCGGTCGACGACGCGCCGCGCTATGCGCGGGATCTGGTCGTCATGCATAGCTCGACGCCGCGCCGCCCACTGGCGATGCGGCACTTGCTTGAACACCTGTGCAATTGCAGTGCACCCGTAGGCAAACGTGTGGTGTAGCGAGGTAAATCCTCACCGCTTCACTGAGGCTCGGCTACGCGCTTTACGACTCGGCCAATGGTCAAGCCCTGCACCAGGATCGACGACAGCACCACGATGTAGGTGATGCTCAGCAGCAGATCGCGCTCCGGGCCCAGCGGCAGGGCCAGCGCTAGAGCCACCGAGACCCCGCCGCGCAGGCCGCCCCAGGTCAGGATACGGATGGTGCCGCGCGGCACCGTACGCCAGCGGCGCAGCAACAGGATCGCCGGGGCCACGGTCAGCAGGCGCGACAGCAGGATCGCCACCGCCAGCAAACCGGCCGCGAACACGTGCAGCCAGTTGAACGGCAACAGCAGCAGCTCCATGCCGATCAGCGCAAACAGCAGCGCGTTGAGCATGTCGTCCAGCAATTCCCAGAAGCCGTCCAGGTAGCGCCGGGTCATGTCGTTCATCGCCAGCTTGCGTCCCAGGTTGCCGATGATCAGCCCGGCCACCACCATCGCGATCGGTGCGGAGACGTGCAGTTCGGTGGCCATCGCCGAGCCGCCGATGACCAGGGCGAGGGTCAGCATCACTTCGATCTGGTGCTGTTCGATGCTCTTGATCATCAGGTACACCAGATAGCCGATCAGCCCGCCGAAGACCACGCCGCCAATTGCCTCATGGGCGAACAGCAAGGCCGTGGCGCCCACGGTAGGCGTCTCGCCCAACTGCGCGATGCCCAGCAATACGGTAAACACCACCACCGCCGTGCCGTCGTTGAACAGGCTCTCGCCCACAATCGTGGTCTTCAGCGGTTTCGACGCATTGGCGGTTCGCAGCACGCCCAGTACCGCAATGGGGTCGGTGGGCGAGATCAGTGCGCCGAACAACAGGCAGTACAGGAAGCTCACGTGCCAGCCAAACAGGGCGAAGATGTAATACGCCAGGCTGCCGATCACCACGGTGGCGATCAACACACCGAAGGTTGCCAGCAGGCCGATGGGCCAGCGGTAGCTGCGCAGGTCGTTCAAGTTGACGTGCAAGGCGCCGGCGAACAGCAGGAACGACAGCATCCAGTTCATCAGCAGGTCGCCGAAGTCGATCTGGCCGATCAATTGCTGGATGCGCTCCTCAAGGCCTGGGTAGCCGAGCAGGCTCAGGCCTTGCAGGATCAGGGAGAACAGCAGGGCCGTGACCATCACGCCGATGGTGGGCGGCAGGCCGATAAAGCGGAAGTTCACATAGGTGAGCAGGGTAGTGAGGCAAATGAAGGCGGCGACAAGTTCAAGCATCCGGGGTCCTTGGAAGGTGGGGGGTTGTTAGTGGGGGATGGACCGCAGTGGCGGCGTGAGGTTGCAAGGTCTTGGGTGAAAGTGCGGTAGAACCTTTCGGTAGCGCGCGGCTCATAGCGGTTAGGTGCGATATTGAGTTTTTAGTGCTAGAACTCTAATCGCTGCATAAAACGACAAAAGGACTGAGTGATGACGGCTGCTTTCTGGTGTGTGTTGATCGCGATTTTTCTGCCTTACCTGTGCACGGGCGTGGCCAAGTTCAGTGGCGGCAAGTTCGGGCCGCGGCAGAACCACGACCCGCGTGCTTTCCTGGATACCCTTGAAGGGTTTGCCAAGCGCGCCCATAGTGCGCAGCTCAACAGCTTTGAAGTGACGCCCGCGTTTGCCGCCGCGGTGATTATCGCCCACCTGGCCGGCACGGCCGAACTGGTGACCATCAATGTGCTGGCCGTGCTGTTTATCACCAGCCGCCTGCTCTACATCATTTGCTACCTCGCCGACTGGGCGATACTGCGCTCGCTGGTGTGGGCGGTGGGCATGGTGTTGATTGCGAGCTTCTTCTTCGTGTCGATCTGAACCGGTTTCTGTAGGAGCGAGCTTGCTCGCGAAGAACGAACAGACGACGCGGGCTGCCAGAAAGCGCTGCGTTATCGTTGACGTTTTTCGCGAGCAAGCTCGCTCCTACGGTGTGTTTTCGGCGAGTGTCAGGTTCCGGTGGGTACATCCGGCACCTGCGGCAACGCCGCGCCCTTGGGCCATAGCATCCAGATCTGCCCTTGCTGCTTCATATTTCCCGCCAGCTCTCCGGCAGCGTCACCCGTGCCCCAGAACAAATCCGCGCGCACTTCTCCGGTGATTGCACCGCCGGTGTCCTGCGCGGCGACGGGGCGTGCCAATGGCGAGCCGTCGGGCTTGGTAGTCGACAGCCACAACAGGCTGCCCAACGGAATCACCTTGCGATCCACCGCTACGCTGTAGCCAGCGGTCAACGGCACATTCAGCGAACCGCGCGGGCCTTCATTACTGTCGGGGCGAGCGCTGAAGAAGACGTAGCTGGGGTTGCTCGCCAGCAGTTCCGGGATGCGCTCCGGGTGCGCCTTGGCCCAAGCGCTGATGGCGCCCATGGTCACGTCTTCTTTCTTCAACTCGCCTTGCTCCACCAGCCAACGGCCGATAGGGCGATAGGGGTAGCCGTTCTGGTCGCCGTAACCGACGCGCAGCTGGCGCCCGTCCTTGAGTTGAATGCGCCCCGAGCCCTGGATCTGCAGGAATTGCAGGTCCATCGGGTTGGTCAGCCAGGCAATCGGCTTGGCGGTGGAGCCTTGGCCGTTGATGGCGCTGGCATCGTCATAGGGTTTGAGCACGCGGCCTTCGAGGCGGCCGCGCAGGCGCTTGCCCTTGAGCTCCGGGTAGATGCTTTCCAGATTGACGATGATCAGGTCATCCGGCACGCCATACACGGGTACGTGAGCGGCGGCGGTCTTGGTCAGGCTGCCGGGGTAGACCGGTTCGTAGTAGCCGGTGATCAAGCCGTTGGGGGTGTTGTCAGCCGAACGCAGGCCGAACACATCCAGGCGCTCCTTGAGAAAACCGCGCACCGCCACGGCATCGGCTGGCACGGGACCCGCTGCTGCGCAGGTGGCCCCCCATATAGGGTCGGCCTTGAGGCGTTGGCAGGCGCTGCGCCAGGATTCGAAGCCGGCCAGCAGGTCGCTGTCGGACACGGCGGGCAACGCCTCCCAGGGAGCGCTTACATAGGTGGCGACGGCGTGGGGCTTGGCAGCTTCTTCTTTAGCCGTGTCTTTACCGCTGTCCTTGCCCGCGTCACAGCCTGCCAGCAGTGCAATCATCGGCAGAGCCCATGCCAGGCGGCGGCTCCAGTGTTTCAATGTGAGATTCATACAAACGGTTCCTGAAGCGATTGCCCGCGCCGTAGCGCCTGTGGGCAACCCTTATTATTAATAGGGCTATTGGTCTTTACGGGCAGGGCGAGGATACTGGCCGCCGTTTCCCGTGACCTGAGCCACCATGACTTTTAAAAAAATTACGCTTGTGCTGTTGGCCTGCCTGGCACTGTCCGCCTGCGGCGGCGTCGATCCGAATTCGCCCCTGGGCCAGCGCAAGGCGATCTTCAAGCAAATGCTCAAGACCGCTGAAGACCTGGGCGGCATGTTGCGCGGGCGCATTGCCTTCGATGGCGCGAAATTCGCCGAAGGCGCGGTCAAGCTCGATGCGCTGTCCCATGAACCGTGGAAACATTTTCCGAGCGTACGCGAAGAGGATCACACCAGCGCCAAGGACGACGTGTGGCAAAAACAGGCGCAGTTCCAGCAACTGGCCCGCGATCTGGAAGCGGCCACCGGTGAGTTGGTGAGCTCCAGCCAGGTGCAGCCCTACAAGGCCAGCAACCTTACGCCTGCCGTACAGAAAGTCGAAGATGCCTGCAGTGCCTGCCATAAACAATTTCGCGACCACTGACCGGTTTTACTGGTCGAGTTCTTCCACGGCGTCCTGTAGTTCCTTGCGTGACTCGGCGAGCTTGTCCTTGCGCTTGTTGATCTTGTCCGCGTCGCCTTTTTTCATCGCCTTGTCGAGGTCGGCCTGACGGCGGCTGACGTCGTGCTTGGCGTCGAGTACCTTGTTTTCGCGCTCCTTCCTCAAGGCGGCATCCGTGCAGTTGGCGGTGACTTCGCTCAGGGCTTTTTCCAGGCCGGCTTGCTGGTCGCTGTTGCCGTGGGCCTTGGCTTGTTCGATCTGGGTGCTGATGGCCTGGCGCTTGGCGGCGCAGCCGGTGAGTGGGGTGGCTTCTTCGGCGGCCAGCAGTGGCGTGGCCATGAAGCTTGCGACGGTCAGCAGGGCAAAAGGGGCGAGGAATTTCATGTGGAGCTCCGGGGTCGCAAATAGCAGGGTGAATTCTGCTGTGATTTAAAGGTGGCTGGGTCGGGTTCAAAACCCGTCTATTCCGGCCACACGTAATGTTTCAGCCAATGTCTGTACGTGTGGGTCGCGAAAAAAAGCGCTCAGTTGCGCTGCGCGACCCGGGCCGATGCCATCGATGGCCAGCCAGGCCTGTGTGTCTCTGGCGACCAGCGTCTGCCAGTTGCCCTCCAGGTTGCCGCGTGCCGCAGGCGGTACACCCAAGGCCTTGAGCCATTGTGCGAAGGGGCGTTGCCGAGCGCTGTGAAGGCTGTCGAGCAGCCGCGTGCGGCTGCGCTCACCGAAGCCATCAATGTTAGCAAGCTCTGCCGCATCCAGGGTTAACCAATCGAGAAAGCCTGCGATTAGACCGGCCTGGATCAATATGTTCCACGTCTCGTGGCCTATGTGTGGCAATGCCAGGCCATGGTTGCCGCTCAGCCAGGTAAGGCGTGCGAGCAGCTGTTCTTCGCAGCCGGGGTCCAGTTGCCAGCAACTCAAGGCGTGAAAGTCCCGAGGGTCGGGCACTGGCAGGTCGACCCTGGTGGTATTGCGCAGGATCACCTGGTCCAGCCGAGGGATCACTTGGCCCGCCAGGCTGATGGACACGTGGTCGCCCGGGCGAATATCCAGGGCCTGCCAGCGCTTCAAGGAGCCGGCGCTGACCCGGCTGATCCGGCGGTCGTCCAGGCGCACCGGCTCCAGTTCCAGAATGGGGGTGATGCGTCCGGTGCGGCCGATCTTGAATTGCACCTGGCGTACCAGGGCCAGGGCTTTGGAGGCGGGGTACTTCCAGGCGACCGCCCAATAAGGCGCACTGGCCTGCCAGCGTTCAGCGGGTGCGCGCTGCGCCTGGTGCAGCACCACGCCGTCACTGGCAAAGGACAGGGGGTGGTTGTACCAATAGGTGCGCCAATGTGCTGCTTCGATGATGTCCTGGACGGGCTGGCTGTAGCGCTGGCTGTCGGTGAAACCCCAGCGAGCCAGGGTGGCCAGGCGTTCGGTAAAGGCTGCGGGGCCATTCGGCCAGGCCCAGACAAACAGGCCGATGCCGGCGGCGTCGGTATCGCTCAACTGCCGACGGTTCATCAGCCCAGCCACCTTGCTGCGCGCGTTGAGCCCGCCGCGTGCCGATTGCACATGCTCGTCGAGGCGCCAATAAAGTTCGCCTTGCAGCACCAGGTCGATGGGTTCCGGCAGTTGCTGGACAATGCCGGGGATCTTGCGCGCGGAGGCCGACCAGTCCTGGCCCAGCTTGCCATCGCCACGGCTGATCACCTGTTTCAACCGCCCCTGGCGGTACACCAGGGTCACTGCAACGCCGTCCACCTTGGGTTGGATCCATACATCCTGGCGCGTGCCCAGCCAGGCGCCCACGGCTTGCTCATCCAGGCGCTTTTCGAGGCCGGTATGGGCGACCGGGTGCGGCAAGGTACCCCGTGAACTGGCCAGCGGATCATCAGGCGCCGTGGGGGTGGGCACGCACTGGCGCCAGTGGGCCAGACGCTGGCGGGCCTGGTCGTAGAGTTCATCACTGACGGGGGATTGGCCGAGGCGGTGGTAACTGTCGTCCCACAGGCGGATTTGTTCGGCCAGGGTGTCGACCTGGGCCCGGGCCTCATCAGGGCAGTTTTCAGCCCAGGCCGAAAAGGGTAGAGCGCTGAGTAGCAGAGCAATCAGTAAACGCATCATGAGCATCCTTGCTCGAAAGGGGCGCCCAGCCTAAATGATCCGTTCACCCACAAAAAAGCCCCGACGCTGCGGGGCTTTTTACCGGGTGTTTCGGCTTACTTGAACAGGCCGCCCAGCGCTTTCACGGCATCAGGCTTATCAGCCTTGGCTTCCTGGGTTTGCTGCTTGGCGTCGGCTTTGGCCTGGGCTTCGGAGAGTTTGTCACAACCTTTGTTGATCTGGTCTTGCGCTGCTTTGAAGGCCTTCACTTTCAAGCTGTCTTTGCTGGCTTCGGCCGCATCGATCTTGGTTTGCAGGTCTGCGGATTGCTTTTGGCAGTCGCCGGAATTGCCGACACCCAGCTGGGAGCCCAGGGCGCCACTCAATGCGCTCAGGTCGGCGGCGTGGGCCGGCAGGGCGAACAGGCTGATCAGAAGGGCGGCAGGGGCGAGCGTGGAGATGCGCATGAAAAACCTCAATGTTCGATTGCCTGCGCACTTATGAGTCCCGGGCGGGTGCAGGGCAATATCCAAAATAAGGTGAAGGCCCGAGAGGGCGCGGATTCTAGAGGGCCATTATTGTGCCTGCAAGCTTTGGATCCAAAAAATGTGAAGGCGGTCCCGCAGGCAAGAAAAAGCCCCGCCGGGCAAACCCGGCGAGGCTTTATGTACCGTGGGCGATTACAGGCCGGCGGCAGTGCGCAGGTCGTTGGCGCGGTCGGTTTTTTCCCAGGTAAAGGTGGTGAAGGTGTCGTCCCCGACGGTCTTCTGCGCTGGGGTACGACCGAAGTGGCCGTAGGCTGCGGTTTCCTGGTACATCGGGTGCAGCAGGTCGAGCATGGTGGTGATCGCGTAAGGGCGCAGGTCGAAGATCTCGCGCACCAGCTTGATGATCTTGTCATCGCTGATCTTGCCGGTGCCGAAGGTATTCAGCGAGATCGACGTAGGCTGGGCCACGCCGATGGCGTAGGACACCTGAATCTCGCAACGCTCGGCGAGGCCGGCAGCAACGATGTTCTTGGCCACGTAGCGACCGGCGTAGGCGGCCGAACGGTCAACCTTGGATGGGTCTTTACCGGAGAAAGCGCCACCGCCGTGACGAGCCATGCCGCCGTAGCTGTCGACGATGATCTTGCGACCGGTCAGGCCGCAGTCACCTACCGGGCCGCCAATGATGAACTGGCCGGTCGGGTTGATGTGGAACTGGGTGTCCTTGCTCAGCAGTTCGGCCGGCAGCACGTGCTTGACGATCAGCTCCATCACGCCTTCGCGCAGGTCAGCGTAGGAAACGTCCGGGTTGTGCTGGGTCGACAGTACGACGGCGTCAATGCCGACCACCTTGCCGCCTTCGTAGCGGCAGGTCACCTGGGACTTGGCGTCCGGGCGCAGCCAAGGCAGCACGCCGGATTTACGCGCTTCGGCCTGGCGTTGCACGAGCTGGTGCGAGAAGGTGATCGGGGCTGGCATCAGCACCTCGGTTTCGTTGCTGGCGTAGCCGAACATCAGGCCCTGGTCGCCGGCGCCCTGGTCTTCCGGCTTGGCACGGTCGACGCCCTGGTTGATGTCGGGCGACTGCTTGCCGATGATGTTCATCACGCCGCAGGTCGCACCGTCGAAACCGACGTCGGAGCTGTTGTAGCCGATGTCGGTGATCACGTCACGAACGATCTGCTCCAGGTCAACCCAGGCGGTAGTGGTCACTTCGCCGGCGATGATCGCTACACCGGTTTTCACCAGGGTCTCGCACGCCACACGGGCGAACTTGTCTTCAGCGATGATGGCATCCAGCACCGCATCAGAAATCTGGTCGGCGATTTTGTCCGGATGCCCTTCAGACACGGACTCGGAGGTGAAAAGGGAGTATTCGCTCATCTCGATGTTTTCCTGATATTTACCGATGGTGAGTGTCGCCAGTCGGTCGCTGAAAGTGGCGGACCTGGATCTGGAAACCATTACGTAAACCTACATAGAGGCTTTCCCCGGGAACGAGTCCCGCAGCGGTGGCCCAACGGGCCAGATCGTCCTGTTCAAAACCCAACCAGAGATCACCGCAGGCCTCCCTGGCCCAATTCTGGTTGTGGCTGCATAAATCCGTAACCAACAGGCTACCGCCGGGGTGCAGCAACCCGGCCATTTGCTTTAAAGCGTCGGCGGGGGCGGCGAAATGGTGCAAGACCATGTTCAGCACCACGCAATCGGCCTTGATCGTTGTGCTGCTCAGGGCATCAGCCAACTGCAGGCTGACATTGCCCAACGCCTCGCGCTCACAGAGCTGGCGTGCCAGTTCGAGCATCGCCGGGCTGTTGTCCAGCGCCGTGACCTGCCGAAAGCGGCGTGCCAGTTCCGGCAGGAAGCCGCCATCTCCAGGCCCGACTTCCAGCGCCGTCGCTTCTTCACTGAAGCTCAGCTTGTCCAGCAGCGCCAGTACGCTGTCGCGGTATTGGGCCAGGCCTGCGATCAAGTCCTGCTGGGCGCGAAATTTCTCGGCAACCCGTGCGAAAAAGTCCTGGCTCGCGGCGGCACGTTGCCCGTGGACCTGGCCGATGCGTGACTGCACGTCATGGGGCAGGCTCAGGCTGTCCACTTCCTCAAGCAGGGCCGCGTGCAACTTGCCGCCGAGCAGGTCGGCGTGGGGCAGGGCGCGGCGGTAGAAAATCGCATTGCCTTCGCGGCGGGTGGCGACCAGGTCGGCCTGGGCCAGCACCTTCAGGTGGTGGCTCATGCCCGACTGGCCGATGGCGAAGATCTGTGCCAGTTCCAGTACGCCGAATGAGTCGTTGGTCAGTGCGCGCAATACGTTCAGACGCAATGGGTCGCCAGCGGCCTTGCACAAGGCTGCCAGCTCTTCGCCGTCGTCAGGACGCAGGGTGGGCACGGGTAGGTTCATAAGGCCAGCAGTCTAGTGACGGGTGAGTATCCCCGCAAGGTCAATATCAAAAAGTTTTGATATTGATCGATAAGTGGCGGTTATAAGCAGCCGCTATAACCTTTAGACGAAGCGGTTAAAGGTTTCTGCAAGCGATTGCTGCCCAAAGCACAGGAAAAACACCTGCAAGTGACTATCTGTCATTGCCCGCAGGCGGTGGCTGAGGGAAAATGCCGATCCTTTTTTCCGTTTCTTTTAATCATTCACTCTTCAAAATCCTCAGGAGAACAGCGATGCCCAGCCGTCGTGAGCGTGCCAACGCCATTCGTGCCCTCAGCATGGATGCCGTGCAAAAAGCCAACAGCGGCCATCCCGGTGCCCCGATGGGCATGGCGGATATCGCCGAGGTACTTTGGCGTGATTACCTGAAGCACAACCCGAGCAACCCGTCGTTCGCCGACCGTGACCGCTTCGTACTGTCCAACGGCCACGGCTCGATGCTGATCTACTCGCTGCTGCACCTGACCGGCTACGACGTCACCATCGATGACCTCAAGAGCTTCCGCCAGCTGCACAGCCGCACCCCGGGTCACCCGGAATTCGGCTACACCCCGGGCGTCGAGACCACCACCGGTCCCCTGGGCCAAGGCCTGGCCAACGCCGTGGGCTTCGCGCTGGCCGAAAAAGTCCTGGGCGCGCAGTTCAACCGCCCTGGCCACGACATCGTCGATCACCACACCTATGTGTTCCTGGGTGATGGCTGCATGATGGAAGGCATTTCCCACGAAGTCGCGTCCCTGGCCGGCACCCTGGGCCTGGGCAAGCTGATCGCCTTCTACGATGACAACGGTATCTCCATCGACGGCGAAGTCGAAGGCTGGTTCACCGATGACACCCCCAAGCGTTTCGAAGCCTACAACTGGCAGGTAATCCGCAATGTCGACGGCCACGATCCGGAAGAGATCAAGACCGCCATCGACACCGCCCACAAGAGCGCGCAGCCGACCCTGATCTGCTGCAAGACCACCATCGGCTTCGGCTCGCCGAACAAGCAAGGCAAGGAAGATTGCCACGGCGCCCCATTGGGTGACGCGGAAATCGCCCTGACTCGCGCCGCGCTGAAGTGGAACCACGGCCCGTTCGAAATCCCGGCCGACATCTACGCCGAATGGGATGCCAAGGAAAAAGGCCTGGCCACCGAAGCCGAGTGGGACCAGCGTTTCGCCGCCTACTCCGCCGAATTCCCGGAATTGGCCAACGAGCTGGTGCGTCGCCTGGCCGGTGACCTGCCTGCCGATTTCTCGGAAAAAGCCTCGGCCTACATTGCTGAAGTCGCGGCCAAGGGCGAGACCATCGCCAGCCGTAAAGCCAGCCAGAACACCCTGAACGCCTTTGGCCCGCTGCTGCCTGAGTTCCTCGGCGGTTCGGCCGACCTGGCCGGTTCCAACCTGACCCTGTGGAAAGGCTGCAAAGGTGTCTCGGCCGAAGACGCCAGCGGCAACTACATGTACTACGGCGTGCGCGAATTCGGCATGAGCGCCATCATGAACGGCGTGTCCCTGCACGGCGGCCTGGTGCCTTACGGCGCGACCTTCCTGATGTTCATGGAGTACGCGCGCAATGCCGTACGTATGGCCGCGCTGATGAAGAAGCGCGTGATCCATGTGTACACCCACGACTCCATCGGCCTCGGCGAAGACGGCCCGACGCACCAGCCGGTCGAGCAACTGACCAGCCTGCGCACCACGCCGAACCTGGATTGCTGGCGCCCAGCCGACGCGGTGGAATCCGCGGTGGCCTGGAAGCACGCGATCGAGCGCAAGGACGGCCCTTCGGCGCTGATCTTCTCCCGTCAGAACCTGCAACACCAGGTGCGTACCGACGCGCAGATCGCCGACATCAGCCGTGGCGGCTACGTGCTCAAGGACTGCATCGGCGAGCCCGAGCTGATCCTGATCTCCACCGGTTCCGAAGTGGGCCTGACCGTTCAGGCGTACGACAAGCTGACTGCCCAAGGCCGTAACGTGCGCGTTGTGTCCATGCCGTGCACCAGCGTGTTCGAAGCCCAGGACGCCGGCTACAAGCAATCGGTCCTGCCGTTGCAGGTCAGCGCGCGTATCGCCATCGAAGCGGCTCACGCCGACTACTGGTACAAGTACGTGGGCCTGGAAGGCCGCGTGATCGGCATGACCACCTACGGTGAGTCGGCGCCGGCGCCAGCGTTGTTCGAAGAGTTCGGTTTCACCCTGGAAAATATCCTGGGTCAGGCTGAAGAGCTGCTGGAAGACTAAAGCGCTAACGCGGTGGCCTACTGGTCACCGCCTCTACTGTAGGAGCGAGCTTGCTCGCGAAGATCGTTAACGATAACGCAGCGTTTCTGGTTTAACGCGGCGCTCTCAGGTTCTTCGCGAGCAAGCTCGCTCCTACAGTGGTTTGTGTCGCCCACAATGCGAGAACCCCATGCCCCAAACGCGTCCCTACAAAGTTGCACTCAACGGCTACGGCCGCATTGGTCGTTGCGTCTTGCGTGCTCTGTTCGAGCGAGGGGCGGCAGCCGGGTTTGAAATTGTCGCGATCAACGACCTGGCCGACATGGCCAGCATCGAATACCTGACGCGCTTTGACTCCACCCACGGCCGCTTTCCCGGCGAAGTGCGGGTCGAAGGCGATTGTCTGTATATCAACGGCGACTGCGTGAAAGTGTTGCGCAGCGCCACCCCCGAGGGCATCGACTGGGCGGCGCTGGGCGTCGACCTGGTGTTGGAATGCTCCGGTGCCTATCACACCCGTGCCGATGGCCAGCGTTTCCTCGACGCCGGTGCTCCGCGTGTGCTGTTTTCCCAGCCGATGGCCAGCGAGGCGGATGTCGACGCCACCATCGTCTTCGGCATCAACCAGGATTGCCTGACCGGCAATGAGCTGCTGGTGTCCAATGCCTCCTGCACCACCAACTGCAGCGTGCCGCTGTTGCGCCTGCTGGATCAGGCGATCGGCCTGGACTACGTGTCGATCACCACCATCCACTCGGCGATGAACGACCAGCCGGTGATCGACGCCTATCACCATGAAGACTTGCGCCGCACGCGCTCGGCGTTCCAGTCGGTGATTCCGGTGTCCACAGGCCTTGCCCGCGGCATTGAACGCCTGCTGCCGGAACTTGCCGGGCGAATCCAGGCCAAAGCCGTACGGGTGCCGACGGTGAACGTGTCCTGCCTGGACATCACCATGCAAACCGTCAGCGACACGGATGCGACGGAGGTCAACCGGATCCTGCGCGACGCCGCCACCAGCGGCCCGCTCAAAGGCTTGCTGGCCTACACCGAGTTGCCCCACGCCAGTTGTGATTTCAACCATGACCCGCATTCGGCGATTGTCGATGCCAGCCAGACCCGCGTTTCCGGTCCGAGGCTGGTGAACATCCTGGCCTGGTTCGACAACGAATGGGGCTTTGCCAACCGAATGCTCGACGTTGCGGAACATTATCTGCATATCGCCTCTAAACAACCTCAACAGTAATTCAGGAACTGCCACCCATGACCGTGTTGAAGATGACCGACCTCGATCTGCAAGGTAAGCGCGTACTGATTCGCGAAGACCTCAACGTCCCCGTCAAGGACGGTGTTGTCACCAGCGATGCGCGAATCCTGGCCTCGCTGCCGACCATCAAGCTGGCCCTGGAAAAAGGCGCGGCCGTGATGGTCTGCTCCCACCTGGGTCGCCCGACCGAAGGTGAGTTCTCCGCCGAAAACAGCCTCAAGCCGGTAGCCGACTACCTGAGCAAGGCCCTGGGCCGTGACGTGCCGTTGGTGGCTGACTACCTGGGCGGCGTCGACGTTAAGCCTGGCGACATCGTGCTGTTCGAAAACGTGCGCTTCAACAAAGGCGAGAAAAAGAACAGCGACGAACTGGCCCAGCAATACGCCGCCCTGTGCGACGTGTTCGTGATGGACGCTTTTGGTACCGCCCACCGTGCCGAGGGTTCGACCCACGGCGTGGCCAAGTTCGCCAAGGTGGCGGCTGCCGGCCCATTGCTGGCGGCTGAACTGGAGGCACTGGGCAAGGCCCTGGGCGCTCCGGCCCAACCGATGGCTGCCATCGTTGCCGGCTCCAAGGTGTCCACCAAGTTGGACGTGCTCAACAGCCTGAGCCAGATCTGCAACCAGTTGATCGTTGGTGGCGGCATTGCCAATACCTTCCTGGCGGCAGCAGGCCACCCGGTGGGCAAGTCCCTGTATGAGCCGGACCTGCTCGACACCGCCCGCGCCATCGCCGCCAAGGTCAGCGTGCCGTTGCCGGTGGACGTGGTGGTTGCCAAGGAGTTCGCTGAAACCGCCGAAGCCACCGTCAAGCTCATCGCCGACGTGGCCGCCGACGACATGATCCTGGACATCGGCCCGCAAACTGCAGCCAACTTTGCAGAACTGCTGAAAGCCTCCCAGACCATCCTGTGGAACGGTCCGGTCGGCGTGTTCGAGTTCGACCAGTTCGGCAACGGCACCAAAGTGCTGGCCAAGGCCATCGCAGACAGCTCGGCATTCTCCATCGCCGGCGGCGGCGACACCCTGGCGGCCATCGATAAATATGGCGTTGCCGACCAGATCTCCTACATTTCTACCGGTGGCGGTGCATTCCTCGAATTCGTCGAAGGCAAAGTCCTGCCCGCCGTGGAAGTGCTGGAAACCCGAGCCAAAGGCTAAGGCTCGTGATCCGGAAAAGGAGTATTCCCATGATCAAGTCGTTGGCAATGGTGATCGCAGCGGGCCTGTTGGCCGGCTGCGGCAGCACGCCAAGCGCAGCGCCGGCGGCAGGCAAACCTGCCACGGAGCAGAAAAAAAGCTGCTATCAGGCTGACTGGCAAGCCGAGACCATGCCGGTAATCAACAAGCGCATCGGCAACGAACGGCTGGAGAAATACGACTCCGCGCCCAACGGTCAGGAACAGGGTTGCCCTTGACGGGTCTGATCAACTAACCGACGGCATCGGCGGCCTTTGGCCCCGCTGCGAGGATTGGCAATGAAAGGCGTTTTCGCCCTGGCAGCCCTGGCCCTATTGGCCGGTTGCAGCAGCATGAACATGTTCAACAAGGCAGAGCCGGAAGGTAAGTGGACCACCTGGACCTGCGACAGCAAGGCCGAGGTCAACTGGCGCTTCGCCAACCAGGCCCGCAGTGAGGTGGATGTACGCCTCGGCGGTTCCGACCAGGTTTATCGCCTCAAACAGGATGTGGCGGCTTCGGGCGTGCTGTACAGCAACGACCAGTTGGCGTTTCACACAAAAGGTGAGGAAGGCCTGGTTTACTGGGTTGCCACCGACGATTTGATCGGGCGCGGCTGCAAGGCCCAGTAAATAGAACGCGGTCTCAACATCGATGAGACCAAAATGTGGGAGAGGCGGTGCGACGATTCGACTTGCCCCCGATAGCGGTGGATCAGCCAACAGAGTCATCACTGACAGGCTGTCATCGGGGGCAAGCCCCCCTCCCACATCAGCAATAACGATTCAGCACGCCAGGCATGCAAAGCCTGACCTGCAATAACTTGAATAGCAGCCGCCGCTACGGCAGGCTTGCACGATTAACGACCCTCGACCGGGAGAGACAACACAATGGCACTTATCAGCATGCGTCAAATGCTGGACCACGCAGCCGAGTTCGGCTACGGCGTCCCAGCCTTTAACGTCAACAACCTTGAGCAGATGCGCGCCATCATGGAAGCCGCTGACAAGACCGACTCCCCAGTGATCGTCCAGGCTTCGGCCGGTGCGCGCAAATACGCCGGTGCCCCGTTCCTGCGTCACCTGATCCTCGCCGCGATCGAGGAATTCCCACACATCCCGGTGTGCATGCACCAGGATCACGGCACCAGCCCTGACGTGTGCCAGCGCTCCATCCAGCTGGGCTTCAGCTCGGTGATGATGGACGGCTCCCTCGGCGAAGACGGCAAGACCCCGACCGACTACGAGTACAACGTACGCGTAACCCAACAAACCGTGGCCATGGCCCACGCCTGCGGCGTTTCGGTTGAAGGCGAACTGGGTTGCCTGGGTTCCCTGGAAACCGGCATGGCCGGTGAAGAAGACGGCATCGGCGCCGAAGGCGTGCTGGATCACAGCCAGATGCTGACCGACCCGGAAGAAGCTGCCGACTTCGTCAAGAAGACCCAAGTGGACGCCCTGGCGATCGCTATCGGCACCAGCCACGGCGCCTACAAGTTCACCAAGCCACCGACTGGCGACGTACTGGCCATCGACCGCATCAAGGAAATCCACAAGCGCATCCCTAACACCCACCTGGTGATGCACGGTTCTTCCTCGGTACCGCAAGAATGGCTGGCGATCATCAACCAGTACGGCGGCGACATCAAAGAAACCTACGGCGTACCGGTTGAAGAAATCGTCGAAGGCATCAAGTACGGCGTGCGCAAGGTCAACATCGACACCGACCTGCGCCTGGCGTCCACCGGCGCGATGCGTCGCCTGATGGCCACCAACCCGAGTGAGTTCGACCCGCGCAAGTTCTTCGGTGCGACTGTGACCGCGATGCGTGATGTGTGTATCGCTCGTTATGAAGCGTTCGGTACTGCCGGTAATGCTTCGAAGATCAAGCCGATCTCGTTGGAAGCGATGTACCAGCGGTATTTGAAAGGTGAGTTGAACGCTAAGGTGAACTAAGCCTGAGGCGTTAAAAAGAAGCCCGCAGCGATGCGGGCTTTTTTTTGGCCGGAAATCAGTCTTGCGCCCATCGGGCATTGCCTGCTCGAATCGAGGCCGATCCGTTCACTCGTGATCAATATCCAACTTCGCAAACGTCACCTTGGCGCCTTCCTTGCTGTCCCCGCTGTTGTCCTGCACATAAGCGCCTGCCTTGAAGTACAGCGGCTTGGCGGCCCACGCGGCACCGATACGCTCGTTCCACTCACTGTCGGCGGCGTACACGCTGAGCAGGCCGGCCTTGTTGAGGTTGATCACGTAGGTGAAGCTTTTCTCCAGCGGCACATTGGACGCGACGATGATCACGCGGCTTTCATCTTCGTCCGGGCGCATGCGCACCTTGGCGACGATGTTGCCGGTCTGGGTCTTTTCCTTGAACTGGTATTCGAGCTTGATCAGCGGTTTCTGGCTGTCATAGGCGTGGATCTGGCCGATGACGATCTTGCCGCTGGAGGGCACCTGGTTCACCGCCAATGTGGCCCGCAGGAAGTTGTCGGCTTCGGGGTAGGTCCAATTGCGCAGGCGGCCGTCGGCGTAGGTTTCGCGCAGTTCGCTGCGCGGGTACACGGCGTTTTCGGTGCGGGTGCCGGTGACGGGGGTCCAGAATTGCACGTTGCTGCCTTCGGCCTGGAAGTATTGGTCGTTGAAGCCGCTGAGCAGCCTGGGCGTGTCGATCGTCGCGGGGGGCGAGCCGACCGGAATGCTCAGGTTCCAAGTGGAGAGGTCGATCATGGCATTGGCCTTTTACAGGGGGTGAAGGCTTTGGCCCGGGGGCCTGACAGGTTCTTTATAGGCGGTGGCCGGCCAGTTGTTAAACGTTTGCTGGCAATTTATTGGCGCCAAGGGAATGCCAAAAAGCCATGTTTCCCATGAACCGTGGGCTGTAGAGGTTGACCGTTAGTCGGCTGACTGAACTTTGGCGCAATGATGGCGTCCACGTCACTTCTGATTTTCAGGATCCGGGGCTAGAGTGAGGCCTCAATGTTTGTCCGGGTTTTCTCTCAGAAGTGACCGGAGTAGACCCAAGGAAGAGACCTAGCATGGAATGCGCTCCACCTCATGGCGATGGCAGTTCGGTTCTTCTGGTGGTCGATGACTACCCGGAAAATCTGATCAGCATGCGTGCGCTTCTGCAGCGTGATGATTGGGTGGTGATCACCGCCGCGTCCGGGGTGGAAGCCCTCGAGTTGCTGCTGCAGCATGAGGTCGATCTGGTGCTGCTGGATGTGATGATGCCCGGCATGGACGGTTTCGAAGTCGCCCGCTTGATGCGCGGCAGCCAGCGCACGCGCATGACCCCGATCATTTTTCTGAGTGCCAACGCCCAATCCCCCGCCGCCGTGCTGGAAGGCTACGCCAGCGGCGCCATCGACTACCTGTTCAAGCCCTTCGACCCGCACATCCTCAAGCCCAAGGTCCAGGCGTTGCTGGAGCATCAGCGCAACCGCCGGGCCTTGCAGCGCCTGAGCCATGACCTGGAGTCCGCCCGGGCGTTCAATGCCTCGGTATTGGATAACGCCGCCGAGGGCATCCTGGTGGTGAGTGAAGAGGGCGTGATCGAATACGCCAACCCGGCGATTTCGCGCCTGCTCAATGCCACGATCCAGGAACTGCAAGGCCAGGACTTCCTGAGTTTCCTGCAAAAGCCCCATGTGCCCACTTGGCCGGATTCGCAAATGTACGCCGACTACCGCCGCGGTGAAACCTGGCGCCTGCACGATGCGCTCCTGCGCACCAGCCGTGGCCAGCAAGTGCCGGTGGCGTTGTCCTGCGCGCCGCTGCCCGCAGAGCAGAAGGCCATGGTGGTGACGGTGCTGGATATGTCCGAAGTGCGCCACCTGCACCAGCAGCTGGAATTCCAGGCCGTGACGGATCCGCTGACCGGGCTGTTGAACCGGCGTGGTTTCTACCAGGCGGTGGAAAACACCTTATCCCGCAGTGAGCGGACAGAGCAGTCCCTGGTGTTGCTGTACCTGGACCTCGACGGTTTCAAGCGGGTCAACGACTCCCTGGGCCATGATGCCGGCGACCGTGTATTGCGCTGGGTCTCGGAGCAATTGCAGGGCTGTCTGCGCTCCTACGACATTATTGGCCGCATGGGCGGCGATGAATTCACGGCGCTGCTGGAGCTGGAGTTCCCGGAGCAGGCGGCAAAGATCTCGGAAAAGCTGATCGAGCGAGTGTCGGTGTGCCAGCAGGTCGACGGTTTGGATGTCATGCTCGGCGTCAGCATCGGCATTGCCACCTTCCCGGATTGCGGCGCGGATTTGAGTGGTTTGCTGCGCGCGGCCGACATCGCCATGTACGAAGCCAAGCGCGCCGGCCGCCAGCAATATCGCTATTACGACCAGGAAATGAACGGTCGCGCCCGCTCGCGGCTGATGCTTGAAGACAGCGTGCGTACGGCGATTCAAAACAAGGATTTCACCCTGGTCTATCAGCCCCAGGTTTCGCTGGTGGATGGGCGTTTGCGCGGCGTTGAGGTGTTGTTGCGCTGGCGGCACCCCAGCGTCGGCGATGTGCCGCCGGGGCTGTTTTTACCGTTGCTGGAAGAGGCGCGGCTGATCAGTCAACTGAGCACGTGGATCTATCAGCAGATCGCCGCCCAGCGCCAGGCGTGGCAAGCCGCGTTCGACGATGAATTGGTGTTGAGCGTGAGCCTGAGCAGCAGCCAGTTCAATATGCCTAACCTGGTGAACCAACTGCAGCAGATGCTCGAGCGCTATGGGCTGGAGGGGTACCAGTTGGAGGTGGAAATCAGCGAGGACTGCCTGATGAGTAACCTGGAAGAGGCCGCCAAGCAGCTCAAGTTGCTGCGCCGTATCGGGGTGCGTATCGCCCTGGATGACTTCGGTTCGGGACAGTGTTCCCTGGCGCATTTGCGCGACCTGGCCTTCGATACACTCAAGCTTGATCCGCAATTGGTTGCGCGGCTGCCGGGCTCGGTGCGGGACGCGGCGATGGCGCGCAGCATTATCGAGCTGTGCAGGCATTTTGAGGTGGTCGTGGTGGCCGAGGGCGTGGAAACCCAGGAGCAGGCCCAGTGGCTCAAGGCCCAGGGTTGCCCGTTTATCCAGGGGCCGTGGGCGGCGCAGCCCCTGATGGCTGAAGAAGTGGTCGACTGGTCACGCGCCCGCGTGCGCTGAATTCGCTACACTGGCGCCCATCCGAATCCTGTTGCAGACCCCAATGACCGCGCTGAAATACCTCCAGGCCTACCCCGCTGCCCTCCAGGAGCAAGTGCGCCAACTGATCGCCAAGGACCAGTTGGGCGCCTACCTGGAGCAGCGTTACCCCGATCGCCATGGGGTGCAGAGCGACAAAGCCCTGTACGCCTATGCCCAGGCCTTGAAGCAGGAACACCTGCGCAACGCGCCGGCCATCGACAAAGTGCTGTTCGATAACCGCCTGGACCTGACCCACCGCGCCCTGGGCCTGCACACCACGATTTCGCGGGTGCAGGGCGGTAATCTCAAAGCCAAGAAAGAGATCCGCATTGCCTCGCTGTTCAAAGAGGCCGCGCCGCAATTCCTGCGCATGATCGTGGTTCATGAGCTGGCGCACTTCAAGGAATCGGACCACAACAAAGCGTTCTACAAACTCTGCGACTACATGATGCCCGGCTACCACCAGGTGGAATTCGACCTGCGGGTATACCTCACGTATCGCGACCTGCAGGGCAAGCCCTGACCGCACAAGGCGACCAACCATGGATGTGAGCAAGACCAAAAGCAGCTTCTACCGCCGGCTGTACGTGGCGTACCTGATCGACAGTGGGCTGGCCAGCAGCGTCCCGGCGCTGACCGATGTCACCGGCATGCCCCGGCGCACCGCGCAGGACACGATTGCGGCGCTGGCGGACCTGGATATTGTGTGTGAGTTCGAGCAGGAGGATGGGGCCCGCAACCATGCCGGGCATTATCGGATTCGCGATTGGGGCGCGATTGATCGGGGGTGGATCGAGGTGAATCTCAGCCAGATCAAGCGGGTTCTGGGTTACCCCTGAGTTCAGCGGTGGCTGGGCGGCCTCAAGCGCGCCGCATCCCGATATGCGGAATGTCATCCTCCAGGTATTCCTCACCCGCCACCACAAACCCATACCGCCCGTAATACCCCTGCAGATGGGCCTGGGCTGACAGGAAGATCGGCATCTCAGGCCAGATCTCGTCAATCTGCCTGAGGGTTTCTTCCATCATCTGGTGCCCCAGCCCGGTGCCCCGTGCAACCGGCGCCACGATTACACGGCCGATCACCACGTCGCCGCCCTGGGACTCCGGGTCCAGCAGGCGCAGGTAGGCCACCAGCTCGTCGTCTTTCCACGCCATCAGGTGGTGGGTATCGCCCGCCAGGTCTTGCCCGTCGATATCCTGGTAGACGCACTTCTGCTCGACAACGAAGACCTCGCCGCGCAAACGCAAAATGGCGTACAGCTGCTCCTTGCCCAGGTCGGTGTGATGTTTACAGACCCAATCGACTGTCATGGTGTGTTCTCACTTGAATGTCTGTTCTGGATAGTAAGCGCGACGGACGACTCTGTCTAAATCGAGTATTTTTGTGAATGAAATCAATTTGCCATCATTGAGTGCTCTCGACATCCGTTTCTTTGTGTAATCTGAGCTAATGTTAGAACCTCAGGCCCTGCCTGAGCCAAGGCCACCGCCCGCCGCCAAGGATTTTGAGCATGCCGCGATTGTCTCGTGCCGTTGCTTTGATTGGAGTGTTGTTGCTGGCGACACCTGTGTTCGCACAGCGTCTGCGCCTGGTCGCGGATGCCTGGCCACCGTTTACCGATGCCACCTTGATCAACGGTGGCCTGGCCACCGATATAGTCACCACGGCCCTGGCCCGTGCGGGCTATGCCAGCGACTTCCAACAGGTGCCCTGGGCGCGAGCGCTGATGGGGGTGGGCGATGGGCGCTATGACGTGCTGGTCAACGCCTGGTACGACGAGGCCCGTACACAATTGGGGCAGTTTTCCGGCGAATACCTGCTCAATCGCGTGCGTTTCATCAAGCGCCGTGACGATCCCATCGAGTTTCAGAACCTGGAGCAGTTGCACGACTATCCCATTGCCGTGGTGCGCGGTTATGCCTATTCGGCGGCGTTCGATGGGGATGGGCAGTTGCAGAAAGTGCCGGTGCATAACTTCGCCATGGCGGTGCGCATGCTGGCGGCGCAGCGGGTGCGGTTGACCGTGGAGGATGAGTATGTGGCGCGCTATTACCTGTCGCGCGAGTCGGCGCGGGTGCGCAATGCGGTGGAGTTTCTGCCCACGCCGCTGAGCGAAAACAGCCTGCATATTCTGGTCAGCCTGAAGAACCCCGAGCATGCGCAGATTGTGGCGAGCTTTGACCGCGAGATTGCCAGGATGAAGGCGGATGGCAGTTATGAGCGGTTGATGAAGGCCCATGGCATGTAGTGCCTGTGCGGGCCCCCGATAGCGACCTAAGCCGCGCTGGTGTCCTTGATCAAATGCGCCGCCAAGGTGCGCAACGGCCCCAATTGCCGGCATATCAACGCCAACTGCGTCTGCACCAACCGCTGCCCTTCATCAATCTCATCCGGCATCTGCTCCAGGTCCGCCGCCAAGGCCTCCTCGGCATCGCTCTGAATCGCAATCGGCTGCTTGTTAGCCAGCCCGGTGGCGATTTCGTCAATGCTCGCCGCCAGGCTATTGCCGGCGCCATCGATCAAGTGCGCGCGCACCTCGGCCGGCAGTTGGGTTTCGCGGTGTGCCCCGAGCCCCGACAGGTAGCTGAGCAAGGTGTGCGACAGCACCAGGAAGCGGAAGCCCACATCCGCTTCCTTACGGAAATGCCCAGGCTCCATCAGCATATTGGCCAGGGTGGTGGACAGCGCCGCATCGGCGTTGTGGGCATTGCGCCGGGCCAGGCGGTAGGCCAGGTCGTCGCTCTTGCCAGCGGCGTATTGCTGCATGATCTGGCGCAGGTAGATGCTGTTGCAGGTCAGGGTGTTGGCCAGCACTTTGTTCAGGCGCCGGCCTTGCCAGTCCGGGAGGAACAGGAACACCGCCAGGCCCGCGATCAGGCTGCCAAGCAGGGTATCGAACAGGCGTGGCAGGAACAGTCCGTAGCCATCGCCCACCTGGTTGAAGCAGAACAGCACCATCAGGGTGATCGCCGCCGTGGCCAGGGTGTAGCGGGTGGTGCGGTTGATAAAGAACACCAGGCCGGCGGCGATGGCGAACATCGATTGCACCAGCGGGCTTGGGAACAGGTCGAACAGCGCCCACGCCACGGTGAGGCCGATGGCTGTGCCGATGATCCGCTGGCCGAGCTTGCGCCGCGTGGCACCATAGTTCGGTTGGCAAACAAACAGCGTGGTGAGGATGATCCAGTAACCCTGGGAGGCGTGGATCGCATGCAGCATGCCGTAGCCGACGGTCAGCGCCAGGGACAGGCGCAGTGCATGGCGGAACAGCAGCGATGTCGGCGTGAGTTGGGTGCGCAGGCGCGTCCACATTTCCTTCAGGTTACGCGGGGCGCGGTCCAGCAGGTTGCTGTCGGTGGCGTCGGCCAGGGCGTCGGGGTTGCTGGCGTCGCCGAGCAGGCGGTCGAGGGTGGACAGGTTGGCCGCCAGGGCGCGCAAGGAACGCAGCAGGCCGCGCCAGGCCGGGTTGCTCTGGATGCGCAGGTGTTCCAGGGAGGCATTCAGGTCGCTGAGGGCTTCGGCGAAGCTGTCGTCATAGATGAACGGCTGGCGCAGCTGGATCGACTCGGCCAGGGCCTGGCAGGCCTTGCCTTGCTGACGCAGCAGGCGTTGGCAGCGGAACAGTACATCGCTGTGGAAAAACGCATCGGCCAGGGCGTTGTAAGGATAGTGGGACGAGCTGGCGCGTTCGTGGATGTCCTGGGCCAGGAAGTACAGCTTGAGGTAGCGACTGACCTTCGACCCCGGCCGGCCATTGCCGACACGGTGCAGGATGATTTCCTTCGCCGCATTCAGCGCCGCCACCACCCGGCCGTTTTGCTGGGCCAGTTCCAGGCGGCGGGCTTCCACGTCCAGTTGGCGAATCGGTTCGAACAACGATGATTTGAGCTTCAGGTAACGCCCCAGCTCGCGGAACAACCGCGCCAGGCTCTGCTGCACCGGCTGGTTGGAGAACAGCGCCTGCCACAGCACCGATAACGCGCCGTACCAGGCGGCGCCGGCCACCAGCAGCAACGGCTCGTGCCAGAAATCACTGACGGCGCCGCCGCGCTGGTCCACGCCGATCATGGTGTAGACCGACAGGATCAAGGTGGCCGAAGCAATCGCGCCATAGCGTTCGCCCAAGGCGCCGAGCATGGTCAGGCAGAACGTGGCCAGGGCCAGGGAGATGGCGAAAATCCAGGGGTAGGGGAACAGCAGCTCCACCGACAGCGCGGCAATGCTGAAACACACCAGCGTCACCGCCAGGGCGTTGAGGCGGCCTTGCCAACTGTCGTCGGTCTCGGCCAGGGCGCTGGCGATAATCCCCAGGAACAGCGGGATCAGCAGGGCCATTTCATCCTGATACCAGCACAGCGCCATGCTGCCGGTGAGGGCGATAAACACCCGGATGCTGTAGCTGAATTTATCCAGCGCCCACAGGCGCCGCATGGACTGCTTGAACGAGGTCGATGACATGAAGTCTGGAGTCTTCCGGGACGATGCCGCTAAATTGAGCCATCAGTGACGCCACGGCAAGGGTGGTGATCACATCTGGCAGCAAATTATTCCCAGGCATACCGTAAATCAAATGTGGGAGGGGGCTTGCTCCCGATTGCAGTGTGTCAGTCAGAACATCTATCACTGATACACCGCTATCGGGAGCAAGCCCCCTCCCACATTTTTTACTGCGTCGTGTCAAACAAACTGCGCGGCAGCGTAACCGGAAGCCCAGGCCCACTGGAAGTTAAACCCGCCCAGATGCCCGGTCACATCCAGCACTTCCCCAATAAAGTACAGGCCCGGGCTTTTCAGCGATTCCATGGTCTTGGACGAGACTTCCCGCGTATCCACCCCGCCCAAGGTCACCTCGGCCGTGCGGTAGCCCTCGGTGCCCGCCGGCACCAGTTGCCAGCTCGAGAGTTTTTGCGCGATATCGGCCACTTCAGCGTGGGTGTACTGCTTCATCGGCTTGGACGCGAACCAGGTGTCCGCCAGCAGGTTGGCCATCTTCTTGGTGAAGATTTCACCCAGCAGGGTTTTCAGCTCGCTGTTGGGGCGCTCCACCTGCTGCTGTTGCAGCCAGGTGTGGGCGTCGTGGTCGGGCAGCAGGTTGATCTCCAGCGTGTCGCCGGACTCCCAGTAGGAGGAAATCTGCAGAATCGCCGGGCCGCTGAGGCCGCGATGGGTAAACAGGAGGTTCTCGCGAAAGCTCTGGCCGTTGCAGCTGACCAGGCAATCCACCGAGGTCCCGGACAGCTCGCCACACAAGTCCTTGAGCTGGTCGGTGATGGTGAACGGCACCAGCCCGGCGCGGGTCGGCAGCAGTTCGTGGCCGAACTGCCTGGCGACTTGATAGCCAAAACCGCTGGCGCCCAGGGTCGGGATCGACAGGCCGCCGGTGGCGATCACCAGGGATTCGCAGCGCAGTTCACCCAGGGTGGTCTGCAACTGGTAGCCGCTGTCGACCTTGGCGATTTCTTCAATCGAGGTGTCCAGGTGCAGGCTCACGCCGGTCTGGATGCACTCGTCCAGCAGCATGCCGAGGATGTCACTGGATTTGTTATCGCAGAACAGCTGGCCGAGTTTCTTCTCGTGGTACGGCACACCGTGCTTGGCCACCAGCCCGATAAAGTCCCACTGGGTATAGCGGGCCAGGGCGGACTTGCAGAAGTGCGCGTTGTGCGAGAGGAAGTTGGCCGGCTCGGTGTACATATTGGTGAAATTGCAGCGGCCGCCGCCTGACATCAGGATCTTCTTGCCGGCCTTGTTCGCATGGTCGAGCAACATCACCTTGCGCCCACGCCCGGCGGCGGTCAGTGCGCACATCAAGCCTGCGGCGCCGGCGCCAATGATCACAACTTCGGTCGAGCGCACAGCAATGTCCTCACAAAAATAGGGGGCTGAAATGCAATCAAAACTGGGGGAGGGGGCTTGCTGTGGTGAGGGGGGCTTGCTCCCCGATTCAGTGGGGCTGCTTCGCAGCCCAGCGCGGGGCAAGCCCGCTCACCACAGCAAGCCCGCTCACCACAGCAAGCCCGCTCACCACAGCAAGCGCCCTCCCACATTGGATCTCCATATAGGTCGGAGACCGTGTTACAGGATCCGAACGCGCAACGAACGGCCTTTGATCTTGCCGTCGTTCAAGCGCTGCAACGCCTGCTTGGCGATGCCGCGTTCCACGGCCACGAAGGCCTGGAAGTCGAAGATCGCGATCTTGCCGACCTGGGCACCCGGGATGCCGGCTTCGCCGGTCAATGCGCCGAGGATGTCGCCCGGGCGCACCTTGTCTTTGCGCCCGGCGGCGATGCACAGGGTGCTCATCACCGGCAGCAGCGGACCACCGCTTTGCGGCTTGAGGTTGTCGAGTTGGTCCCAGTTCAGCGGCGACTTCTGCAGTTGCTCGATGGCCTGGGCGCGATGCGCTTCGGACGGCGCCACCAGGCTGATGGCGATGCCGGTCTCACCGGCACGACCGGTACGGCCCACGCGGTGGATGTGGATTTCCGAGTCGCGGGCCAGTTCGACGTTGATGACCATGTCCAGCGCGTCGATGTCCAGGCCGCGGGCGGCGACGTCGGTGGCCACCAGGACCGAAGTACTGCGGTTGGCGAACATCGCCAATACCTGGTCACGGTCGCGCTGTTCCAGGTCGCCATGCAGGCCGACGGCGGAAATGCCCTTGGCCGTCAGGTGATCGACGGTTTCCTGCACTTGCTGCTTGGTGAAGCAGAACGCCACGCAGGAGGCCGGGCGGAAATGCGCCAGTACCTTGGTCACGGCGTCCATGCGTTCTTCCGGGGAGATCTCGTAGAAACGCTGCTCGATCTGGTCGTCGGAGTGGAACGCTTCGGCTTTCACTTGCTGCGGCGCGCGCATGAATTTCGACGCCAGTTGCTTGATGCTCACCGGGTAGGTGGCCGAGAACAGCAGGGTCTGACGGCGCGGCGGGGTCTTGCTGATGATGTCTTCGATGGCGTCGTAGAAGCCCATGTCGAGCATGCGGTCGGCTTCGTCGAGGATCAGGGTGTTCAAGCCGTCCAGCACCAGCGAACCCTTGCGCAGGTGTTGCTGGATACGGCCCGGGGTGCCGACGATCACGTGGGCGCCGTGCTCCAGGGAGGCGATCTGCGGGCCGAGGGACACGCCGCCGCACAGGGTCAGGACCTTGATGTTGTCTTCGGCGCGGGCCAGGCGGCGGATTTCCTTGGCGACCTGGTCGGCCAGCTCACGGGTCGGGCACATCACCAGGGCCTGGCAGCCGAAGTAGCGCGGGTTGATCGGGTTCAGCAGGCCAATGCCGAACGCCGCGGTCTTGCCGCTGCCGGTCTTGGCCTGGGCAATCAGGTCCAGCCCCTTGAGGATCACCGGCAAGCTTTGCGCCTGGATCTGCGTCATCTCGACATAACCCAGCGAGTCGAGGTTAGCCAGCATGGCGGCGGACAGGGGCAAAGTATTAAAAGCGGTGGCGATGGTAGTCACGGGACTGGCTCTGCAAAACAAAATGTCGCGCAGTGTACCAGCCCTGTGGGAATTTCCCCGCAAGTTCTAGACGAGACGCTGGTTAATGCTCGATATGCTGTTCCGGGCTGGCCGCCCGTTTACCGTCTTTGGGCGACAATTGCAGGAAGATCGCCGCCGCCAGCATTGCCATGATGCCCACGGTGAGGAAGGTCAGCTGGAACGCGCCGAGCACCGTGCTCACGCCGTCGTTGCCCGATTCGGCGGTAAACCCGCCGAGCAATGCACCGGCACAGGCCACCCCCAGGCTCAGGGACAGTTGCGCCACCACCGACAACAGACTGTTGCCGCTGCTGGCCTGGGCGTCGTCAAGGTCGATGAGGGTGACGGTGTTCATCGCGGTAAATTGCAGCGAGTTGATCGCCCCCAGCACCGCCAGCATGGCCAGCAGCAGCGGGTAGGGCGTCTGTTCGCTGACCAGGCCCATGCTCGCCAGCATGATGCCCAGGGCCAGGGTGTTGCCGGTCAGCACCACGCGATAACCCAGGCGCTCGATCAACGGGCGCGCCACCGACTTGGCGAACATCGCCGCCGCCGCCAGGGGCAGCATGCTCATGCCGGCCTGGGACGGCGAATACCCCAGGGCCACTTGCAGCAGCAACGGCACCAGGAACGGCAAGGCACCGCTGCCCAGGCGCGCGAACAGGTTGCCGAGGATGCCCACCGCAAACGTGCGGGTCTTGAACAGCGCCGGTGAAAACAACGGGTTATCGATATGCCCGGCGCGCAGCCAGTACGCCGCCAGGCACGCCAACCCGCCGAACAGCAGCAGCATCACCCGCAGGTGGGGCAGATGCAGCTCGCCCAGACCTTCCATGGCAATGGTGATCAGCACCATCGCCGCGCCGAACAGCAGGAAACCGAGGCCATCGAAGCGCGTGCGCTCGCTGCCGCGCAGGTCGGGGATGAATTTCCACACGGCGTAGCAACCGATCATGCCCACCGGCAGGTTGATCAGGAAGATCCAGTGCCAGGTCAGGTATTGCACCATCCAGCCGCCCATGGTCGGGCCGAGCAAGGGCCCGAGCAGGCCGGGGATAGTAATGAAACCCATGATCCGCACCAGCTCGGAGCGGGGGTAGGCGCGTAGCACCACGAGCCGCCCGACCGGCAGCATCAGCGCACCGCCGAGGCCCTGGATGACCCGCGCGCCCACCAGCATGGTCAGGCTGCTGGACAGGGCGCACAGCAAGGAGCCGATGCTGAACAGCATGATCGCACCGAAGAAAATCTTCTTGGTGCCGAAGCGGTCGGCGATCCAGCCCGAGGCCGGGATCAGCAAGGCGACGGTGAGCATGTAGGCGATCACCACCCCTTGCATGCGCAGCGGGTTTTCCGCCAGGTCCCGGGCCATGGCCGGCAGCGCCGTGTTGAGAATCGTCCCATCCAGCGATTGCATGAAGAAGGCAATCGCGACCACCCAGGGGAGCCAGCGGGCGGTCTTGGCATCGAGAGGGGCACGATCTGGCATGGGGTACCTTTTTGTTAGCCGGCTATGTGTCGGCGATTATGCGCCATTCGTCGCTCCTTTTCCCACTGGCGGTTCGTCTAAGTCCGACAAGTTCGCGTGCTCTCCCACCAGGAAATCCAACAACGCCCGGTGCACCGCCAAAGCGGCCTCGCGGGACTCCAGGTCGAGTAAATGCCCAGTGTGTTCGGCCACCGCAAAGCTGCTGTGGCCCACGTACTGTTTGAACAGTCGGGCCTCGGCGGCGGGGGTGTATTCGTCCAGCGCACCATTGAGAAAGTGCACCGGGGTTTCGATCTGCCGCAGCGCCGGCAGGTAGTTGCCATCACCCAATGCCAGCACCTGGTGGATATGAAAGCGCGCCTGGCGGTACTCGGTGGTGGCCATGTTCGACAGGTGCCGATGGTTGTTGCGCTTGAGGCGTGGCGACAGGTATTTGCCGACGGTCTCGTTCAGCAGGTGGCCGACGGCGGATTTGTCATCGGCCTCGATCAGCACCCGCACGCGCTCCACATAGTCGAGCATGGCCTGGTTGAGGTTGGGCGCCAGGGCCATCACCACCGAGCTTTCGATCGACGGCGGGTTGTGCGCCAGGGTCAGCAGCGTGGAGATGCCGCCCCAGGAGGCCGAGACCAGATGGTTGACCTGGAAGCGTTCGACCAGGGCGCGCAGGATTTGCACCTCGTCATCCTTGGTCACCAGGTCGAGGTCGGTGTTGTGTTCGCGGGAATAGCCCGAGAAGGGCAGGTCAAACAACAACACATTGAAATGCTCGGCCAGGCATTTGCTGGTACGGGCGAATGAGCGTGTGGTGGACAGTGCGCCATTGACCATCAGAATGGTGTTCTTTTCCGAATCGTTTCCCAGTTGCTCAACATGAACGTTGTAGTGCTTGAACAGCTTTTCTATGACAAAACTTCCATGGTTCATGTCAACGCTCCAGCTTGCCCTTCCCGGGCAAGGTCGTGCTCTCGTGGGTGGGGTGGCGGGGTGCCACTAACCGTTATAACGAGGTTTTTCGCAGGCGACAACAGGCTGCCCGTGCAGACTGGGAGGAAGAAAATTTACGGTAGGAAGGGCTGAAACCGGGATGTCTGAAATCAGCACAGGACAAGGTGGGAGAGGGCAAGCCCGCTCCCACAGGGGGGGGTATCTACAGGGTCAGGGTCAGGCGTTTAACCAGGGCACCCGGCAACAGGTTGGACGCGGTATTGCGCTGGCTATAAGTGCTGGCCGACAGCAGCAGTTCCCGCTCGGCGGTCAGCGCTTCCAGTTGCGAACCGAGCAACTGGTAGACGCTGTCATCAAAACGCATGGTGCTGACCGGCGCCTTGATCTCGCCGTCTTCCACCCAGAACGTGGCGAAGCGCGTCATGCCGGTCAGGCGTGCGGCGGGCAGGTCGGAGTAGTTCAGGTACCACAGGTTGCTGATGTAGAGCCCGGTGCCCAGTTGCTTGAGGATCTCGGCCTGGGCCAGGTTGCCTGCCGCGATCTGCAAGGCGCTGGGGGATTCGTCGCCGCTGGCGCCGTTGGCGCTGAGGCCATATTCGGCGGCGCTGCGCGAGTTCACCAGTTGGCCGTCGGCCTGGCCGGCATTGATCAGCGTGACGTCACTGCGCGGGTAGCCTTCGCTGGAGAACGCCTGGCTCAGGGAGTCGGTGATGTGTTCTTTCACCGTCACCAGCGGGCTCAAGGACTGCTCGCCGGCATACAGCCGTTGCAACGAGCTGCCTTTGCTGGCGATGGCCTGGGCGGAAAAACCACCCCAGGTGATGATGCTGATGATTTCTTCCAGCGCCGCCGGCGCGAGGTAGGCGCGGTATTGTCCGGGCGCCAACGGGTGCAGCGGGCGGCCGAGGAATTCCAGCTGTTTACGCGCCAGTTGGAAGCGCCGGGCGAACTCGGCGCTGTCCCAGGCGTCGCCGGCGTAGCTGGCTTTTACCGCCTCGCCATTGGCGTGGAACAGGCTGAAATCGAAGTTGAAGCTATTGGCCTGATGCCAGCCAAACGCACCGTCCGAACTGGCGAAGCCCCGGCTGATCGGGCCGGCGGCATAGAAGCCGACCAGGTCGAGGCCATCGGCGGCCTGGCTGATTTCTTCCAGTACCTGGGCCAGGTCGGGCAGGGGGCGGGCCTGTTCGTTGTGGCTTTGCCAGGCGTTGTGGTTGAGCAGCAGGTACGGGTCATGGGGCAGCAGCGGCAGGGTTTCGCGCAATTGGCGCAGGCCGTCGGCGAGGCGCTGGCGATCCAGCTCGGGCTCGCCGGCCAGGGTGATGCCGAGGTCGGCATGGCGGCCATCGCTGATCAGCTTGAGGTTGAGGCTGGCCTGCTGCACGTGCCCGGCCTGACGCACCTTGGCGTGGTTGAAGCGCACGAACTCGGACGATTCTGCCGCGTAGCCCAGGTGGAATTGTTCCTTGTCGGTGATGGCCTGCTTGAGCCACTGCACCAATGCCTTGAAGGTGTTCATCAGGCATCTCCTCCAAATACGTCAACGTTGCTGAACACACAGGCCGGCGACGCATGGCCGACGCGGATCACCTGGTTGGGCTCGCCCTTGCCGCAGTTCGGCGTGCCCAGCACCTTGAAGGTGCTGGCGTCGCCCACGGCGCTGAGGTTGCGCCAGAACTGCGCGGAAATCGCCCGGTAGTTGGGGTTCTTTACCACGCCCTTGAGCTCGCCGTTTTCAATCAACTGGCCCCACTCGCAGCCGAACTGGAACTTGTTGCGTGCATCGTCGATGGACCACGAACGGTTGGTCGACATCAGGATGCCGCTTTCGATGCCGCCAATCAGTTGCGCCAGGTTCTTATCGCCGGCTTCGATATTCAGGTTGGCCATGCGGTCGATCGGCGGGCGGTTCCAGCTGCTGGCGCGGCTGTTGGCCACGCCGCCCATGCCCGAGCGGAACTGCGACAACGCCCCACCCAGGGGCTTGAGCAGCAGCCCTTCGCGGATCAGGAATTGCTTGCTGGCGGCGGTGCCGTCGTCGTCATGGCCGTAGCTGGCCAGTTGCTCGGGAATGTCCGGGTCGAACGTCACGTTCAACAGCTTGGAACCGTATTGCAGCTGGCCGAAGTCGCTGGCCTTCACAAAACTGGTGCCAGCGTAATTGCGCTCGTCGCCGAGGATGCGGTCGAGTTCCAGTGGGTGGCCGATGGACTCGTGGATCTGCAGGATCATCTGGTCGGGCATCAGCAGCAGGTCGCGCGGGCCCTGGGGCGTGTTTGGCGCCAGCAGCAGTTGCAGGGCTTCGTCGGCAATGCGCGGCGCGGCGCCCACCAGGCCGAAGCGGCTGATCACGTCAAACCCGCCTTGCTGGCCGAAGTTGCTGCCGCCGAGGGTGCGCGACTGGCTGTCGTTGCCGTCGTAGGCGGTGACGTTGACGCCGGGGAACACAAACCGCTGGGCCTGGCGCAGTTCGGCGCCGGCACTGTTGAGGTAGATCTGCTCGACGTGGGTCAGGCCGAGGCTGACTTCCCAGTTCACCAGGCGCTCGTCCTGGGGCACTGCAGAGGACTCATCGCCGAGCAGTTGGTAGCAGTCGCTCAAGGACGGGAAGGCGTGCTCGAGGTGCGGCGACAGGTAGTCGGCGATGTCGCTGGACACCGGTTGGTCGCGCAGGTCGAGCAGGGCGTGAGGTTTTATCAGGCGGGCTTGCTGTTCGGCGCGCTCGAGGGCGGCTTGCAGGCCAGGCAGGGAAATATCGTGGGTCGCGGCGTAGGTTTCCACACCGTTCAAACGCACGGTGAGCATGGCGCCTTCGTCGTGGTTCAGGTGCGGCGGTTCGGCGACGTTCTTGCGCACCGACAGGTACTGGCCGGACTCGCGCACGTAACGCAGGGAGAAAAATTCGGCGGTGGTGCGCAGGGCACTGAAGTGCTGCTTGAGTGTGGCGTGGTGGTCGAACATGGGGCCTTCCTTGTGGGCGGCTCAGCGCGGGCAGGCACACAGAGTAGGCCTGGGCTGGGGAGCGATCAAGGAGAGGTGATTCTTTGTGGCAAGTGCCCCTGTGGCGAGCGGGCTTGCCCCGCATTGGCTGCGCAGCGGCCCCAAAAATATTGGGAGCGCTGCGCACTCCAGCGCGGGTGTAAGCCCGCTCACCACCGGGTTTAGCGTTATTGCGCCAATGGCCCCACTTCACGCAACGGCTTGCCACGCACCGGCGCGTCGCCGGCCACGTAGTAGTCGGCAGTGCTGCGCGGCAGCGGCTGGCGGCCACGGATCTTGTCGGCGATTTTTTCGGCGATCATGATCGTCGGCGCGTTCAGGTTGCCGGTGGTGATGATCGGCATGATCGACGCATCGACTACGCGCAGGCCCTGCATGCCATGCACGCGGCCTTCGCCATCGACCACGGCCATCTCGTCGTCGCCCATCTTGCATGAGCAGGACGGGTGGAACGCGGTTTCGGCGTGCTCGCGGATGAACTTGTCCAACTGCTCATCGGTTTGCACCTCGATACCCGGGCTGATTTCGCGGCCACGGTACGGGTCCAGTGCCGGCTGCTGCATGATTTCGCGGGTCAGGCGGATGCCGTCGCGGAATTCCTGCCAGTCCTGCTCGGTGGCCATGTAGTTGAAGAGGATGCTCGGGTAGTCCCGTGGGTTCTTCGACTTCAGTTGCACGCGACCACGGCTCGGCGAGCGCATGGAGCCCATGTGCGCCTGGAAACCGTGCTCTTTCACACCGTTGCTGCCGTTGTAGTTAATCGCGACCGGCAGGAAGTGGTACTGGATGTTCGGCCATTCGAATTCTTCACGGGTACGGATGAAACCGCCCGCTTCGAACTGGTTGCTGGCGCCGATGCCGGTGCCGTTGAACAGCCACTCGGCACCGATGGCCGGCTGGTTGTACCAGAGCAGCGACGGGTACAGCGACACCGGCTGGGTGCACGCATATTGCAGGTACAGCTCAAGGTGGTCCTGCAGGTTTTCGCCGACGCCAGGCAGGTCGTGGACCACCGGGATGTCGAGGCTTTCCAGCAGCTTGGCCGGGCCGACGCCGGAGCGTTGCAGCAGTTGCGGCGAAGCGATTGCGCCGCTGCACACCAGCACTTCTTTACGCGCACGGGCTTCAACGCGCTCTTCGGCGGCACCGATCAGGTAACGCACGCCAACGGCACGCTTGCCTTCGAACAACACCTTGTCGGTGAGGGCGTGGGTGACGATGGTCAGAGTCGAACGCTTCTTGGCCGTGTCCAGGTAACCGCGCGCGGTGCTGGCGCGACGGCCGTTAGGCGTGACGGTGCGGTCCATCGGGCCGAAGCCTTCCTGCTGGTAGCCGTTCAAGTCCTCGGTGCGCGGGTAACCGGCCTGCACGCCTGCTTCAACCATGGCGTGGAACAGCGGGTTGTTGCCGGCTTTAGGTGTGGTCACGCTGACCGGGCCATCGCCGCCGTGCCAGTCGTTGGGGCCGATGTCGCGGGTTTCGGCCTTGCGGAAATACGGCAGGCAGTCGAGGTAGCTCCAGTCTTCCAGGCCCGGCAGCTTCGACCAGTTGTCGTAGTCCATGGCGTTGCCACGGATGTAGCACATGCCGTTGATCAGCGAAGAGCCACCCAGGCCCTTGCCGCGTCCGCATTCCATCCGGCGGCCGTCCATGTGTGGCTCCGGATCGGTCTCGTACGCCCAGTTGTAGCGGCGGCCTTGCAGCGGGAAGGCCAGGGCGGCGGGCATCTGGGTGCGGAAATCGAGGCGGTAGTCGGGGCCGCCGGCTTCCAGCAGCAGGACGGTGACGCCTTCGTCTTCGGTCAGGCGGGTCGCCAGGGTGTTACCGGCGGAGCCGGCACCCACAATGATGTAGTCGTATTCTTGGGACATAAATGCACCCTCTTAAAAGTTTGGCCGCCCGTAGCAGCTGCCGAGGAACGAGGCTGCGTTGGGCTGCGTAGCAGACCCCAAGATCGCTACGCAGCCTCGCTTGCGCTCGTCAGCTGCTACGGCGGACCTTGGGATCGATACGCGCTGAGTTGAGTGGGGTTGCTTAGAACACCGAGGCGTAGTCGCCCAGCTCAACCTGTACCGATTTGATGCGGGTGAAGTTGTTCAGCGAGCTGATGCCGTTTTCACGGCCCACACCGGATTGCTTGTAGCCACCCACCGGCATTTTCGCGTCGGATTCGCCCCAGGCGTTGATCCAGCAGATGCCCGCTTCCAGCTGGTGAATCACGCGGTGGGCGCGGTTCAGGTCCTTGGTCACAAGGCCCGCAGCCAGGCCGAAGTCGGTGTCGTTGGCGCGGCGGATCACTTCTTCTTCGGTTTCGTAGGTGAGGATGCTCATCACCGGGCCGAAGATTTCTTCACGGACGATGGTCATCTCGTCGGTGCAGTCGGTGAACACGGTCGGGGCCACAAAAGCGCCTTTGGCCAGGTCGCCGTCGGTCAGGCGGTCGCCGCCGCACAGCACGCGGGCGCCTTCTTCCTTGCCTTTGGCGATGTAGCCCAGCACGCTTTCCATGTGGGCGAAGCTGACCAGCGGACCGAAATTGGTGTTGGCGTCCTGGGGGTCGCCAACGCGGATGCGCGCAACACGCTCAACGATCTTGGCTTCGAATGCCTCTTGCAGGTGCTTGGGCACGAACACGCGGGTGCCGTTGGTGCAGACCTGGCCGGAGCTGTAGAAGTTGGCCATCATCGCGATGTCGGCCGCACGATCCAGGTCGGCGTCTTCGAACACGATCAGCGGCGACTTGCCGCCCAGTTCCATGGTCACTTCCTTGAGCGACGAGCTCGAAGCGCTGGCCATGACTTTCTTGCCGGTGTCGGTGCCGCCGGTGAACGAGACTTTCTCGATGCGCGGGTGCTCGGTCAGCCAGGTGCCGACTTCACGGCCGCTGCCGGTCAAGACGTTGAACACGCCTGCTGGAACGCCGGCTTCGGTGTAGATCTCGGCCAGTTTCAGGGTGGTCAGCGAGGTGACTTCGCTTGGCTTGAAGATCATCGCGTTACCGGCGGCCAGGGCCGGTGCGGATTTCCACAGGGCGATCTGGATCGGGTAGTTCCAGGCGCCGATACCGGCGACCACGCCCAGGGGCTCGCGGCGGGTGTAGACGAACGAGGTGTCGCGCAGAGGGATCTGCTCGCCTTCGATGGCCGGTACCAGGCCTGCGTAGTATTCCAGCACGTCGGCGCCGGTGACGATGTCGACGTACTGGGTTTCGGAGAAGGCTTTACCGGTGTCCAGGGTTTCCAGGGCGGCCAGTTCGTCGTTGCGCTCGCGCAGGATGTCGACGGCACGACGCAGGATGCGCGAACGCTCCATGGCGGTCATGGCGGCCCAGATTTTCTGGCCTTTTTCCGCGCTGACCACGGCACGTTCAACGTCGTCGAACGTTGCGCGTTGCACTTGGGCGAGAACTTCACCGTTAGCCGGGTTGATGGCGTCGAAGGTGGCATCGCTGCCAGCGTCGCTGTAGCCGCCGTCAATGTAGAGTTTTTGCAGGTCGAAACGGGCCATAAAGTCCTCGCAAGTGCATAAGTGGTTGGCGTTACCCGCCGCAAAGTGGGCCATGAGGGTGTGGCAACACTGGGCGGCGGACGTTCAGGGGTTGAGCGTTTATAAGGGCTCTAACTCACCTGCTTGGCCAATTGGAAATCCATGTATTCGTAAGCGATCCGTTGCGCCTGCGCCGTGTCGAAAGCGTCTCCCGACAGGGCACCGCGCAACCACAAACCGTCGATCAGGGCCGCCAGGCCTCTGGCTGCTTTGCGTGCGTGCGGCAGCGGCAGCACTCGGCGGAACTGGCAGCACAGGTTGGAATACAGACGTTGATCGTTGATCCGCTGCAACCTGTGCAATGACGGGTGATGCATGCTGGTGGCCCAGAAGGCCAGCCAGGTTTTCATTGCCGGGCCATTGACCTGGCTGGCGTCGAAGTTGCCCTCGATGATCACCCGAAGGTGCGCCCGTGGGCTGTCGTCCTTCAGCGCAAGCCTGCGTTCGTGGACGTTCTCGATCAGCACGTTCATCAGGTAGCGCATCGTCGCGGCGATCAGGCCGTTCTTGTCCTGAAAGTAGTGACTGATGATGCCGTTCGAGACCCCGGCCAAACGGGCGATCAGCGCGATGCTGGCATCTCCCATTCCGACCTGGTCGATGGCCGTCAATGTGGCTTCGATCAACTGTTGGCGGCGTATGGGTTGCATACCGACCTTGGGCATGTAGCACCTCTCCTTAGGCCTGCCGACGGGCGATGAACGTTCGTCGACTTGAAGGCCAGTCTATTTTGTTTTGATTGAACGTTCAATCAACAAAGAATAAGCTCTGCGACAAATGGTCGCTGCCTACAGGTATTTCCTACGTGAAGGCCGCGACATCCGGCACCTGCAAAAACCTTTGAAACAGGCGGTATCAAGGCCTGCCCACTGCCTGGTGGGGCTCAAGGATTTTCGGGGTGTCTTTATAACACCCGTCCGTCGACTGCCGAAAAATCGATAGGCCGGGATAACCGTTGCCTTGTGTTTCTCTCTCGCACTGCCTGGAGCATCTGCGCCATGAGTTCTGCCTCTCTTATAAAGACCCCGCCGGAAAAGGTCCGGGTCAACGGTTGGGTGTTCTACACCTCCACCGCGCTGATTCTGTTGTTGACCGCCATTCTGATCATCGCCCCGCAGGAGGCCGGGCGCATGCTCGGCGTAGCCCAGGCCTGGCTTTCCAAAAGCTTCGGCTGGTACTACATGGTGGTCATCGCCGCTTACCTGGTGTTTGTGGTCGGCCTGGCGTTTTCGTCCTACGGCAAGTTGAAACTGGGCAGCAAGGACGACACCCCGGACTTCAGCTACGGCGCCTGGGCCGGCATGTTGTTCTCGTCGGGTATCGGCATCTCGCTGCTGTACTTCGGTGCCTCCGAGCCGCTGGATCACTACTTCAACCCGCCCGAAGGCGCCGCTGCCAGCAATGGCGCGGCACGCCAGGCGTTGCAGTTGACCTTCCTGCACTGGGGCCTGCATGGCTGGGCGATCTATGCGCTGGTCGGCCTGGCGGTGGCGTACTTCGCCTACCGGCATAACCAGCCGCTGGCCTTGCGTTCGGCGCTGTACCCGCTGGTGGGTGAGCGTTGGGTGAAGGGCGCGGCCGGTCACGCGGTGGATGGTTTCGGCATGTTCGTAACCCTGTTGGGCCTGGTGACCAACCTGGGCATCGGTTCGATGCAGGTGTCGTCCGGCCTGGAAAACCTGTTCGGCATGGCGCACAGCAACACCAACCTGCTGATCGTGATCATCGTGATGAGCACCGTGGCGACCATCGCCGCCGTGTCGGGCGTGGAGAACGGCATCCGCCGCCTGTCCAACCTCAATATCGTGCTGTTCAGCGGCTTGCTGATCTTCGTGCTGCTGTTCGGCCCGACCCTGCACCTGCTCAACGGCCTGGTGCAGAACACCGGCGACTACCTCAACGGCATCGTGCTGAAAACCTTCGACCTCTATGTGTACGAAGGCGACGGTGACAAGACCGAACGCTGGATGGGCCTGTGGACCCTGTTCTACTGGGCCTGGTGGATTTCCTGGGCACCGTTCGTGGGCATGTTCATCGCGCGGATTTCCCGTGGCCGCACGGTGCGTGAACTGGTGGCCGGCGTGTTGCTGATTCCCCTGGGCTTTACCCTGGCGTGGCTGTCGATCTTCGGTAACTCGGCGCTGGACCTGGTGTTGAACCATGGTGCGGTGGAGTTGGGCAAGACGGCGCTGGAACAACCGTCCATGGCCATCTACCAACTGCTGGAGCATTACCCGGCGTCGAAAATCGTCATCGGCGTGTCGATCTTCGTGGGCTTTGTGCTGTTCCTGACCCCGGCGGATTCCGGTGCGGTGATGATGGCCAACCTTTCCTGCAAAGGCGGCAATGTGGATGAAGATGCGCCGCACTGGCTGCGCATCTTCTGGTCGGCGGTGATCACCCTGGTGACCATCGGCCTGCTGTTTGCCGGCAACTTCGAAGCCATGCAAACCATGGTGGTGCTGGCGGGGCTGCCGTTCTCGGTGGTGCTGATTTTCTTTATGTTCGGTTTGCACAAGGCGATGCGCCAGGACGTGGCGATCGAACAGGAGCAGGCGCAACTGGCTGAACGCGGGCGTCGTGGCTTCAGCGAGCGCTTGACGGCACTCGACCTGCAACCGAGCCAGGGCACTGTGCAGCGCTTTATGGACAAGCACGTCACGCCGGCGCTGGAAGAGGCGGCGGTCGCGTTGCGTGAGCAAGGGTTGGAAGTGCAGACGCTGTTGGGCAAGTCCAAGCGCTGCATCGGTGTGCGCATCGAGATGGAAGAGGGCAACCCCTTCGTTTATGAAGTGAGCCTGGATGCTTACTCGTCGGCACCGAGCGACCTGCCCGAAGAAGAACGCACCCGCTATTACCGGGCCGAGGTGTACCTGCACAACGGGCCTCAGGAATACGACCTGATGGGCTTCGCCCAGGAACAGATCACCCGGGACGTGCTCGATCAGTTTGAAAGCCATCGGCAGCTCCTTGGCCGTGTCTATAGCTGATGCGTTGAAAGCCCGGTGGTGTCACTGACATCACTGGGGCAAAAAATGTGGGGGGCAAGCCCCCTCCCACATGTTTGACCCGGTTTCTGCACTGGCGTTTGCGGTGTTTGCTAGCCCAGGTTTTTGCCCAGCAGGGCGTGGTAGAGCTCACTGTCGCCAAGGATCCCCACCACCTGGTTGTTGTCATGCAACACCAGCTTGTTCCCCGTCTGGTAACGAATCTGCAGCGCATCACGCATGCCGATATTCGAATCCACCAGTGTCGGTACCCGGCCCAAACCTTCCACCGGTTGCCCCGGCGCCCAGTTCTGCAGGTTCATCACCATGCCATTCTGGCGGGCGCCCTGGATGGTGTTGCCTTCGGACAGGTCCAGCCACGAATCGCCGCCCGGGTCGAGGCACACCGAACCGTTGACGCGTTTGCAGTTGTCCAGTGTGCGCATCAGGCTGCGGCCGCACAGTACGTTCAGCGGGTTGGTATGGGCGACGAAGGTGCGTACGTAGTCGTCCGCCGGGTTCAGCACGATCTCTTCCGGCACGCTGTACTGGATGATCTTGCCGTCTTTCATGATCGCGATGCGGCTGCCCAGCTTGAGCGCCTCGTCGAGGTCGTGGCTGACGAACACGATGGTCTTGCTCAGCTTGCTTTGCAGTTCCAGCAACTCGTCCTGCAGGCCCTGACGGATCAGCGGGTCGAGGGCGGAGAAGGGCTCGTCCATCAGCAGGATGTCGGCGTCCATCGCTAACGCGCGGGCCAGGCCGACGCGTTGTTGCATGCCGCCGGACAGCTCATCGGGCTTCTTGTTGCGCCACTGGGTCAGGCCCACCAGCTCGAGTTTCTCGTCCACCAGCTTGCGCCGTTCTTTTTCCGGGCGGCCCTGCATTTCCAGACCAAAGCTGATGTTCTCGCGCACCGTCAGCCAGGGCATCAGGGCGAACTTCTGGAACACCATGGCGATGCGCTTGGTGCGCATCATTTTCAGCTCGGCGGGGCTGCAGGAGGCGATGTCGATCTGGCGACCTTCATGCTCGACGAACAGTTGGCCACGGCTGACGGTGTTGAGGCCGTTGATGCAGCGCAGCAGGCTCGACTTGCCGGAGCCCGACAGGCCCATCAGCACGCAGATCTCGCCTTTTTCCACATCCAGGCTGGCTTTTTCAACGCCGACAATCTGCCCGGTTTTTTTCAGGATCTCGTTACGGCTCATGCCCTGGTCCAGCAGCTTGAGCGCTTCGCGTGGGTCTTTGGAGAAGATCACGTCGACATTGTCGAATCGGATAATGCTCATGCATCACCCCCTACTTTGGCGTCGGGTTGTTTGCAGATGCGGTCGAGCATGATGGCCAGCAGCACAATCGCCAGGCCGGCTTCAAAGCCCAGGGCGATATCGGCGGTGTTCAGCGCGTTGACCACCGGCTTGCCGAGGCCGTCGGCGCCCACCAGGGCCGCGATCACCACCATCGACAACGACAGCATGATGCATTGGGTAATACCGGCAGCGATGCTCGGCATGGCGTGGGGCAGTTCAATGCGCGAGAGCAACTGACGGCGCGAGCAGCCAAAGGCCTTGCCGGCGTCCATCAACTCTTGCGGTACATCACGGATACCCAGGTAGGTCAGGCGGATCGGCGCGGCAATCGCGAACACCACCGTGGAAATCAGTCCGGGCACCACACCCAGCCCGAAGAGGGTCAGGGTAGGGATGAGGTAGACGAAGGTCGGCACGGTCTGCATCAGATCGAGCACCGGCCGCATCATGGTGTAGAACAGCGGTTTGTGCGCGGCAACAATGCCCAGCGGCACACCGATGACCACGCAGACCAGGGTGGCGAACAGCACCTGCGCGAGGGTCTCCATGGTTTCCTGCCAGTACCCCAGGTTGAGGATCAGCAGGAAAGAGACGATGACAAAAACAGTCAGTCCCCATTTACGTTGAATAAAGTGAGCCAGCAGCGCAATCAGACCGATCAATGCCAGCGGATTGAACCAGGTCAGCGCGAACGTCACGCCGTGGATCATCGTTTCCAGTGTCGATGCGATTGCGTCGAAGTAGTTGGCGCCGTGTTGGGTCAACCATTCGACGAAGGCAGCGATGTACTGGCCTAGTGGGATTTTCTGTTCAGTCAGCATGGTAGTGAATGTCCACATGCGAAGAGGGAAAACATCCCGGGGCAGCGCACCGCCCCGGGGTCAGCGGGATTACTTGGCGAGATACGCTTTGACGGCCTCCAGGCCTGGTTTGCCATCGACGGTATTGACTCCGGCGAGCCAGGTGTCGAGGACTTGCGGGTTCTTTTTCAGCCAGGCCTTGGCGGCGGCATCGGGCTTCATCTTGTCGTCCAGGACGTTACCCATCAGGGTGCTTTCCATGTTCAAGGTGAACACCAGGTTCTTCAGCAACTGACCGACGTTGCTGCATTCCTCGGTGTAGCCCTTGCGGGTGTTGGTATAGATGGTGGCCTGGCCGTAGTTGGGGCCGAACGAATCGTCACCCCCGGTCAGGTACTTCATCTTGAAGCGGGTGTTCATCGGGTGCGGTTCCCAGCCGAGGAACACGATGGCCTGGTCACGCTTGGTGGCGCGCTCAACCTGGGAAAGCATCCCGGCTTCGCTGGATTCGACCACTTTGAAACCGGCGGTCTTGAGGCCGAAGGCGTCTTTGTCGATCAGCGTCTGGATGGTGCGGTTGCCGTCGTTACCCGGCTCGATGCCGTAGATCTTGCCGCCCAGCTCATCCTTGAATTTGGCGATATCGGCGAAGTCTTTCAGGCCCTTGTTGTACAGCGCCTCGGGTACCGCCAGGGTGTACTTGGCGTTTTCCAGGTTGGCGCGCACGGTTTCCACGGTGCCGGCATCACGGTACTGCTTGATGTCGTTTTCCATGGTCGGCATCCAGTTGCCGAGGAACACGTCCATGTTCTTGCCGTCGGCCAGGGACTTGTAGGTCACAGGAACGGAAATCATCGTGGTCTTGGTCTTGTAGCCCAGGCCCTTGAGGATTTCGCTGGTGGTCGCGGTCGTGACGGTGATGTCGGTCCAGCCGACATCGGAGAAGTTGACGGTCTTGCACTGTTCCGGTTCTGCGGCGTGCGCCATGACTGGCAGACTCAGCATGGCGGCCAACAACAACGAGGGTGAACCTTTCATCTGGGTAGACTCCTGTGTTTTTTCTGGCGGCATTCGCCGCGCTTTATAAGTGTTGCGGTTGGAGCGTGCGGCAACAGCTCTGCCACGGTGCCTTGCAAACGAGTCGAGACTGATCATGTACCAGTGAAAATCTGACGCCTACAGGGGGCGTCGTATCCAGTACAGGGAGGGTCGTATCCAGTGTCGGTGACGTCGCTTACAGGTTTTTCCCAAGGTAAAACCGCTGTTTTTGCCCATCTGCACCGCTAAAAACGGCTGAAACAGGCGATCGCACGGGAGCGACGCTGGTGAGCATGGGTGCGTCGGTGTGAGACGCCGTGAGCGACAGCAAAAGCTTGATGATGCCGCCATCTGGGCGATCTGAGCGTAGCACCTCGTTCAAGCCTGGCCGTGCTTATCGAGGAGTTCTACCGTAATGGCTATCAGTGTTTTCGACCTGTTCAAGATCGGCATCGGGCCTTCCAGTTCTCACACCGTCGGCCCCATGCGCGCCGCGGCGTTGTTCGTCCAGGGGTTACGTGAACGTGAACTGTTGGAACAAGTCAGGCGTGTCGAAGTTCAGCTGTACGGTTCGCTGTCCGCCACCGGCATCGGCCACGGCAGCGACACCGCCACCATCATGGGCCTGATGGGCGAGTGGCCGGACGCGATCGATCCGTCGCAGATCGGCCTGCGCATCCACACCCTGCGTGAGACCGACACACTCCTGCTCGACGGGCGTTTGCCCGTGCCGTTCGTGTGGGCCCGGGACATGCGCCTGCTCGACGAAAACCTGCCGTTCCACCCCAACGCCATGACCCTGGTGGTGTACGGCGATGAAGGCGAGCTGCACCGCGACACCTACTACTCAGTGGGCGGTGGTTTTGTGGTGGATGAAGCCCAGGCGCAGAGCGGTGTGGCGGACATGGACCGCACCGAGTTGCCCTATGATTTCTCCAGCGCGGTGGAGTTGCTGCAGCTGTGCAAGACCCACAACCTGCGCGTTGCCGAGTTGATGCTGGCCAATGAAAAAGTCTGGCGCTCCGAAGACGAAATCCGCAGTGGCCTGATGAAGCTCTGGCGCGCCATGCAGGCGTGCGTGGAGGAGGGCCTCAAGCACGAAGGCATCCTGCCCGGCGGCCTCAATGTGCGCCGTCGTGCCGCCAAGTTGCACCGCAGTCTGCAGGAGTTGAACAAGCCGAATGTGATCGGCTCGACCTTGAGTGCGATGGAGTGGGTCAACCTGTTCGCCCTGGCGGTGAATGAAGAAAACGCCGCCGGTGGGCGCATGGTCACGGCGCCCACCAACGGTGCGGCGGGGATCATTCCGGCGGTGCTGCACTACTTCATGAAGTTCAGCGACGAAGTCACCGAAGCCAACGTGGTCGACTACCTGCTCAGTGCAGCGGCGGTGGGGATCCTGTGCAAGAAGAACGCCTCGATCTCCGGGGCCGAAGTCGGTTGCCAGGGTGAAGTGGGTTCGGCCTGCGCCATGGCCGCTGCCGGGCTGGCAGAGATCCTCGGCGCAACCCCGGAGCAACTGTGCAACGCCGCCGAAATCGGCCTGGAGCACAACCTCGGCCTGACCTGCGACCCGGTGGGCGGGCTGGTGCAAGTGCCGTGCATCGAGCGCAATGCGATTGCCGCGGTGAAGGCGATCAACGCGGCGCAGATGGCCCTGCGCGGTGATGGCCAGCACTTTATCTCCCTGGACCGCGTGATCCGCACTATGCGCGATACCGGGGCGGATATGCATGACAAGTACAAGGAGACGTCCCGGGGCGGGTTGGCGGTCAGCGCGGTGGAGTGCTGATGAGCTTGTTGTGATGAGTGGGGCCTTTGTGGTGAGCGGGGCAAGCCCGCTCACCACAAGTGAACATACAGACCCCACAGCGCCACCTTTTAGCGCGTCGCAAACAGATAAGTAGCTTCCAAACGATTTCCCCCTCGACCACCCGTCACCTGTGCGTGCGGTGACAGACTTTTCCTACGCGCTGAAAGCGCCTTCCCACAAGTGATACCGAACTGCTCACACACCTTGAGCAGGGCCGCTCCGACGTCTATTTCAGCCATATCCCGTACTCCTCGCGCGGGCTTATTTAGACGCGTCATCAGGTCGTTTTCAGGATTTGTTGAATAGCCATTCAAATTTAGGCATGGCATTTGCTCTACCAATTCAAAGCCTCTCGCCTTGCCGGATGAAGAGCGCAATAACAAGAGCCTCGCCTGAGGCCATCACCTGCTTTGTGTGAGGAGATACCGCCATGACGTCGTTCAACTCCGGGGCCCAACCCCAGAACCGTGCGCCTCAATCCATCGGCTTTTTGCTGCTGGACAATTTCACGCTGATTTCCCTGGCCTCGGCCGTGGAACCGCTGCGCATGGCCAACCAGCTGTCCGGCCGCGAGCTGTATCGCTGGACAACCCTGAGTGTCGACGGCAACCAGGTATGGGCCAGCGACGGTCTGCAAATCACCCCCGATGCCTCCATGCACAAAGCCCCGGCCCTGGACACTGTGATTGTGTGCGGCGGCGTGGGTATCCAGCGTACCGTGACCCGTGAGCATGTGTCGTGGCTGCAAAGCCAGGCGCGCCAGTCCCGTCGCCTTGGCGCAGTGTGCACCGGCAGCTGGGCCCTGGCCTGTGCCGGTCTGCTCGACGGTTTTGATTGCAGCGTGCACTGGGAATGCCTGGCGTCGATGCAGGAAGCCTTCCCGCGTGTGTCGATGAGCACCCGTTTGTTCACCCTCGACCGCAACCGCTTCACCAGTTCGGGCGGCACCGCGCCGTTGGACATGATGCTGCACCTGATCAGCCGCGACCATGGCCGTGAACTGTCGGCGGCGATCTCCGAGATGTTCGTGTACGAGCGCATCCGCAACGAACAGGATCACCAGCGTGTGCCGCTCAAGCACATGCTTGGCACCAACCAGCCGAAGCTGCAGGAAATCGTCGCGCTGATGGAAGCCAACCTCGAAGAGCCGATCGACCTCGACGAACTGGCGGTGTACGTCGCCGTGTCGCGTCGCCAGCTGGAGCGGCTGTTCCAGAAATACCTGCACTGCTCGCCGTCGCGCTATTACCTCAAGCTGCGCCTGATTCGCGCGCGGCAGTTGCTCAAGCAAACGCCGATGTCGATCATCGAAGTGGCCTCGGTGTGCGGGTTTGTCTCCACGCCGCACTTCTCCAAGTGCTACCGCGAATACTTCGGCATTCCGCCACGGGATGAGCGCGTAGGCTCCAACACCACCCAGCAGGTGGCGATGATGCCGATTCCGCAGGCGCTGGTGTTGTCACCGCTGTCGGGACCGATGGCGGCGTTGAGCCAGGCGCGCAATGAGTCGACTTTCGCGAGTGTACGGCTCTAAACCGAGTTGACTGCATCGGGGGCTTGCCCCCGATAGCGGTCTGTCAGGCGCCGGAGTTCTGCTTGAACTGCATCAGCGCCGGCAACAGTTGCTTATCGATCGCCTGGCGCACCGCCGGCAAAATCGTCGCACTGCCGGTGTACATCTGCTCAACCATACCCTTGAGCGCCTTGGCCCGTGCTTCGCTCAAACCGCGTACGGCACATTCGCAGGCCTGCTCGGCAGTAGAGCCGCTGGAGACTTCGAAACCCAGCGAGCGCAGTTGGCTCAGCAGGTCATCCTGGTCAATCAAATCCGCATGCATCATGACGTTTATCCTGGTGAGGGGAGCGGGGTTCGACCTCGATTCTGGTAGCCACCCAAGCGGTCGGCAAGGGCAGAATGCGCGAATGCCTCAGATGGCTATGGGCATGTCGTTTTCGGGCCATTTGCCGAAGGCACTTACCGGCACACTGAACCCAGGCACACAGCTTGATGGTTTGGTCACCCTCGGGATGTAACGCTCTCACAAGGCACCTCTGCCCCGATCCAGTCACGGCTGGATCGGGGCTTTTTTTGCCTGGGTTTTTTCGGTGCCTGTGCCGGCCTCATCGGGGCACAAGTATCTACACAACTTCAGTAGGATAACGCGTAGCAGCTGTCGAGCCTTGGCGAGGCTGCGTTTGCGGCGCGTCTGACACACCGCCGACGCAGCCTCGCCAAGGCTCGACAGCTGCTACGCAGGGGGCTCGGCTCAAGATGTGTAGATACCTATGCTCATCGGGGGCACCACGGTTTACCGCTGTAACACCAATATCCTTGAGAGCAACTCGTCGCGATCGATATAGCATCCCTGGAAATGCCGCGCCCCCGAAGTGGGATCAAACGCATTGCGCGCATGCAACGTGCGGCGGTTATCGAAGCACCACAGCTCGCCCGGGTTCAGGCGCTTGACCAGCCGAAAGCGCGCCTCGCGCGTCATCGCGATAAAGCGTCGATAAGCCCGATACAGCAACGGCATCTGCGCCACCGACGTCTCGAACGGCCCACGCAAAAAGTTGGCCATGCGAATCTCTGCCACATCCCCCAATGCGTCCAATGCGATGATCGGCGCGAGGCGACGATAGTCGCTGTGGCGGTCTTTGTTGCGAAACTCCACGGGTATTTCACACAACGCGCGAAACGCTTCGGGATCCTCCTCGCGCAGGGCATTGGCGATGGCAAACCCATCGACAAAAATACTTTCGCCCCCGTCGGCATCGTTGACCAGGCAATGCAGGAATTGCAGCCCCGGTTGCAGCTCCCGGGTCGGCAAATCACTGTGCAAGGGCAGGTTGAAAGCGGTGTAGGCATTGCTGTCGGCATCGGCCTTGGATTGCACGTTGAACAGCACGCCGAAATTGCTCTCGCGGATAAATGAAATACGCTGGGCAACACCCGCCAGGGAGCCGGGTTCGGTGGGTACGCCGCGCATTTGCGTCAGGCCCGCGTCACGCAAGGCCAGCAGCCATTGCAGCAGCGCCGCAGGGTCTTGCATGACCGCCGCGTAGTCGAATATAGGCAGTTCGAAGGTGTTGTCCCAGAGCCGCGATTTTGGTTTCGCCGCCCGGCGTTCGGCGCGGGATTCATCGTCGTAGGCATGGGCCCGCAGCCAGCCGGGATCGTACCGGCTGCGATGACCGCCGTGCCATTCCACGCTGAGGAAGCCCTGGTCGATACGCACGCTGATGGCGCTGAGGTTTTCATCCACATCGACAATTTCCAGCACTTGCTCGCGGGTCACGCTGTACACGCATTGCGTGCACGGGCAGTTGTCCCGCAGCCACTGATGGTGAAACGGGCTGACCCGGCCATCGGCCCATGTCACGCGAACCTGATCGTCCAGCACCTGTGCATCGGCGAGGTCGAAGCGTTTCGGGTAAATACGGAAATCGGCAACAGCGGCGGCGGTTTGCATGATGGCTCCTTATTTTTTTGGGGGCAGTCCAATCACCCGGCCGAGGAGGGCGGGCCTTGGCAGGTCGGCTTGCCCAGCGCTGATCGCAATGAGTTTCTCCAATGTCGCCTCGGCAAACGGGGCCGAATGCGGACCCGCCAGGTCGACGTGCAGCAGCATCTGTTCGTTGCCGGCCAATGCTTTCTCATCGCCCACTAAATGCAGGCTGTGATAAAGGTGCAGGCGCTTGGCGTCGTGGGCGATCAGTTGCGTGTGCACCTCCACTTCGGCACCGAGTTTCACTTCGTGCAGGTAGTTCAGGTGCAGTTCCAGGGTGAACAGCGAATGGCCGCTGGCTTCGCGGTTTTCACTGTCCAGGCCGAGGGTGTCCATCAGCGCGTCGGTGGCGTAGCTGAAGATCAGCAGGTAGAACGCGTCGCGCAGGTGGCCGTTGTAGTCCACCCAGTCGGCAAGGACTGGGGTGGTGTAGGTGGTCAGTGCAGGCATGGTGAGGGTTCCGTTATTCGGCGAAGGTCATGCCGTGCTTGGCTTTGGTGGTTTTCACCGCTTCCAGCACCGCCAGCAGGCAATCATCACGATAGCGTTCCAGCGCCGAAATGCTGTGTTTGCCCAGTTGCTCGCTGGTGCCATCGACCACATCGTCGATCAACTTGTCGGTCAGCTCCGGAGCCGGCAGGTAGGTCCACGGCAATTGCAACGCCGGGCCGAACTGCGCCATGAAGTGGCGCATGCCCGCATCGCCACCCGCCAGGGTGTAGGTGAGGAATGTGCCCATGAACGACCAGCGCAGGCCGGCGCCAAAGCGGATGGCATCGTCGATCTCGCCGGTGGTGGCCACGCCGTCATTCACCAGGTGCAACGCCTCGCGCCACAGCGCTTCGAGCAAGCGGTCGGCGATAAACCCGGGGACCTCCTTGCGCACATGCAGCGGGCGCATGCCGAGGGATTCATACACCTTGATCGCGGCCTGGATCGCTTCCGGCGCGGTGTGCTTGCCGCCGACCACTTCCACCAGCGGCAGCAGATAGACCGGGTTGAACGGATGGCCGACCACACAGCGTTCCGGGTGGGTCGAGCCCTCGTAGAACTCACTCGGCAACAACCCTGAGGTACTCGAACCGATCAGTGCATTGGGCTTGGCCGCGGCGCTGATCCTGCTGTGCAATTCCAACTTCAGTTCCAGGCGTTCCGGGGCGCTTTCCTGGATGAAGTCGGCGTCTTTCACGCATTCTTCGATGGTGGCCACAAAGCGCAGGCGGTCTTGCGCGGCGCCGGGTGCCAGGCCCTGTTTTTCCAGGGCGCCCCAGGCATTGGCGACGCGTTTGCGCAACGCCGCTTCGGCACCCGGTGCGGGGTCCCAGGCGACCACGTCGAGGCCGTGGGCCAGGGCACGGGACACCCAGCCGCTGCCGATGACACCGCTGCCGAGGGCGGCGAAGGTTTTGATCTCAGTGATAAAGCGCATGGCGACGATCCTGAAGTATTCACACATTCTGTTTTGGGAACCGGCTCAAACTGTGGGAGGGAGCAAGCCCCCTCCCACATTTTTTAGCCGCGCTTGGTCAGGCCCATCTTGATGCGGCCTTCCGCCGGGGTCATGACCCGTGCGCCCAGGCGGCTGAGAATTTCACTGGCGCGTTCCACCAGTTGGCCATTGGTGGCGAGTACGCCCTTGTCCAGCCACAGGTTGTCTTCCAGGCCGACCCGTACGTTGCCGCCCAGCAGCACCGCTTGCGCGGCCATGGGCATTTGCATGCGGCCGATCCCGAACCCGGCCCACACCGCGTCGGCGGGGAGGTTGTCGACCATGGCCTTCATGGTGGTGGTGTCGGCCGGCGCGCCCCATGGAATGCCCAGGCACAGTTGGAACAGCGGGTTGTCGAGCAGGCCTTCCTTGATCATCTGCTTGGCGAACCACAGGTGGCCGGTGTCGAAGATTTCCAGCTCGGCCTTCACGCCCAGTTCCTGGATGCGCTTGGCGCCCGCACGCAACTGCGCCGGGGTGGAGACGTAAATCGTGTCGCCGTCACCGAAGTTAAGGGTGCCGCAGTCCAGGGTGCAGATTTCCGGCAGCAGCTCTTCCACATGGGCCAGGCGGGTCAGCGGGCCGACCAGGTCGGTATTGGGACCGAATTCCATCGGGTGCTCGCCGCCGCCGATCTCGAGGTCGCCGCCCATGCCGGCGGTGAGGTTGACGATGATGTCGATGTCGGCCTCACGGATGCGCTCCATCACTTCGCGATACAGGGCAACGTCGCGGCTGAACTTGCCGGTCTCGGGGTCGCGCACATGGCAGTGCACCACGGTGGCGCCCGCCTTGGCGGCTTCCACCGCAGCGGCGGCGATTTGCTTGGGGGTGACCGGCACGTGTGGGCTTCTGGCGGTCGTGTCGCCAGCACCGGTGAGTGCGCAGGTGATGATGACGTCGTGGTTCATGGGGCGGTTCCTTACGGGCGTGTGATTTCAAGGCGTACGGTGCCGTTCGCAGCCAGGAGCGGCTGCGACACGGTGGTTCAAGTCAGGTTATTTGCTGGTGAGTTGCAGGTTGGCTGCAGCCGGTTTGCCATCGAAGGTGGTCACGCCTTCCAGCCAGCGCGCCTGGTCCTGGGGGTGATCCTTGAGCCACTGCCTGGCGGACTCGAGGGCGTCCTTGTGATCCAGCAACGGCTGCATCATCCGGCTCTCGTCGGCGGCGGTGAAGGTCAGGTTGGTCAGCAGCTTGTGCACGTTGGGGCACTGTTCGGCGTAGGTCGGCGCGGTGACCGTCCACACGCTGGCCATGCCTTCGTTCGGGCCCAGGGCGTCATCGCTGCCGGTGAGGTAGGTCATCGCGATATTGACGTTCATCGGGTGCGGCGCCCAGCCGAAGAACACCACGGCTTCCTTGCGGCGTACCGCACGGTCCACGGCGGCAAGCATGCCGGCCTCGCTGGATTCCACCAGTTGGAATTTGCCCAGGCCGAACTGGTTCTTGGCGATCATCGCCTTGATCTGGGTGTTGGCCCCCGAACCCGGCTCGATGCCGTAGATCTTGCCGCCCAGCTCCTTCTCGAATTTGGCGATGTCGGCAAAGGTCTTCAGGCCTTTGTCCGCCAGGTAAGTCGGCACCGCGAGGGTCGCGCGGGCGTCTTCCAGGCTGGGTTTGTCGAGGACTTTGATTTGCTTGGCGTCGACGAACGGCGTGATGGTCTGGGTCATCAGCGGGTTCCAGTAGCCGAGGAACAGATCCAGGCGTTGGTCACGGATGCCGGCGAAGATGATTTGCTGGGAGGCGCTGGTTTGTTTGGTCTTGTAGCCGAGGCCGTCGAGCAACACTTGGGTCATGGCACTGGTGGCGATGACGTCGGTCCAGTTCACCACGCCCATGCGCACGTTCTGGCAGGATGCCGCGTCGGCAGCCCATACGTTCGTGCTCAAGATGGCGCTGGCGCTGAGTGCAAGCACGCAGCGGCGAATCAGTCGGTTCATGGTGGATCCCTCGGCAGGTCGTTATTGTGGGGGCCGGCGTCTTTGTGCGCCGTGAGGCCAAGTTACGTAGCTTTGGAGGCGACAAAACGCACGGCGGCGACCAGCTCTTGCACTGCAGCGACCTGCCCCCTTGAATCCACCCGAGAACGGGAGTATCACAGTGCCACGCTGGCCGTCCTACGAGAGCGCCACCATGTCCCAGGATTTCTACTTTCTGCTGATGCCGGGGTTCTCGGCCATCGGTTTTATTTCTGCACTGGAACCTTTGCGCGTGGCCAACCGCTTTCGTGGCGAGTTGTACCGCTGGCATGTGCTGAGCGCCGATGGCGGCGCGGTGCTGGCGAGCAATGGCATGTCGGTCAATGCCGACGCCGCGCTGGAACCGCTGAAAAAGGGCGCGACGCTGTTGGTGGTGGCCGGCTTCGAACCGCTGCAGTTCGCCACGCCGGCGCTGGAGCACTGGCTGCGTCGCCTGGACCATGACGGCGTGACCCTCGGCGCCATCGACACCGGCGCCTGCGTGCTCGCCGAAGCCGGCCTGCTCGACGGCCACCGCCTGACCCTGCACTGGGAAGCCATCGATGCCTTCAAGGAGTCGTACCCGCACCTGAGCGTGACCCAGGAACTGTTCGAAATCGACCGTCGCCGCATCACCTGCGCCGGCGGCACCGCCTCCATCGACCTGATGCTCGACCTGATCGCCCAGGCCCACGGCGCCGACCTGGCGATCCAGGTCTCCGAACAGTTCGTACTCGGCCGCATCCGCCCGCGCAAGGACCACCAGCGCATGCAGATCGCCACGCGCTACGGCATCAACAACAAAAAGCTGGTGCAAGTGATCGGCGAGATGGAGCAGCACACCGAACCGCCCCTGAGCACCTTGGCGTTGGCCGACGCGATCAAAGTTACCCGGCGCCAGTTGGAGCGTCTGTTTCGCCTGCATTTGAACGATACCCCGAGCAACTTCTACCTTGGCCTGCGCCTGGAAAAAGCCCGGCAGCTGCTGCGCCAGAGCGATATGAGCGTGCTGGAGGTGAGCATTGCCTGCGGGTTCGAGTCGCCGTCGTATTTCACCCGGAGTTATCGGGCGAGGTTTGCCAAGTGTCCGAGGGAGGATCGGCGACGGGAGGTGGTTTGACGGGCAATTATAGTGAATTATACTCATCACTATAATTTATAGTTGTTTTCATAATTGAGTATAAATCCATGTCCAAACACAGCGGCTTCGTGTTCCGTCGCCCCGCCCTGGCAAGCAGTATTGCCGATGGCCTGGTGGGCGCCGGTATTCAGGATTTCACCTCTGGCCTGTTTCTCGCGGCGCCCCGTCGCACCGGCAAAAGCACTTTCCTGCGCGAAGACCTGATTCCGGAATGTCAGCTCCGGGGCTGGCTGGCGGTGTATGTGGATCTCTGGGCTGACAAGGAGAAAGATCCTGCGGAGTTGATTGCCAGTGCTATTGCGGCTGCCCTGGTTCCCTATGAAAAGGGCATCCGCAAACTGGCCAAGAATATTGGCATCGAGAAACTGAGCTTTCTGCGGACGCTCTCCTGGGACTTTACCAAGCCACAATTGCCTGTCGGTGCGACGCTGACCCAAGCCCTGGAATTGCTCCACAGTGCTGCAGAAAAACCCGTTGTGCTGGTGATTGACGAAGCGCAGCACGCCTTGACCACCGAGTCGGGTATCAATGCGATGTTCGCGCTAAAGGCTGCCCGGGATCAGCTCAACCAGGGCCGTGACGAAGAGGGCAGCGGCTTGCGCCTGGTGTTTACCGGCTCCAATCGCGACAAACTCGCCCATTTGGTATTGGGTAAAAGCCAGCCGTTCTTCGGTTCCAGCATCACGCCGTTTCCGCTGCTGGGTAAAGAGTTCACCCAAGCCTACACCGTGCACCTCAACGCGCACCTGGCCGAGACCAACCAGTTCAGCGCGGCTGATATTGATGAGGCGTTTGAGCTGGTAGGTCGGCGTCCCGAGATGTTGCGCACGATCATCGGTGAAGTCGCGTTGGAGCTGGGCGAGGCGAGCAATCTGGGCCAATTGCTGCACAGTCGCGCCGAACTGCTGCGCGCGGGTGTATGGACCGAGTTCGAAAGCGCCTGGAACGCCCTGACCATCCCGCAGCGCGCCGTGCTGGAGGTGATGGTGGAGCGTTCCCAGAACAACGAACCCTTCGCGCCCTTCACCGACAGCACCCTCACGGCTGTCAGCAAGGCGCTGGAAGCCATGGGCAGTGACGTGGTGCCGGGCACCCAGACCGTCCAGGCCTGCATCGATGCCTTGCGCGACAAGGAGTTGGTGTGGAAGTCGGGCCGCGGTGGTTATGCCCTGGAAGACAAGTCGTTCGGGGATTGGCTCAAGGTGCGCAAGGCACGCCAGTGATTTCCTCAGCCGTACTGCAGATGGCGCGTGGCAGGGAAATGTGTGGGGTAGTCGATGTGGGAAATATCTTTTTCTATGTTGCTGGCTATGTCTTGCGCAAGTGCGCTGTTACCGTCCAGTGGCCGCTGATTAAGCTGCTAGTTGGGCCGTATATAAATAAGAGCGCTTGTACTTGATCAGCTCGGCATCCGCACTTGTATCCCCATTACTTGATCGATAAGAGGTCCCGTATGCTCAAAAGAATTGTTGCCGTCATCGCGTTCGCGTCCGCTCCCGCCTGGGCAGCCAAAACCCCGGCGCCTTTCACCGGGACCGATTACAGCGGGCGTTATGAGTGTACTGGCAAGGACCGTCATATTGGTGACTTCACCGGTGTTGTCGATATGAAAATCAACACCAGCCAAAGTACCGGCAAGTACGGTGCCTACACGTTCACCCTGACCCTGGAAGATAAATCCCGTTATGACGGGTTTGCCGCTGCCACCGCAGATACGCTGGCGGTTTATTTCGCCCATACCGATCCCGCCTTGAAAGACTACGGCGTCGGTATTGCGCAACTTGTTCCAACGCCGGAAGGCAAAGTGTCCTTCGTCAAATATTATTACGGGCCTGAATACGAAGGCGGCGGCCACGGGGTCGAACACTGCGTCAGAAGTTAACGTGCGTTACTTCTTCATCAGGCTCGAACAGGCAGCCTTATAAGCTTCATGCTGATACTTGTTCAGCGTCGCCGGCAGATCAAAGTTGTGCTTCTTGTTCTGCGCATTGATGGTCTGCGGCGACAGCAGCGTCACCTCAACCCCCTCCAGCAACTGAAACACCCCTTCGATCTTGAAGGTTGTCGGGCCCCCGGCGAATTCACCTTTCTTGCTGCGTTTCTTGATGGCGATGCGCTGGATGGCGTTTTCCTGCACGAACGCCCTCACCTGGGCGGCGAAGGCTTTGACGTTAACGGCTTCATCGTCGTCATCAAGGGCGATTTTCTTGATGGCCAGGGCGACATGGCTCAGCGTCTGGTTGTCCAGGGAGGCGAGGGCGATGATGGCTTCGCTGCCTTTGATTTCGATGCCGCAGATAGTCATGAATGGCCTTGGTTCAAAGAGAAAGTGGCGGCGATTGTCGCTTATTCCTGCCCAATCGACTCCAAAAACTCCGACCGCTCATCACTCATCCGCGCCAGGCAGTCATTCTGTGCAATCGCATAGGCCTTGGTGCCAGTCACCGCTGGAAAGGTGTCCACCGCACAATCGGCGTCACGCAGTTTTTCCCACTTCTGCTGGGCATCCTTCAGACGAGCGGTAATGTCGGCAAGTTTGGTCTTGTCGCTGCCATAGGTGGAATGCATGCGTTCCAGCAGGCCTTGATAATTATCCTTGAGCAATTGCTCGGCAGTGGTTTTGTTGTAGGTGGCGCATTCCAGGGTTTGCTTGTCGTTTTCGATGCCATCGCACGGCGTGCTGTCGGTGTCTTCGGCCGCGTGGACGCCGGTTGCGATGAGTGCCAAAGCCAGGAAAATCGATTTCATTGCGCCGTCTCATATCAGGTGATGCGGGAATTCTGGCTCAAGCGTAAGACAAATAACAGCCGCCAGTCAGACCACTCATAACAGCCTTTGTCGTGGATTGACGCTTTCGGCAATTCCCCTGTCGTTTTTGCACCCGGCTCGGTCGGCCCCTGGGCATATGCTGGCCCCAAAGCGCCGGCAGACGATTCGGCGCATGAATCGCCAAAATAAGGGGACGCCTGATGAGCCCAGCCGAATTGCACGCCGACAGCATCGTTATCGACGGGCTGATCATTGCCAAGTGGAACCGCGACCTGTTCGAGGACATGCGCAAAGGTGGCCTCACCGCCGCGAATTGCACCGTGTCGGTGTGGGAAGGGTTCCAGGCCACGATCAACAACATCGTCGCCAGCCAGACCCTGATCCGCGAGAACAGCGACCTGGTGATCCCGGTGAAAACCACCGCCGACATCCGCAAGGCCAAGGAACAGGGCAAGACCGGCATCATCTTCGGCTTCCAGAACGCCCACGCGTTTGAAGACCAGCTCGGTTATGTAGAGATCTTCAAGCAGCTCGGCGTCGGTGTGGTGCAGATGTGCTACAACACCCAGAACCTGGTCGGCACCGGTTGCTACGAGCGCGACGGCGGCCTGTCGGGCTTCGGGCGCGAGATCGTCGCCGAGATGAACCGCGTCGGCATCATGTGCGACCTGTCCCACGTCGGCTCCAAGACCAGCGAAGAAGTCATCCTCGAATCGAAAAAGCCGGTGTGCTACTCCCACTGCCTGCCGTCCGGCCTTAAAGAGCACCCGCGCAACAAGTCCGATGAAGAACTGAAGTTCATCGCTGACCACGGCGGCTTTGTCGGCGTGACCATGTTCGCGCCGTTCCTGGCCAAGGGCATCGATTCGACCATCGACGACTACGCCGAAGCCATCGAATACACCATGAATATCGTCGGCGAAGACGCCATCGGCATCGGCACCGACTTCACCCAGGGCCATGGCCAGGATTTCTTTGAAATGCTGACCCATGACAAGGGCTACGCCCGCCGCCTGACCAGCTTCGGCAAGATCATCAACCCGCTGGGCATCCGCACCGTCGGCGAGTTTCCCAACCTGACAGAGACCCTGCTCAAGCGCGGCCATCCCGAGCGTGTGGTGCGCAAGATCATGGGCGAGAACTGGGTCAACGTCTTGAAGGACGTTTGGGGCGAATAAGCCAAGCACCCACGGGCAACATCACAACGAATTTTTCTGGAGTTAAGTTTCCATGGCCAAGATCGCCCCGCAATTGCCTATTGAAGTCGACAGCGAAACCGGTGTCTGGACGTCCGACGCCCTGCCGATGCTGTACGTGCCGCGCCATTTCTTCGTCAACAACCACATGGGCATCGAAGAGGTGCTGGGCGCCGACGCCTATGCCGAAATCCTCTACAAGGCCGGCTACAAGTCCGCCTGGCACTGGTGTGAAAAAGAAGCCGAATGCCACGGCCTGGAAGGCGTCGCGGTGTTCGAGCACTACATGAAGCGCTTGTCGCAACGCGGCTGGGGCCTGTTCAAGATCCAGGACATCGATCTGGATAAAGGCACCGCCAGCGTCAAGCTCGAACACTCGGCATTCGTCTATGTGTACGGCAAGGTCGGGCGCAAAGTCGACTACATGTTCACCGGCTGGTTTGCCGGTGCCATGGACCAGATTCTTCAGGCGCGTGGCAGCAAGATTCGCACTGTGGCCGAACAAATCTACGGAGGCTCCGAAGAGGGCCACGATGATGGTTTGTTCACCGTCAAGCCGTTGTAAGCCGAGGACCGTGCCATGGCTTTCGAAGCAATGTTCCAGCCGATCCAGATCGGCAAACTGACCATCCGCAACCGCGTGCTCAGTACCGCCCACGCCGAGGTGTATGCCACCGACGGCGGCATGACCACCGACCGCTATGTGAAGTACTACGAAGAAAAAGCCAAGGGCGGTATCGGCCTGGCGATCTGCGGCGGTTCCTCGGTGGTCGCCATCGACAGCCCCCAGGAATGGTGGAGTTCGGTGAACCTGTCCACCGACCGCATCATCCCGCACTTCCAGAACCTGGCGGATGCCATGCACAAGCATGGCGCCAAGATCATGATCCAGATTACCCACATGGGTCGTCGCTCCCGTTGGGATGGCTTTAACTGGCCGACCCTGATGTCGCCGTCCGGCGTGCGTGAGCCGGTGCACCGTGCCACCTGCAAGACCATCGAGCCGGAAGAAATCTGGCGCGTGATCGGCAACTATGCCAGCGCCGCCAAGCGCGCCAAGGCTGGTGGCCTGGACGGTGTGGAACTGTCCGCCGTGCACCAGCACATGATCGACCAGTTCTGGAGCCCGCGGGTCAACAAGCGTACCGACGAGTGGGGCGGCACCTTCGAAGGCCGCATGAAATTCGGCCTGGAAGTGTTGAAAGCCGTGCGTGCCGAAGTCGGTGACGACTTCTGCGTGGGCATGCGCCTGTGCGGTGACGAGTTCCACCCGGACGGCCTATCCCACGAAGACATGAAGCAGATCGCCAAGTACTACGACGACACCGGCATGCTCGATTTCATCGGCGTCGTTGGCTCGGGTTGCGACACCCACAACACCCTGGCCAACGTGATCCCCAACATGAGCTATCCGCCGGAGCCGTTCCTGCACCTGGCGGCCGGTATCAAGGAAGTGGTCAAGGTTCCGGTGCTGCACGCACAGAACATCAAGGACCCGAACCAGGCCACGCGCATCCTCGAAGGCGGCTATGTGGACATGGTCGGCATGACCCGTGCGCACATCGCCGACCCGCACTTGATTGCCAAGATCAAGATGGGCCAGATCGACCAGATCAAACAGTGCGTCGGCGCCAACTATTGCATCGACCGCCAGTACCAGGGCCTGGATGTGCTGTGCATCCAGAACGCCGCGACGTCCCGTGAGTACATGGGCGTGCCGCATATCATCGAGAAGTCCACCGGGCCGAAACGCAAGGTGGTGGTGGTCGGTGCCGGCCCTGCCGGGATGGAAGCCGCGCGGGTGGCCGCCGAACGTGGCCACGACGTGACCCTGTTCGAGAAGAAAGAATTTATCGGCGGGCAAATCACCACCGCCTCCAAGGCGCCGCAACGCGACCAGATCGCCGGTATCACCCGCTGGTTCCAGCTGGAGCTGGCACGCTTGAAAGTCGACCTGCGCCTGGGCGTGGCCGCCGATGCCGAGACCATCCTGGACCTGCGTCCGGACGTGGTGGTGCTGGCGGTCGGCGGGCATCCGTTTATCGAACAGAACGAACACTGGGGCGCTGCCGAAGGCCTGGTGGTGAGCAGCTGGGACGTGCTCGACGGCAAGGTCGCACCGGGCAAGAACGTGCTGGTGTACGACACCATTTGCGAATTCACCGGCATGTCGGTGGCGGACTTCCTGGCCGACAAAGGCTGCCAGGTGGAAATCGTCACCGACGACATCAAGCCGGGCGTGGCGATTGGCGGTACGTCGTTCCCCACCTACTACCGCAGCATGTACCCCAAAGAAGTGATCATGACCGGCGACATGATGCTGGAAAAGGTCTACCGCGAAGGCGACAAGCTGGTGGCGGTGCTGGAGAACGAATACACCGGCGCCAAAGAAGAGCGGGTAGTGGACCAGGTGGTGGTCGAGAACGGCGTGCGTCCGGACGAAGCGATCTACTACGGGCTCAAGGAAGGTTCGCGCAACAAGGGCCAGATCGACGTCGAAGCCCTGTTCGCGATCAAGCCGCAGCCGTGCTTGAGCGAGGCGGGCGAGGGGTACTTGCTGTTCCGTATCGGTGACTGTGTGGCGCAGCGAAATACCCATGCCGCCATCTATGACGCCCTGCGCCTGTGCAAAGACTTTTGATGAGGTGAACGCGGTCAAATGTGGGAGGGGGCTTGCTCCCGATAGCGGTGGTTCAGCGACAACTGTACCAACTGACAGTCCGCCATCGGGAGCAAGCCCCCTCCCACATTCGGGCCAGTTTCACAGTAGACCTGTGCGGTCTGTGGGAGCTTCACCATGTTGAACACCTTGCTGCCTATTCTCTTATTTACCGCCCTGGGCCTTGCCGTCCTCGGCGCCCTGCGCCGGGTGAACATGTGGCGCCGCGGGCGAGCCTCCAAGGTCGACCTGCTGGGCGGCCTGCTGGCCATGCCCAAGCGCTACATGGTCGACCTGCACCACGTGGTCGCCCGCGACAAATACATCGCCAACACCCACGTCGCCACTGCCCTGGGCTTTGTGCTGTCGGCGCTGCTGGCGATCCTGGTGCACGGCTTCGGCCTGCATAACCGTATCCTCGGCTACGCCTTGCTGCTGGCGTCGGTGTTGATGTTTTTCGGCGCCACCTTCGTTTACCTGCGGCGGCGCAATCCGCCGTCGCGCCTGTCGAAAGGCCCGTGGATGCGCCTGCCGAAAAGCCTGATGGCGTTCTCGGTGAGTTTCTTCCTGGTGACGCTGCCAGTGGCGGGGATCCTGCCCGCCGACTTCGGCGGCTGGCTGCTGGCCGCGCTGTTGAGCGTGGGGGTGCTGTGGGGCGTGTCCGAAATGTTCTTCGGCATGACCTGGGGCGGCCCGATGAAGCACGCCTTCGCCGGTGCCCTGCACCTGGCCTGGCACCGTCGCGCCGAACGCTTTGGCGGTGGTCGTTCCACGGGTTTGAAACCCCTGGACCTGAGCGACAAAAGCGCGCCCCTGGGCGTGGAAAAACCCAAGGATTTCACCTGGAACCAACTGCTCGGCTTCGACGCCTGCGTGCAGTGCGGCAAGTGCGAAGCAGCGTGCCCGGCTTTCGCTGCCGGCCAGCCGCTGAACCCGAAAAAACTCATCCAGGATATGGTGGTCGGCCTGGCCGGCGGCACCGATGCCAAGTTCGCCGGCAGCCCTTATCCGGGTAAAGCCATTGGCGAACACAGCGGCAACCCGCACCAGCCGATCGTCAACGGCCTGGTGGACGCCGAGACCCTGTGGTCGTGCACCACCTGCCGTGCCTGTGTGGAAGAGTGCCCGATGATGATCGAGCACGTGGACGCCATCGTCGACATGCGCCGCCACCTCACCCTGGAAAAAGGCGCCACGCCGAACAAGGGCGCCGAAGTCCTGGAAAACCTGATCGCCACCGACAACCCCGGCGGTTTCGCACCGGGCGGTCGCCTCAACTGGGCGGCGGATTTGAACCTGCCGTTGCTCAGCGACAAAGGCAGCGTTGACGTGCTGTTCTGGGTCGGCGACGGCGCCTTCGACATGCGCAACCAGCGCACCCTGCGCGCATTCGTCAAAGTACTGAAAGCGGCCAAGGTCGACTTCGCGGTGCTCGGCCTGGAAGAGCGCGACAGCGGTGACGTGGCGCGGCGCCTGGGCGATGAAGCGACCTTCCAGATGCTCGCCACGCGCAATATCCAGACGTTGGCCAAGTACAGCTTCAAGCGCATCGTCACCTGCGACCCCCACAGCTTCCATGTGCTGAAAAACGAGTACGGCGCCTTCAACGGCAACTACCGCGTGCAGCACCACAGCACCTTTATGGCCGAGCTGATCGGCGAGGGCGCGCTGAACCTGGGCCAGCACAAAGGCAACAGCGTGACCTACCACGACCCGTGCTACCTGGGCCGCTACAACGGCGAATACGAGGCGCCGCGCCAAGTGCTGCGGGCGCTGGGCATCGAGGTCAAGGAGATGCAACGCTCGGGTTTCCGCTCGCGCTGCTGCGGCGGTGGCGGCGGCGCGCCGATCACCGATATTCCCGGCAAGCAACGTATCCCCGATATGCGCATGGAAGACATCCGCGAGACCGGTGCCGAACTGGTGGCGGTGGGGTGCCCGCAGTGCACGGCGATGCTCGAAGGTGTGGTTGAACCGCGACCGTTGATCAAGGACATCGCCGAGCTGGTGGCCGATGCTTTGCTGGAAGACGTCGCACCGGCCAAAGCTCCCAACAAGCGTGAACCTGCGGAGGTGCACTGATGAGCGACATTATCCGCCGCGACCCACGGGCCGAATGGATCGCCCGTAACCGTCTGCACCCGCTGCATGCGGCGATGCAGCCAGTGCAACACAGCTGGATGGGGCCTAACGGCATCATCCGCAAGAACGTGCATGGCGTCGGTTTTATCGGCCCCAACGGCATCAAGCGCATCGACCGCAGCGGTGCCCAGCAGGGCGGTGCGGCCAAGCGTACGGCGGCGATTGAAGTGCAGTTGCCGCTGCATCAGGTGCCTGCGCCTGCGTTCTACATCAACGTAGTGCCGGACATGGTTGGTGGCCGCTTGAGCAGCCACGACCGCGACCTGCTCGGCCTGGCGCGGCAACTCGCCGGCAACGACGGCGCGGTGCTGGCAGTGGTGTTTGGCGAACACAAGGAAAGCGCGTTTGCCACGGCCGGTGTCGATCGCCTGCTGGTGCTCGACGGCCACGAATTCGACGGTTATTCACCGGAGCAACGCGTGCAGGGTTTGCGCGCTGTGGATAACCAGTTCAACCCGCGCCACTGGTTGCTGCCCGACAGCCGCAGTGGTGGTGGCGAGTTGGGTCGGCGCTTTGCCGCCAGTCTCAAGGAGCGCCCGGCCACTCGCGTCTGGCAGATCAAGGGCGATGAGTGCATCGGCCGCGCCGGTGCTGGCCGGGAAGACTTGGCGCGGCCGCTGCCACGCCTGATTCTGGCCGCCGCCGAATGCGCCGATCCGGTCAGCGACACACGCCATGAAGTGCTGCCCGTGGAGTTATCCACAAGCCTGGCGCGCAGCCTGCCGCGTATCGAGGATCTTGGCGCGGTGGCGGTGGACCCGGCGGCGATTCCCATGGCCGAGGCCGAGTTTATTTTCTCCGGCGGCAACGGCGTGAAGGACTGGGCGCTGTTCCACCAGACCGCCGCGGCTTTGGGGGCCACCGAAGGCGCCTCGCGGGTGGCGGTGGACGATGGATTCATGGCCCGTGATCGCCAGGTCGGCGCCAGCGGTACCTGGGTGACGGCGCGGGTGTATGTGGCCGTGGGGATTTCCGGGGCGATCCAGCACCTGCAAGGCATTGGCGCCTGCGACAAGGTGGTGGCGATCAACCTCGACCCGGGCTGCGACATGATCAAGCGTGCCGACCTGTCGGTGATCGGCGAAAGCGCCGCGATTCTGCAAGCCTTGATCGCTGCGGTCGAGGCCTACCGCAACGGCGCCAAGCGCGATGCGGCTTGAGGACATGACCATGACCACGAATGTAATCAGCCTGGTGTCCATCGGCGCCCACCCCACCTCCGGCCGGCCACGCCGCGCCGAACAGGATGCGCGCGCCGTCGAACTGGGTCTGCAGATGGCTGGGGATAAGCTGCAGGTGCTGCACGCCGGCAACATCGCCGAACCGACCCTGCGCAGCTACCTGGGCATGGGCCTGCCACAGTTGCACGTGCTGGAACAACCGGAGGGCAGCGATGCGTTGCCGGTGCTCAGCGAGTACCTGCGCGACGCCGGTGCCCAGGTGGTGCTTGCCGGCAGCCAGGCCGAAACCGGTGAAGGCTCGGGCATGTTGCCGTTCCTGTTGGCCGAGCAATTGGGCTGGCCGCTGATTGTCGGGCTGGCCGAGGTGGAGTCCATCGACGGCGGTGTGGCCCATGTGCTGCAAGCCTTGCCCCGTGGGCAGCGCAGGCGCTTGAAGGTGCGCCTGCCGTTTCTGGCGACGGTGGATAACGCCGCGCCAAAACCTCGGCAAAGCGCCTACGGTCCGGCACAACGCGGTGAATTGGCGGCCCACGAAGTGGAAGTCGAGCAGGACGCGTTATTCACAGGCGCCGTGCTGCAACCGGCCAAGCCCCGGCCCAAGCGCCTCAAGGTGATCAAGGCCAAGAGCGGCGCCGACCGCATGAAAGCCGCCACCGCCAAGGCCAGTGGTGGCGGTGGGCAGGTGCTCAAGGGTGTGAGCGCCGAGGAAGGTGCCCAGGCAATCCTCAAGTTGCTCATAGAAGAAGGCGTCGTGCGCTAACCCACCAACACTGCAAAACAAATGTGGGAGGGGGCTTGCCCCCGATAGCGGTGGACCAGTCAAGGATACTGAGACTGACACATTGCAATCGGGCAAGCCCCCTCCCACATTGGATCTTCATTGGGGCGCAGGTTCGGGCGCAGGCTTGGGCACCAGATCCGGCAGCAGTGGCGGCAGGGGTTGCCAGGTGGCATCCGGCTGTTGCATCGGCGGTGGCAGCGCCGGCGTGGGGTCGCCGCCAATCGGCTTGAGGATCATTTTGTCGGTGGTGTCGCGCAGGATCATGCCCTGGGTCGAACTGCGCGCCTCGGTGCCGCTGTGGAAGGTGCTGATCTGGGCAATCGGCAGGTCCAGGTTGCGTTCGATCCTCGGGGTCAGCAGCAGGATGATCTCGGTTTTCTGCTGGGTATTCTGGTTGGTGCCGAACAGCTTCTTGCCGATCCACGGGATCTGGCTCAACCATGGCAGCCCCGAGCCCTCGTCGACGTCCGCCGTGCGGATCAGCCCCGAGACGATCTGGGTTTCATTGTTGCGCGCGGTCAGCAGGGTCTTGGTGGCCCGTGAGCCGAGTTCGAAGGTGGCCGGTACGTTTTCCGAGCCGGGAATACGCTTGGTGATATGGCTCATTTCCACGTTCAACTCCAGGTTCACCTCATCGCTCAGGCTGATGTTCGGCTTGACCGTGATCTGCAGTCCCACGTCCTGGTAGGACACCGACGAGGTGGTGATCTGGTTGGCGGTGGTGGTGGTCACCACGGGGATCTTGTCGCCGATGTTCACCTGGGCTTCTTCGCGGTTGCGCACCCGCACCCTGGGGTTGGCCAGGGTCACGGTGTTGCCGCTGCGTTGCAGCATATTGATGCGCGCCGAGGTACTGCCCGCGTCGAGCAGGATGTTGTCGCCGTTGATCCCGCGCAATGCGCTGAGTGGGATACCCGCCAGCCCGGCAGGCACGTTGGCCAGGTTGCCCACGGACAGGCCGATGCTCTCCGGGTACTGGATGCCCAGGTTCAACTCGTCGGTCAGGCTGACCTCCAGCACCTGGATGTCGATGGTCACTTCCGATTGTGCGATATCAATGGCTTCCACCAGTTTTTCCACGGCGCTCAGGGTATCCAGGCCATCGCGCACGATCACCGCGTTCAGGCGTTCGTCCACCAGCACCTCTTTGGGCTTGAGCACCTGTTTGATCTCGGCGGCGATGACCTTGGGGTCGCCATGGCTGAGGTAGAAGGTACGCACGGCCAACTCGCGATATTCCCGTTCCTTGTCCGGGCGGCGGGGGTAAACCAGGAGGGTGTTGGCGTTGAGGACCTTCTTGTCCAGTCCCTGGGTGGTCAGCAGCAGGTTCAGCGCGTCTTCGGCGGTGGTTCGGCTCGCGGTCATGCTCGCCGAGGCACTGGGATTGACGTCCTTGTCGATGACGAAGTTGACCCCCGACAGGCGCGCAATGGTCTCGAAAATCGTGGTCAGGCTTTGGGCGCTGAACTCCAGGCTCAAGGGTTTGCGCATGGCCTCGGAGAGGTCGGCGCTGAGGTAATCGGCGCTCACCAGTTCACGGGTCAGGGCATTGCGAAAGTCCAGGGCCTCTCGGTAGTTGGGCTTTTGCGCGATGATCCGGCGCACCAGGTTGAGGGCTTCCACCGGGTTGGAGCGCTTCATTTCGTAGGCCTGGGCCAGTTGCGGGCGCAGTTGTTTCATCGCCTGGATGCTCTGGACTTCCTGGCGCGCGCCGAGGTTGCTGGGATCGTATTTGAGGATGGTTTCCAGGGCGCGGATGGCAGCGGCATCGTCGCCACGCATCAGCGCGGTGCTGGCTTCGCGGCTGTATTGGGCCACCAGCAATTCCAGCTTGCTGAAGTTGGCGGTGCGCAGTTGCACATCGTCGGGGGCCTGTCTGGCTTCGGCTTGCAGCACTTCGACCGAACGGATGATGTCGCCCTTCTGGCGCAACTCGTCGCTCTCCTTGATCGCCCGCTGGGTCTGGCAGGCGCTGAGCAGGGCCACGGCCAGGCTCAAGGGTATCCACGTGCGTATGGCCATGATCGTGTCCTGCGCCGGTCAGTGAGTGTCCAGCCGCAAGGTGCTGACATGCTTGAGGGGCATGTAGGTCAGCACCACGGCGGTGTCGGTAAGTTTGTCCAGCCGGTAATGGGCGTCGAGCATCTTGCCGGGCACGATGCGCCCGGGTACCGAGCAACGGTTGCACAGGGTGTACTGGCTGCCATTGCCGCTGAGTACGACGATTTTCGCCTGGTTCTCGTAGCGCCATTGCGCGCTCACGGTGAAGGGCAGGGGCGGTGGCTTGGGCGCTGAGGTGTCGACCGGTATGGGCGGCGGTGCAGGTGTCCAGGTCTGGGCAGGGAACAGGTCGATGGCTTCGGCCACCGCCGGTGCAGGTGCGGCAACCGGTGCCGAGGGCACCTGTACAGGGCGGGCGATCACTGGCACCGGCGAGGGTGCGGGGTTGTCCGCAGTGTCCTGCCAGAACAGCCAGCCGCAGCCGATCAAGGTCAGCAGCAACAGCATGCGCAGATACAGCGGCAGCGTCATTCCACCACCCCCAGCACACTCACCTTGAGGCTGATGTTCAACATGCCGCTGGTGATTTCCTTGCGCTCCAGGGCCAGGCGTTCGATGCGCACGGCCGGCTCATTGGCGACGTCGACCAGGGCATCGCGCAGCAAGGCGTAGGGGCCGACGAGGGGAATGTCCACGTCCAGCCGTTGCAGCCCGGTGTCGCCGGGCGCGGAGTAGGCCAGGGTGGTCTGTTCGATGATAAAGCCGCGCCGGGTGAGGACGTCCAGCAGCTTTTCCAGGCGTGGGGCGAAGTCCTGTGCACTGGGCAGGCGTTCGACCACGGCCGGTTCGGTCACCTGCACATCCTGGGGCTGCTCGGCGATACCGGCCTCCAGTTCCTGGCGCCGCAGGCTGTCGGCAATGCCTGCCGGATGTATCACTGTGACTTCGATCAGCAACGTTGCCGCCATCAGCCCCAACGCCAGCAGCCCCCAAAAGCCCAGGCGCTGCTGCCATTGCATCAGGTGCCAGCGCACGCGCGGGAGGTGGCGGGTCAGTGCGTCCATGGGCGACTACCCTGCACCAACCGCAAGTTTGACCTGCACCGGGTGTTGCGGGTCATTGGCCTTGCGTGCGCTTTGTTGCAGGTTCACGTGTACACCTGGCTGGGCCTTGAGCCGTTCGACAAAGCGAAAGGCATCGCCCAGCACCTTGGCTTCCAACTCCAAGTGAATCAGTCGGGCCTGGGTGTCGACCTCCACGCGCGTCAGCGCGACTTCCGCGGACCAGGCCCGGGCCACGGCGTCCATCAGTGCGAAGGGCGTGTCCTGCTGTCGGGAAAAGGCGGCCAGTTGTTGTTTCTGCTGGGGTGACAAGCGAATGGCGGCCTGGATCAATTGCTCCTGGCGACGTGTCAATTCGATAAAGCGCTGCTCCAGTGCGTCGGTCTGTTGTTGCTGATGCTCCATGCGCTGCCAGTGTTGCCAGGTCACGAAGACAAGCCCGGCGGCGACCAGCCACAACACACTCACCAGCGGCCGATAGACGGCATTGGGGTGCAGGAAGTCGATGCCCGGCGCCTGCCGCTGTCGCCAGGCACCGGCGAGTTGTGATTTCAGCTGAGCGATCATGCCAGCGGCTCTCCGAGCCAGGGATGCAGTGGCCCCAGCCAATGTTCAGTGGGGTGATTGGCGACGACCCATGTGGCCGCCGCGTGCCGTTGCGCCAGCAGGTCGGCGGTGAACAGGTTGTCGCTCAAGTGGCTGCCGGGTGGGGTTTGCAGCACGCAGACTTGTTGAGCCACACCCTGTTGCCGGTAAAGGCAACTGAGACCTCGCGCCTCAGGTACCGCCAGCACGCAATCGTCAGGCAATTGCTGCCAGTACCGTTGGGCCACGGCCGTCAACAATGGCGTGCATCTCACCAGCGGCAGGTGCTGTCGCTTGAACAACTCCCGCAGGTCTTGCAGCAAATTCCGTGACGTCGCGACCGCCAGGCGTTCATCTCCAAAGGTGCTGTTGGCGACTTGCACTTGCCACTGTCCGGGGTCGATGCCTGCCTGTTGGTTGAAGGTCACTTCGGCCAAGCCTTGCCAGTCGGCCTGGCTGTACACGCCGGTTTGCCACGCCAGCATCAGGTAGTGCACATGGGGGAAGCCCAGCAGCACCGTGGCCCGGTCCAGAAACCCGACGCGGCCGCGCGGCGCCTGTTCCAGCAGTTCGGCACAGGCGCCCAATGGCTCGCCAGCCTGTTGCGCACGCCATACTGCCGCACCGCTCCAGCGCGGTCGTGCGGCCCATTCGGCGCCGTCGCTGTGCAGCCACACCACATGCTCAATAAAGGGAAATGACACGGTGGATCTCCTTGAGCGTGGTGTCGCCCTGGGCGGCGTGGGCCAGGGCGATGTCGCGGATAAACACGTGGCCGGCTTCAAGGGCCAGTTCGCGCAGGGTGGCGGCCGAACTGCGGTTGAGCAGGCCCTCCTTGATGCTGTCGGTCAGTGTCAGCACTTCGGCCAGGGCGAGCCGGCCGCGATAGCCGGTGTGACGGCAGGCCTCGCAGCCTTTGCCCACGCGATAGTGACCCTGTTGGAGTTGAGCCTCGGCGAGTTGGGCGAGGTGGGTGATCTCGGGGTCGGGGGCGGCATCCGTGCCGCAGTCCGGGCAGATGCGCCGCACCAGGCGCTGGGCGACCACGCCGTTAAGGGCTTCGACAAAGCTGGCCGGGTCCACGTCCATGTAGGTAAAGCGCTCCAGCACACTGAACGCGCTGTTGGCGTGCACCGACGACAACACCAGGTGCCCGGTCAACGCCGCTTGCACCGCAATGCCGGCCGTTTCACCGTCGCGTATTTCCCCCACCAGGATGGTGTCCGGGTCGTGGCGCAGGATCGAGCGCAGGCCGCGGGCGAAGGTCAGGCCCTTCTTGTCGTTCACCGGGATTTGCAGGACCCCGGGCAGTTCGTATTCCACCGGGTCTTCGATGGTGATGATCTTTTTCTCGCCGGTATTGGTCTCCGACAGGGCGGCATATAGCGTGGTGGATTTGCCGCTGCCGGTGGGGCCGGTCACCAGCAACATGCCATAGGGTTCGCCGGCCAATACACGGATGCGCGCGATGGTCTCGGCGTTCAACCCCAGGGTTTCCAGGCTCAGGGACTCACCGCGCTGGGACTTGTCGAGAATCCGCAGCACCGCATCTTCACCGTGGATGCTGGGCATGATCGACACGCGAAAGTCCACTTCGCGACCCTGGATTTTCATCTTGAAACGCCCGTCCTGGGGCACCCGCCGCTCGCCGATATCCAGCTCCGACAACACCTTGATCCGCGACAGTGCCTGCTCGGCCATGTCCAGGCCGCTGGCCTGGCCCATCTGCTGCAACACACCGTCGATGCGGTACTTGATCACCAGGCCCTGGGGCGTGGTTTCCACATGCACATCGCTGGCACGGCTTTGCAGGGCATCGAACAGCATGGAGTTGACCAGGCGCACCACCGGGTTGTCGTCGCGGGCGATGCTGCTCAGGGAAATTTCCTGGGCGGCCTGGCTGACGCGGGCATTCTCGTCGTCCTCACCGAAAGGTTGCATCACCCGTTGGCTGGCTTCGGCCAGGCTCAACTGGGCCTTGACCGCGCCGGGCAGGCTCATGGCCAGGGGCAGTTGACGCAAGGTTTTCGAGGATTGCAGCCAGTGCCGGCTGGCCAGGGTGAAAGGGTCTCCCAGTACCAGGCACGGCTGGCCGTGGTTATCCACCGGCAGCACGTTATGGATCAGCGCCTGGGGCAGTGCCAGCAGATCGAAGCGCCAGTGTTCACTGAGGTTTTCCGGGGCGATGGCAAGCAGGCCCAGGGGCTGGGCGATGGTGCTTAATTGGTCGGGCGCTTTCTCCAGCACCTCCAGCAGGTAATTGGACAAGCTCAGCCCGCGTTGCTCTGCAAGGGCCTGCCATTGCCGTGTCTGTTCGCTCATCGCACTACCCCTGGATGGAGCCTGCCAGTTCGAAAATCGGCATGTACAACATGAATACGATCAGGCCGATCAGCCCGCCCACCACCAGCATCAACAACGGCTCGAAGACTTTGCTGAACAGCTCGATGGCACGCTCCAGCGCTTCATCGTGGAACTGCGCGATGCGCTCGCACATCGCCGCCAGCTCACCGCTTTGTTCACCCACGCGTAGCAGGCGTTCGGCGACGGCGGTGGTCAATCGATGGCGGGCGAGGGCAGTGGACAGTGGCTGGCCGGCCTGGATGTCGGTCATGGCCTGGCGCAGGTCCGCCTGGCGTTCCACGGGCAGCAGCGCACCGGACAGCTCCACCGCAGTGACCACCGGCATGCCGCCCATCAGCAACATGCCGGCGGTGCGATAAAAGCGCGCGAGGATAAACAGCGTGCGTTGGGCGCCCAGGCTGGGGATCTTCCAGAACAGCTGGGCGATGCGGCGCTTGAACCCGGCGCTGCGCAACAACAGCACCAGCGCGGCAATCGCCAGCACCAGGCCAAGCAGCAACTCCATGCCACGCGTGTCTACCAGTGCGCCCCACCACACCATAAAGCGTGCGGTGGCCGGCAGATCGGCCACGGCGTCGAACACCGAGGCAAAGCGCGGGATCACGAAGAACAGCAGGAACAGCAGGATCAACGCGCCGACGCTGAGTACCACCAAGGGGTACATCAGGGCGCCGCTGACGCGCTTCTTCACGGTTGCCAGGTGGGCTTCAAAATGATGGTAGCGGCGCAGGGCCACGGCCAATTGGCCGCTGTGTTCCGAGGACGCCACCGTGGCAATCAACAGCGGCGGAAAGGTCTGCGGCTTGAGCTGCATTGCCCTGGACAGCGAGTTGCCCTCATACATCGAGGCGAGCAGATCGCTCATGATCTGCCGGTTGATGCCGGCGGGCGCCTTGTCGCGCAGGGTTTCCACCGCTTCCACCAGCACCAGGCCGGCATCGAGCAGGACTACCAGCTCCTGGATAAACAGGCCCAGGGCGAACGTACTGCGACGGCTGGGCAATTTGAGAGGGCGGCGGGCTTTCAGCGAGATGACCTGGGCGCCGTCGGCCTGCAGTTGCTGGCGCGCCTGGGCGACGTCAACGGCTTGCAGGCGCAGGGTCTGCACATGGCCGTCACGGATGATGCGCACGTCAAAGTCGGTCATGGCATTTGCCCCGCCCGTTGTTGGCGCTGTTGCAACAACAACGCGTAGTAACGCCACACCGCCAGGGCGTAGCGTGAGCGCCGTGCTTCCCGGTCCGGCTTGGCCCCGGCGTTATAGGCGCCCACGGCCTGCCAGCCATAACCCTGCTCGCGGATAAACCCGGCAAGAATCCACGCGCCCACCATGACGCTGGTGCAGGGCTGGGTGATCAGGTGCTGCTCGGTGATACCGAACCGGGCCAGTGCGGGCAAGTGGCGGCTGTTGATTTGCATCAAGCCGATATCCTGGCTGCCATCGCTGTTGAGGTTGCGTGCGCTGGGGTTGAGGCCGGATTCGACCTTGGCGATGGCGTACAGCAACAGCGGGTCGACGTGGTAGCGGCTGGCTGCCAGTTGCCAGCAGTTGGCCTGTGCGGTACCCGTGAGGCACAGCAGTATCAGGACCCGCCGCAGCGTGTACATGTCAGAGGCCGTACACAATGTCGGCGTAGGTATTCACCCCGCCGGCCTTGCCGTCACGGCCCAGGCAGATGATCTCCGCATCGTTGGGCGGTGTGCCGGGATTCTTGTAGAGATACGGGTTGCCCCAAGGGTCTGGCGGCAGCGTCTTCACATAGGGGCCCTGCCAATGGCTGGCGGTGGCGGGCCGGGCGGTGAGGGTGTCGAGGCCCAGGGTTTCGTCGGGGTAGTTGCCGTTGTCCAGGCGGTACTGGTTCAAGGCATCGGCAAGGGCTTTCATCTGGCCCTGGGCGGTTTGTACCTTGGCCAGTTCCAGGCGGTCGAACATCTTCGGGCCGACGTAGCCGGCGAGCAGGGCGATGATCAGCAGGACGACCAGCAGCTCCAGCAAGGTGAAGGCACGCTGGGGGCTGTGGATAAATGAGTGAATACGCATGGAAATACCCTGTTGGGAGTGCCAAGGTACGGCGGTTGTGTATAACTCTCCCGGCCCGCTGTGAAGCGGGCACCGCCGGTAGGACTGCGTTAGAACCTTTTCAATTCAAGTACATCTTCAACTGTAGCGTTGCTCGATATAAGGCGCCGTGAGGCGCCCTATAACGTTTGGCTCTTATGCTTATCCAGTAACTGAATATGCGTTCGAGCGGGTCATCGAACTTCGTCCCAGGCCTGGTCCCACGCTGTGCCCGTGCCGGGGGCATACGCCCAGGCGGCGCCTGCGCACCACGCGGTGTAGGGGTGAGGTTTGCACTTATAGTTTTTGCCGTTATTGCTCACGATGTCGCCGGCGTTGTACGCAGTGCCTTCTTTGTAGGCCGGATAGTCCCCGCCGCCACTGGAAGGGGTCACGGTAAAGGTCTGCCGCGCCAGGCCGGTCTTGCCATTCTGCTCGTCCCGTACCAGCAATCGCACCTCGTGCTGCGTCGGCTGAGGAACGTTAACCGCCACACCGCTTACAGTCATCTGGTTGTAGGGCCGGTTCATTCCGATAACAGTCCAGCTGTAGAGCAATGGACCGTTGTGCCCCACGGACTGACTGGCGCTGAAGGTAAACGGCCGGCCGGATTGCATGGTGGTGGGCCCGGTTATTTTCGCGACAGGCGCCGTAGGGTTTGTCGGGGTTTCGCTGCCAGGGATGATCGCCATTGCACGGCTGTAACCCTTCGCCAATGTGTAAACCGAGTTGGCGCTGGCATCGCTGGTATTGAATACAATATTGCCGGTTTTTTTTTCTCCTACCTTGGCAATGCTTGGGTTGATCTGATTCGCCAATTGCTGGCCCCATATGTTCGGGTCGAGGTTGCTCGCGGTAATGGGCAGGGTAATGTCCACCACTTCCCTGGCCGCCGGTGTGTTGTCGAGGATGCGGAAGTGGACTGAGTCACCCGGTTTGAGGGTCTCCATGACCTGATCGATGAATTGGCCGATATCGACCCACTGCTCCGGGATTCCGGCACCGACGATGTTGATGTCACTGCAGTTATAGAACCCTTCACCCGCTGGATCGATACGCTGCCACTGCACGAACAGCGTGGCGTTGCCCGTTTGCCCCGATGGGATAGGTACAGCGAACTTGAAGTACCCCGAGGCTCCCGACATGATGGGTGGATTATTGCCCCAGTCGGTTTGCGCGCGCTCGAACTGCTGGGTGTGGATGAGCGTCAGGTCATTCCAGGTCAGCGGCGACCTGGTCGGGTCAAAGCCCGGTTTTGTGAGAAAGACCTTCGCGAAACTGGGCACGTGTGGCGCAGTGCCGATGATGCGCACATCCATCATGCCATTGGTGGGCGTAACGTCGGTGCGATGCCACTGGTCCGACACAATGTTCAGGCCATCTTTCTTGCTGTCAGCCGCCGAACAAAGTTTGCCATCGGGCACTTCTCGTTTGACGATTTCAGGGTCGTCGTAACCCGGTTGCCTGATCAAATGGGCCACTTCATTCCATTGCTGGCCTGGATACTGTCCACTTTTTGCGGCCAAGGCCGCACATCCATTATCGCTCGGGCTTCCTGACCAGAAATCCGGGAGCGTCTTGCAATAGACCTGCCGTGCAATGGGCTTGTCCACCGCACCGTGGGCCATGACCAGCGCCGGTGCCAACAAGACCGCCGCCAACAACCATTTCGCTAAGTGTGTGATGCACCGCTGTAAGTTATTCATGCTTAATCCACCTCAATCCAGATAAACAAGTTCCGAACTGCTGGAACGATCAGTGTGCTTATTCAATTGGCATCATTGGTTGGCTGAACTCCCATGGGAGCGATGCGGGTTGCAGGATTGTTCTGCCCAGGACCAAACAGAAACACCCACCCTTGATAACTGCCTTGTCCTGTAAAACTCTGATTGATGGCTGAAAAATTGCCTTGTTTGAACGGCGTGCCCTGGGCGGTGCTGAACACGCCCATGAACGTTTCGCCTGGGCCCGCGACTACGCCCCATTCGGCGCTGCCAGTCAGCGGATCGGTGTAGGCACGGCGCAGATAGCGCTGGGTGGTGGGTTGGCGACGGTCGAGCACCAGGTCGTCGAGGGACTTGGGGTAGGTGTTGCCGGCGGCGTAGTACAGGCCGATCGCCCGGCGGATTTCATTGCCCCGCGCCAGCAGTTCCAGCTCGCGTTCGCGCTGCAGCACGCTGGACCACAGGGTGCCGACTTCCATCAGCATCACGGCCACCACGGCCACTGTCACCAACATGCCCATGAACACCGAGCCCTGCTGGTTGTGCCTACCAATCTGCATAGGCGCTCCCGTTCGTGTCGGCACCTGTGGCACCGCTGCGTACATCGCCCAGGCCTTGTTCGTCCGAAGGTTGCAGTTGCCAGGTGTCACGCCTGCCGGTCAGCGGGTCCATGGGGATCTCGCGCAGGTAGCGACGGTCCACCAGGGCTTGCAGGGACTCGGGATTGGCGCTGTGGTCCTCGCGGTATTGGTCCAGGGCCTGGCGAATGGAAGACAGGTTGTGGCGCAGCACGGTTTCCTGGGCCTTGGTGTGCTGGCGGAAGTACTGCGGGGTGACCAGGGTCATGAGGGTGGCGATGATCGCCATGACCACCAGCAACTCAATCAGGGTAAAACCCCGATCACCATTGGCTGTATGACGTTCCATTCAAGCTCTCCCGGGTGCTTCGGGATGAAACGTCGAATACATCTTCTCCCTCTTGTGGGTTGTCGGCGCTGCTCTTGTAACTGCGCAATTGCCAGGTTTTGTCGGCCGCCAGCTCGGGACACTCGCAGAATGGGTCCCGGGGAATACGTCGCAGGAAATAGAGTTTGTTGCCTTGCAGATGGGTGTTGTCCGTTACGCCTTCGACCAATACCTGCAGGGAAGGTGGATAACCGCTGTCGGTGATGCTCTTTTCAATGCGGCCATCGTCACTGGCGTCTTTGTAGGCATCGATCGCACGCCGGATTTCCCGCAACGAACGTTGCAGGTCCAGTTCTCGATCACGTTTACCCATCAATGCTGTCAGCGGATAAGCCACTGTCGCAAGCGTGGCCAGCAGGGCCAGCGTCAGTAGTAATTCAATCAGCGTAAAACCTTTGGCGCAGTGATGGCTGGGCTTGCCCTGCCACATCACCGTTCTTCCTCCCGATCAGGCTGCCAAGGACTTCCGCGTTAACCCAGGCCATGGAATTGACTGCAAGGGTGAGTGTAGATGCTGGGTGTTTTTTGTACAGGTGCGCGGTTACCCACAAACGCTGTGAGCCTGGCTGTGGATAAGGTGTTGGTGGTTATCCACACGCCCCGTAAATCAAGGCCTGCAAGCTCCTGTACGAAAAACGACCAAGCTAAGTTACGGTTTTCTGGTGCTTTTTTGTGTGGATAAGGAGGAAGCAGCGGTTTGAGTTGCCCCCAAAGTCTGTTGGCGCTTCTGTGGATAAGATGTTTGCTATCCGCTACAGGCCTTATGAATAGAGGCTTTCCGTCGTCTGGTTGTTTATTGATCAAATTGCCGCTAAACCCCAGGAATATAGCTGAAACCCTTGGTATATGAAGGTTTGACGCGGTTTTCCACAGCGCTGCCGAAGTTGCCCCCAAAGTCTGTTGGCGGTTCTGTGGATAAGGTGTTTGCGTACCGCTACAGGTCACGTTCTACGTAGCTTGTATGGTTTTGATCAATAAATGATCAATGTGCCGTTGGAACCGTCAACTTGAATAAGTCACGGATTTTCTTCAATTAATTTTGGTTGGATAGCGCAGTTGCCCACAATTGCTGTGGGTGGCTTTGTGGATGAGTTGTTGGGTAAAGGCTGGAGGGCAGGCTGCCAGTGGTCTGCGAGAGAGTTGATCAAATATTAAGCAGTGTGAGGTTCAAATGTGGGAGGGGCCCTAATGCCGGTCGCGTACATCGCTTCTTGTAGGAGCGAGCTTGCTCGCGAAAAACGTCAACGATAACGCGTGCTTCCTGAATGAACGCGGCGCTTGTGAGTTTTTCGCGAGCAAGCTCGCTCCTACAAAAAGCCTTAAGCCCCCTCCCACAGTTTTGAGTTGTGGGTATCGGTTATTCGTGTGCAGCCACACCCTTGAGGTAAGGCGCCGGGGCTGCGCCGAGGTTGTTCAACATGCGCTCGCTGTACCAGTCCACGAAGTTCACCACGCCGAACTCATAGGTCTTGGAGTACGGGCCAGGCTGGTAGGCGGTGGAGTTGATCCCGCGCTGGTTCTCTTCGGCCAGGCGACGGTCCTGGTCGTTGGTGGCGTCCCACACCTGGCGCATGCGCTCCACGTCGTAGTCCACGCCTTCAACGGCGTCCTTGTGCACGATCCATTTGGTGGTGACCATGGTTTCCTGGGCACTGATCGGCCACACGGTGAACACGATGATGTGGTCGCCCATGCAGTGGTTCCACGAGTGCGGCAGGTGCAGGATGCGCATCGAGCCCAGGTCGGGGTTCTTGATGCGGCCCATCAGCTTGGCGCAGCCCTGCTTGCCGTCCAGGGTCATCGACACGGTGCCCTTGAGCAGCGGCATGCGCACGATGCGGTTACGCAGGCCGAAGCTGGCGTGGGCGTAAGGGATCTTCTCGGCGTCCCAGGCGGCTGCAGAGGCGGCTACGTGGTCCTTGAACGCCTGGTCGGCGCGTGGGTCGGTGACGTCGTCCCATTCCAGCAGGGTTTTCAACAGTTCGGGGTGCGACGCGTTGCAGTGGTAGCACTCGCGGTTGTTTTCCAGCACCAGTTTCCAGTTGGCCTTCTCGAACAAGGTGGTCTGGATCGCCACCTTGGTGTTTTCCATGTCGTACGGTTCCATGTAATGGTTCAGCGTCGACAGGAAGTCATCGATGGCCGGCGGGTTTTCGGCCAGGCTGATGAAGATGTAGCCACCGGCGGTCTTCACGTTCACAGGCTTGAGGCCGTACTGCTTCATGTCGAAGTCGGCACCCATCTCGGTGCCCGCGAACAGCAGGCGCCCGTCCAGTTCGTAGGTCCACTGGTGGTAGTGGCACACGAGTTTGGCGACCTTGCCCTTGTCACTGGTGCACAGGCGCGAACCCCGGTGGCGGCAGACGTTGTGGAACGCATGCACCACGCCTTCGGCGCCACGGATCACGATGATCGGGTTCTTGCCGATTTGCAGGGTCAGGTAGTTGCCCTTGGCGGGAATTTCGCAGGTCATGCCGGCGATCAACCACTCTTTCTGGAAGATCTCCTGCATATCGATATCAAACAGCCGCTCATCAGAGTAGAACGGCTGCGGCAGCGAAAACGTGCGCTCGCGCTCTTGCAGCATTTGCGCGGTGGCCTTGCGTGCGGGTTCCAGCGGATCGCCCAAGCTTAAGGTTGCGGTGACGTCCATCGTGTGTGTCCTCAAGGCCATTCTGTGTGGCCGACGAATAGTGGCTGATCAGGTTTGCAGCAAGGCGTAAAGAAAACGTCGTTGTTGGGAGCGAGTGTGGGGCTGCTGATGCGCCGAACCTTATCCATGAGCGACATGGCCCACTCTGTTCCCGACGCGCAACCCCCGTGGCATGGGGGCTGGTCGCGATAAGTATGTGAATGTCGCAGATAGGTAAATGGGCGGTTCCCGCGTTACGCAGAATCGCCACCATAAGGCCGACGTCGGCGGTGGAGAACAACATGTCCAATAATTTCCTGAATCCGGTAACCACCCAGACCTGGGCCAATGGTCGGCACATCGTCCGTTGCGTCAAAGTCATCCAGGAAACCTGGGATGTGCGCACCTTCTGCTTTATGGCCGACCAGCCGATCCTGTTCTTTTTCAAGCCGGGGCAGTTCGTCACCCTGGAGCTGGAGATCGAGGGTCAGCCGATCATGCGCTCGTACACCATTTCCAGTTCGCCGTCGGTGCCCTACAGCTTCTCGGTGACCATCAAGCGTGTGCCGGGCGGCAAGGTGTCCAACTGGCTGCACGACACCCTGCATGAAGGCCAGGAATTGGCGGTGCACGGGCCGGTCGGGTTGTTCAATGCCATCGACTTCCCCAGCCCGAAAGTGCTGTACCTCAGTGGCGGCGTGGGGATCACGCCGGTGATGTCCATGGCGCGCTGGTTCTACGACACCAACGCCAACGTCGACATGACGTTTATCCACAGTGCCCGCTCGCCCAAGGACATCATCTACCACCGCGAGCTGGAGCATATGGCGTCGCGGATCGACAACTTCAGCCTGCACCTGATCTGCGAAAAGCATGGCCTGGGCGAGCCCTGGGCCGGTTATCGCGGCTACTTGAATCACAAGATGCTCGAACTGATGGTGCCCGACTTCCTTGAGCGCGAAGTGTTCTGCTGCGGCCCGACGCCCTACATGAATGCGGTGAAACGCCTGTTGGAAGTCGCCGGTTTCGACATGGCGCGCTACCACGAGGAATCCTTCGGCGCCACGCCGCCGGAAGCCCGCGCCGACGCGGTGGAGCAGGCCGAGCAAGCGGCGGATGCCCCGGAAATCGACCTGGCGGATCTGCATCAGGTGGAGTTCATCGCCTCGGGCAAGAGCATTCGCGTCGCCCCTGGCGAGACCGTCCACGCAGCGGCGGCCAAGCTTGGGCTGTTGATTCCGAAAGCCTGCGGCATGGGGATTTGCGGAACGTGCAAGGTGATGAAGCTGGGTGGTGAGGTGGAGATGGACCACAACGGCGGGATTACCGAGGAAGACGAAGCCGAAGGCTACATCCTGTCGTGCTGCAGCGTACCGAAGGGCGATGTGCGCATCGAGTTCTGATTGCTCGAGCAGGCACAACACAATCCAAATGTGGGAGGGGGCTTGCTCCCTCCCACATTTGTTTTATGCACATCAGTGAGTCATTGTCAGGCGCCCATGACTTCGCGGATGTCTGCGGCCAATTCTCTTACTCGCTCTTCGTCGGTATCCCACGCGCACATGAACCGCGCACCGCCTTTGCCGATGAAGGTATAGAAGCGCCAGCCCTTGGCCGTCAGCGCGGCAATCGCCGGTTCCGACAGTTGCAGGAACACACCGTTGGCCTGCACCGGGAACATCAACTCCACACCGGGAATATCCGCCACCAGGCTACTGAGCAATTGCGCGCAGTGGTTGGCGTGGCGCGCATGTTTGAGCCAGGCGTCGTTTTCCAGCAGTCCCACCCAAGGGGCGGACAGGAAGCGCATTTTCGAGGCCAGTTGGCCGGCCTGTTTGCAGCGGTAGTCGAAATCTTCGGCCAGCTTGTGGTTGAAGAACAGGATGGCCTCACCCACGGCCATGCCGTTCTTGGTGCCGCCAAAGCACAATACGTCCACTCCGGCTTTCCAGGTCAGGTCGGCGGGTGAGCAGCCGAGGAAAGCACAGGCGTTGGAAAAGCGTGCGCCGTCCATGTGCAGGTTCAGCCCCAGTTCCTTGCAGGTAGCACTGATGGCGCGGATTTCTTCCGGGGTGTAGACGCTGCCGACTTCGGTGGCCTGGGTCAGGGTCACTACGCGGGGTTTGGGGTAGTGGATGTCCTGGCGCTTGAGGGCGATCTCGCGGATCGATTCCGGGGTCAGCTTGCCGTTTTCGGTGCGGGCTGTGAGCAGCTTGGAGCCGTTTGAGAAAAACTCCGGCGCGCCGCATTCGTCGGTTTCGACGTGGGCGGTTTCCGAGCAAATCACGCTATGGTAGCTCTGGCACAAGGAGGACAGCGCCAGGGAGTTGGCGGCCGTACCGTTGAAGGCGAAGAACACTTCGCAGTCGGTTTCGAACAGGTTGCGGAAACCGTCGGCGGCGCGGTGGGTCCATTCATCATCACCGTAGGCACGTTGATGACCCTGGTTGGCTTGTTCCATGGCGGCCCAGGCTTCGGGGCAAATGCCCGAATAGTTGTCACTGGCGAATTGTTGGCTCTTGTCGGTCATGGCCCATTCCTGTGGTCGATGTTGGTGCGCACTGTAACCAAGATGGTTGGCGCTGCGCACGCACTGTAAATGCAAAGTCACTGGGGAATTATGCACGGTTCTGAAACGATGCCTGTCGGACGCGTCCGTGATGGCGCTTTGGATTTGCTCAAGTGGCTGGCGCTGCTGAGCATGGTGCTGGACCACCTGCGTTATGTCGGTCTGAGCCTCGATGGCCTGTATGTGCCGGGGCGCCTGGCGTTTCCGTGGTTTTGCCTGGCGATTGCGGCGAACCTGCACCGGGCCCGAAATGCGCCGGTGACCGGCCAGTGGCGCTACCTGGGCTGGCTGCTGCTGTTCAGCGTGATCAGCGAAGTGCCGTATCGGCTGTTTATCGAGGACGCCGATACGTTGAACGTGCTGCCCACCTTGGCGTTGGGGCTGCTGGTTGCCCGAGGATGGCAGCAGAAGGCGTTTTTTGATCGAGGATTGGCGTTGATCGCCGTCACGATAGCGGCGGTATTTTCGTCGCACTTAATGTTCGGTTTCTTTGGTGTGTTGCTGCCACTGGCGATGTTGCTGGTGTTTCGTCGGCCTTGGTACTTCAGTGTGTTGCCAGGATGGGTCTGCGTGGCCGCCAACCAATGGCAGATCCTGCTCAATAGCGCCACGCCAGTGGCGCTCCTGGGATTGGTCGCGTGTCTGATCGCGCCGTTGGCGGGCTTGGTCTTATTGCGACATGCCAAAAATGTCTCGCCACCGCCTATGCGCCGCTGGGCGTATGCCTTATATCCAGTGCATTTCCTCCTGCTGCTACTGGTCCGTCAGATCATCGCCTGACCCCCTCCCACACAAGCCCTATTCCACATTTATTTCGTGGCGCTCCTCTAATGTCGTAAACGCACCTTTGCGTGGCGTGCGCAGGCATTTGGCCTGTCTGCGCCAGCCCTACCATCGCATCAAAGGGCCCTGCACGGGCCTCAACAATACGAAAGGCTGGGAGAGACGCGATGTTCAGCAAACAAGACCAGATCCAGGGATATGACGACGCACTGCTGGCGGCCATGAACGCCGAGGAGCAGCGTCAGGAAGATCATATCGAGCTGATCGCGTCGGAGAACTACACCAGCAAGCGTGTGATGCAGGCCCAGGGCAGCGGCCTCACCAACAAATACGCCGAAGGCTACCCGGGCAAGCGCTACTACGGTGGCTGCGAGCACGTGGACAAGGTCGAGGCCCTGGCCATCGAGCGCGCCAAGCAGTTGTTCGGCGCCGATTACGCCAACGTGCAACCGCACTCCGGTTCGTCCGCCAACAGCGCCGTGTACCTGGCGCTGATCAACGCGGGCGACACCATCCTGGGCATGAGCCTGGCCCACGGCGGTCACTTGACCCACGGCGCCAAAGTGTCGTCCTCGGGCAAGCTGTACAACGCGGTGCAGTACGGCATCAACACCGACACCGGCCTGATCGACTACGACGAAGTCGAGCGCCTGGCGGTGGAGCACAAGCCGAAAATGGTCGTGGCCGGTTTCTCCGCCTACTCCAAGACCCTGGATTTCCCACGCTTCCGCGCTATCGCTGACAAAGTAGGCGCGCTGCTGTTTGTCGACATGGCCCACGTCGCCGGCCTGGTCGCCGCCGGCCTGTACCCGAACCCGCTGCCGTACGCCGATGTGGTCACCACCACCACCCACAAGACCCTGCGCGGTCCCCGTGGCGGTCTGATCCTGGCCAAGGCCAACGAAGAGATTGAAAAGAAACTCAACGCCGCCGTCTTCCCTGGCGCCCAGGGCGGCCCGCTGATGCACGTCATCGCCGGCAAAGCGGTGTGCTTCAAGGAAGCGCTGGAGCCCGGTTTCAAGGCCTACCAGCAGCAAGTGATCGATAACGCCCAGGCCATGGCCAGCGTGTTTATCAAACGCGGCTACGATGTAGTGTCCGGCGGCACCGATAACCACCTGTTCCTGGTCAGCCTGATCCGTCAGGGCCTCACCGGCAAAGAGGCGGATGCCGCCCTCGGTCGCGCCCACATCACCGTCAACAAGAACGCCGTGCCGAATGACCCGCAGTCGCCGTTCGTGACCTCGGGCCTGCGCATCGGCACCCCGGCGGTGACCACGCGCGGTTTCAAGGTGCCGCAGTGCATCGAGCTGGCTGGCTGGATCTGCGACATCCTCGACAACCTCGGCGACGCCGACGTCGAGGCCAACGTGGCCAAGCACGTGTCTGCCCTGTGCGCTGATTTCCCGGTTTATCGCTGAGCGCGGTTTTGGAGTAATGACTATGCAACGCTACTCGGGCTTCGGCCTCTTCAAGCACTCCCTCAGCCACCACGAAAACTGGCAGAAGATGTGGCGCACGCCGACCCCGAAAAAGGTCTACGACGTGGTCATCGTCGGCGGCGGCGGGCATGGTCTGGCGACGGCTTACTACCTGGCGAAAGAGCACGGCATCACCAACGTGGCCGTGGTCGAGAAAGGCTGGTTGGGCGGCGGTAACACAGCGCGCAACACCACCATCGTGCGTTCCAACTACCTGTGGGACGAGTCGGCGCACCTGTACGAACACGCAATGAAATTGTGGGAAGGCCTGTCCCAGGACCTGAACTACAACGTGATGTTCTCCCAACGTGGCGTCTACAACCTGTGCCACACCCTGCAGGACATCCGTGATTCCGAGCGTCGCGTCAGCGCCAACCGCCTGAATGGCGTGGATGGCGAGCTGCTGAATGCCAAGCAAGTGGCCGACGAGATTCCGTATCTGGATTGCTCGAAAAACACCCGTTACCCGGTACTCGGTGCCACCGTGCAACGTCGCGGCGGCGTGGCTCGTCACGATGCCGTGGCCTGGGGCTTTGCCCGCGCCGCCGACGCACTCGGCGTGGACCTGATCCAGCAGACCGAAGTGATCGGCTTCCGCAAGGAAAACGGCGTGTGCATCGGTGTGGAAACCAACAAGGGCTTTATCGGCGCCAAGCGCGTCGGCGTGGTGACTGCCGGTAACTCCGGGCACATGGCCTCGCTGGCGGGCTTCCGCCTGCCGATCGAATCCCACCCGCTGCAAGCGTTGGTGTCGGAGCCGATCAAACCAATTATCGACAGCGTGATCATGTCCAACGCCGTGCACGGCTACATCAGCCAGTCCGACAAGGGCGACCTGGTGATCGGCGCCGGTATCGACGGCTACAACGGCTACGGCCAGCGCGGCTCGTACCCGGTGATCGAACACACCATCCAGGCCATCGTCGAGATGTTCCCGGTGCTGTCGCGGGTGCGCATGAACCGTCAGTGGGGCGGCATCGTCGACACCACGCCGGATGCGTGCCCGATCATCTCCAAGACCCCGGTACCGAACATGTTCTTCAACTGCGGTTGGGGCACCGGTGGCTTCAAGGCCACGCCGGGCTCAGGCAACGTATTTGCCGCCAGCCTCGCGAAGGGTGAAATGCACCCATTGGCGGCGCCTTTCTCCATCGACCGTTTCCACAACGGTGCGTTGATCGACGAACACGGCGCTGCGGCCGTCGCCCACTAACAGGAGAAATTCCCTATGTTGCATATCTTCTGTCCTCACTGTGGCGAACTGCGCTCCGAAGAGGAATTCCACGCGTCCGGCCAAGCGCACATCCCGCGCCCGCTGGACCCGAATGCCTGCACCGACGAGCAGTGGGGCGACTACATGTTCTTCCGCGATAACCCCCGTGGCCTGCACCACGAACTGTGGATTCACGCCGCCGGTTGCCGCCAGTACTTCAACGCGACCCGCGACACCGTGACCTACGAAATTCTTGAAACCTACAAGATCGGTGAGAAGCCTCAGTTCACCGCCAAGGCCTCTGGAGAGAAGGTATGAGCCAGATCAATCGCCTGTCCAACGGTGGCCGGATCGACCGTAACAAAGTCCTGACCTTCAGTTTCAATGGCCAGAGCTACAAAGGCTTCGAGGGCGACACCCTGGCCGCTGCTTTGCTGGCCAACGGCGTCGATATCATCGGCCGCAGCTTCAAGTACTCGCGCCCGCGGGGCATCTTTGCCGCCGGTGCCGAAGAGCCGAACGCCGTGCTGCAGATCGGCGCTACCGAAGCCACGCAAATCCCTAACGTGCGCGCCACGCAACAGGCGCTGTACCAGGGCCTGGTCGCCACCAGCACCAACGGCTGGCCGAGCGTCAACAACGACATGATGGGCATCCTCGGCAAGGTCGGCGGCAAGCTGATGCCGCCGGGCTTCTACTACAAAACCTTCATGTACCCGCAATCGTTCTGGATGACCTACGAGAAGTACATCCGCAAGGCCGCCGGCCTGGGGCGCTCGCCGACCGAGAACGATCCGGACACCTACGACAACTTCAACCGTCATTGCGACGTGCTGGTGGTCGGCGCCGGCCCTGCCGGCCTCGCCGCTGCACTGGCTGCAGCACGCAGTGGTGCGCGGGTGATCATTGCCGATGAGCAGGAAGAGTTCGGTGGTTCGCTGCTCGACTCCCGCGAAAGCCTCGACGGCAAGCCGGCCACCGAGTGGGTCGCCAGTGTCATCGCCGAACTGAAAGCCCTGCCGGACGTGGTGCTGCTGCCCCGCGCCACCGTCAACGGCTACCACGACCATAACTTCCTGACCATCCACGAGCGCCTTACCGACCACCTCGGTGACCGTGCGCCGATTGGCGTGGTGCGCCAGCGTATCCACCGTGTACGTGCCAAGCGCGTGGTGCTGGCCACCGGTGCGTGCGAGCGTCCGCTGGTGTACGGCAACAACGATGTGCCGGGCAACATGCTGGCCGGTGCGGTCTCCACTTACGTGCGCCGCTACGGCGTGGCACCGGGCAAGAAACTGGTGCTGTCGACCAACAACGACCACGCCTACCGCGTTGCATTGGACTGGCTGGATGCGGGCCTGCAAGTGGTGGCAGTGGCCGATGTGCGCCACAACCCACGCGGTGCATTGGTTGAAGAAGCCCGCGCCAAAGGTATTCGGATCCTCACCGGCAGCGCCGTGATCGAGGCCCGTGGCACCAAGCGCGTGACCGCTGCGCGTATCGCCGCGATCGACGTCAAGGCGCATAAAGTCACCAGCCCCGGCGAATGGCTGGACTGCGACCTGGTGGCCAGCTCCGGCGGCTACAGCCCGGTGGTCCACCTGGCCTCGCACCTGGGCGGCAAGCCGACCTGGCGCGAAGACATCCTCGGCTTTGTACCGGGCGAAGCCCCGCAGAAACGTGTGTGCGTCGGTGGCATCAACGGCGTCTACGGCCTTGGCGATTCCCTGGCCGATGGTTTTGAAGGCGGCGTGCGCGCCGCCAGCGACGCCGGTTTTGCCCCGGTGGAAGGTACGCTGCCAAAAGCCTTGAGCCGTCTGGAAGAGCCGACCCTGGCGCTGTTCCAGGTGCCTCACGAGAAAGCGACCGCACGGGCGCCGAAGCAATTTGTCGACCTGCAAAACGACGTCACCGCCGCTGCCATCGAACTGGCCACCCGCGAAGGTTTCGAGTCGGTGGAACACGTCAAGCGCTACACCGCGCTGGGCTTCGGCACCGACCAGGGCAAGCTCGGTAACGTCAACGGCCTGGCGATTGCCGCGCGCTCGCTGAACGTGACCATCCCGCAGATGGGCACCACCATGTTCCGCCCCAACTACACGCCGGTGACCTTCGGCGCGGTGGCGGGCCGGCACTGTGGGCACATCTTCGAGCCGGTGCGCTACACCGCCCTGCAAGCCTGGCACGTGCAAAACGGCGCCGAGTTCGAAGACGTCGGCCAATGGAAACGCCCATGGTACTTCCCACGCAACGGTGAAGACCTGCACGCTGCGGTAAAACGCGAATGCCTGGCCGTGCGCGACAGCGTCGGCCTGCTGGATGCGTCCACCCTCGGCAAGATCGATATCCAGGGCCCGGATGCCCGTGAGTTCCTCAACCGCATCTACACCAACGCCTGGACCAAGCTCGACGTGGGCAAGGCGCGCTACGGCCTGATGTGCAAGGAAGACGGCATGGTCTTCGACGACGGCGTTACCGCCTGCCTCGCCGACAACCACTTCCTGATGACCACCACCACCGGCGGCGCCGCCCGTGTGCTGCAGTGGCTGGAAATCTACCAACAGACCGAATGGCCGGACCTCAAGGTGTACTTCACCTCGGTCACCGACCATTGGGCGACCATGACCCTGTCCGGCCCCAACAGCCGCAAGCTGCTGGCGGAAGTCACCGACATCGACCTGGACAAGGACGGCTTCCCGTTCATGACCTGGAAAGAAGGCCTGGTGGGTGGCGTACCGGCGCGGGTGTTCCGTATCTCGTTTACCGGTGAGCTGTCGTACGAAGTCAACGTGCAGGCCGACTACGCCATGGGCGTGCTGGAACAGATCGTCGCGGCCGGCAAGAAGTACAACCTGACCCCGTACGGCACTGAAACCATGCACGTACTGCGGGCCGAGAAGGGCTTCATCATCGTCGGCCAGGACACTGACGGCTCGATGACCCCGGACGACCTGAACATGGGCTGGTGTGTCGGTCGCACCAAGCCGTTCTCGTGGATCGGCTGGCGCGGCATGAACCGGGAAGACTGTGTGCGTGAAGAGCGCAAGCAACTGGTGGGCTTGAAGCCGATCGACCCGAACGTGTGGCTGCCGGAAGGCGCGCAACTGGTGTTCGATCCGAAGCAGACGATCCCGATGAAGATGGTCGGTCACGTCACCTCCAGCTACGCGCACAACTCCCTGGGTTATTCGTTTGCCATGGGCGTGGTCAAGGGTGGCTTGAAGCGCATCGGTGAGCGGGTGTTCTCGCCCCAGGCGGATGGCAGCGTGATCGAGGCGGAGATTGTGTCTTCGGTGTTCTTTGATCCTAAGGGTGATCGGCAGAACATCTGATAGACCGCGGCGCGGCCATCGGGAGCAAGTCGAATCGTCGCACCGCCCCTCCCACATTTTGATGTGTGAATACTTTCAAATGTGGGAGGGGGCTTGCTCCCGATGAGGCCATCAGCCTCACAACAGAATTCAGGAAAGGTGCTCCATGACAGCAGCCAATGTTTACCAGCAACGCCCCACCTCCGGTGCCAAGGCCGAGTCGTCGCTGCACCATGCCGACCTCGCCAGCCTGGTCGGCAAGGGCCGCAAGAACGCCGGCGTGACCGTGCGCGAAAAGAAATTGCTTGGTCATCTCACGATCCGTGGCGACGGCCATGACGCGGCCTTCGCCGCCGGTGTGCACAAGGCCCTGGGCATCGAACTGCCTGGCGCCCTGCAGGTCATCGTCAAAGGTGAAACCAGCCTGCAATGGCTCGGCCCGGATGAGTGGTTGCTGATCGTGCCAGGCGGTGAGGAATTCGCCGCCGAACAAAACCTGCGCGCCGCCCTGGGTGACCTGCATATCCAAGTCGTCAACGTCAGCGGCGGCCAGCAGATCCTCGAACTCAGCGGCCCGAACGTGCGCGATGTGCTGATGAAGTCCACCAGCTATGACGTGCACCCCAACAACTTCCCGGTGGGCAAGGCGGTGGGCACGGTGTTCGCCAAGTCGCAGCTGGTGATTCGCCATACCGCTGAAGACACCTGGGAGCTGCTGATTCGTCGCAGCTTCTCGGATTACTGGTGGTTGTGGTTGCAGGACGCCTCGGCCGAATTTGGCCTGAGCGTTCAAGCCTGATATGACCCTGTAGGAGCGAGCTTGCCCGCGAAAAACGTCAACGATAACGCGCGCATCCTGAATGAACGCGGCGCCCTTGGATTTTTCGCGAGCAAGCTCGCTCCTACAGTAAGCAGCATCGCTGTATGAGGAGTTAACTGTAATGAGCCGCGCACCCGATACATGGATTTTGACCGCCGACTGCCCCAGCGTGCTCGGCACGGTGGACGCGGTTACCCGCTACCTGTTCGAGCAGGGCTGTTACGTCACCGAGCACCATTCGTTCGATGACCGCCTCTCGGGCCGGTTTTTTATTCGCGTGGAATTCCGTCAGCCGGATGGCTTCGATGAGCAGGCGTTCCGCGATGGCCTGGCCTCGCGGGGTGAAGCCTTTGGCATGATCTTCGAGCTGACGGCGCCGAACTACCGGCCAAAAGTGGTGATCATGGTCTCCAAGGCCGATCACTGCCTCAACGACCTGCTGTACCGCCAGCGTATCGGGCAACTGTCGATGGACGTGGTCGCGGTGGTGTCCAACCATCCCGATCTCAAACCTTTGGCCGACTGGCATCAAATTCCCTACTACCATTTCCCCCTCGACCCTAACGACAAACCGTCCCAGGAGCGTCAGGTGTGGCAAGTGGTGGAAGAGACCGGCGCCGAACTGGTGATCCTTGCGCGTTACATGCAAGTGCTGTCGCCGGAGCTGTGCCGCAAGCTGGACGGCAAGGCCATCAATATCCACCACTCGTTGCTGCCGGGGTTCAAGGGCGCCAAGCCGTATCACCAGGCGTACAACAAGGGGGTGAAACTGGTCGGTGCCACGGCGCATTACATCAACAACGACCTGGACGAAGGCCCGATCATCGCCCAAGGTGTGGAGGTGGTGGATCACAGTCACTATCCTGAGGATTTGATTGCGAAGGGGCGGGACATCGAAGGGTTGACCTTGGCCCGGGCCGTTGGGTATCACATTGAGCGACGGGTGTTTTTGAACGCCAATAGGACTGTGGTGCTCTGACTGCCCCCGATGAGGCCCTGACAAACAACACAAGCAACAGCATCTGTACCCGAGCACTCAACGCGCTGCCCACCCAAGAGGGCAACGCAGTTCCATAAAAACAACAGCGAGGTGAAAGCATGTCTGGTAATCGTGGTGTCGTGTATCTCGGCAACGGCCAGGTCGAAGTACAGAAAATCGACTATCCCAAAATGCAGGATCCCCGTGGCAGGAAGATTGAGCACGGCGTCATCCTGCGCGTGGTCTCCACCAACATCTGCGGCTCCGACCAACACATGGTGCGCGGCCGCACCACTGCCCAGACCGGCCTGGTGCTCGGTCACGAGATCACCGGTGAAGTGATCGAGAAGGGCAGCGACGTCGAAAACCTGAAAATCGGCGACCTGGTTTCCGTGCCCTTCAACGTCGCCTGCGGGCGCTGCCGCTCCTGCAAAGAACAACACACCGGCGTCTGCCTCACCGTTAACCCGGCCCGTGCCGGTGGTGCCTACGGCTACGTCGACATGGGCGACTGGACCGGCGGCCAGGCCGAGTACGTGCTGGTGCCGTACGCCGACTTCAACCTGCTGAAACTGCCGGACCGTGACAAGGCCATGGAGAAAATCCGTGACCTGACCTGCCTCTCCGACATTCTCCCCACCGGCTACCACGGCGCCGTCACTGCCGGCGTTGGCCCTGGCAGCACCGTGTACATCGCCGGTGCCGGTCCGGTCGGCCTGGCGGCTGCCGCGTCTGCACGCCTGCTGGGTGCCGCGGTGGTGATCATCGGCGACGTCAACCCGATCCGCCTGGCCCACGCCAAGGCCCAGGGTTTTGAAATTGCCGACCTGTCCACCGACACCCCCCTGCACGAACAAATCGCCGCGCTGCTCGGCGAGCCCGAAGTGGACAGCGCCGTCGACTGCGTAGGCTTTGAAGCCCGCGGCCACGGCCACGACGGCGTCAAGGCCGAAGCCCCGGCCACGGTGCTCAACTCACTGATGGGTGTAGTGCGCGTGGCGGGCAAGATCGGTATCCCCGGCCTGTACGTCACTGAAGATCCAGGTGCCGTCGATGCCGCCGCGAAAATGGGCAGCCTGAGCATCCGCTTCGGCCTGGGCTGGGCCAAATCCCACAGCTTCCACACCGGCCAGACGCCGGTGATGAAGTACAACCGCCAACTGATGCAGGCGATCATGTGGGACCGTATCAACATTGCCGAGATCGTCGGCGTGCAGGTGATCAGCCTGGATGACGCACCGCGTGGGTACGGCGAGTTCGATGCGGGCGTGCCGAAGAAGTTTGTGATTGATCCGCATAAGTTGTTTAGTGCGGCGTAAATCCCAGGCATACGAAAACCCAAATGTGGGAGGGGGCTTGCTCCCGATAGCGTTCAGTCAGTTACCTATTTGCTGGCTGACTCAACGCCATCGGGAGCAAGCCCCCTCCCACAGTGGGTTGTGGTGTTTGGAACATCAGCGGTTGGCCAAAGCCCCCTGATAGACGGTCGGTCCCGTCGGTTGCTTGCTCACTGAGCCGCCTTTGCTCTCCGCACTCACCATCAATTCCACCGGTTTGCTGATCGAGGCCTGCTGCCTCGGGTTCAAGCCGATGATGCCCTCGCCATCCTTTGGTATCAGTCCAAGTGACACGGGCTTGCCGCCGTCGGGTATCGCCCACAGTTCCAGGCTCTGGTCCGGCGCGGGTGCGGTGATGGCGATGGGTTGCACTTCCAGGTAATCCTTGTGCGCCATGATCTGCGCCGCCGGCTGTTGGGTGGTGGTGATCAGGGTGGCGGCGGACTTGACGTTGTCCTGGGTGTAAAACGCGCCGCCGAGGCCGGCGACTATGGCCACGCACACACCGATAAACAGACGGGGGCGGCTCCAGAAGGGGGGCTTGGGCTCAATCACTTGGGGACGGGTCGCGCTCATAGGGCTGTTTCCTGGCAAGTTTTTGACGTTGTTTCATGGACTCTGACCTGGCCATTGGGTTCCTGGGGCGCCCGGAACAATGCGCCGGATACCCAGTCAAACGCCTGCTTTCACCCCCTACACCCAGAGGTTGTCTCGATGAAGATTTCACGCGGTTTCGCCCTTTCCTGCCTGATGAGCCTGGCCGCCACCCCGGTGTTTGCCGCAGGGTTCAGCCTTGGCGACGCGGCCAATGCCATTTCCGGCATGCAAGGGGGCAACAACAAGGCCGCAGCTGCTGCACCGTCGTCCGAGACGGCCGGCCTGCTCAGCGCCCTGACCTCGCAACTGAACATCACTCCCGAGCAGGCCGTCGGCGGTACCGGCGCGATGCTGGGCCTGGCCAAGAACAAACTCAGCGGCAACGACTATTCGCAGCTGGGCAACAGCGTGCCGGGCCTCGACCAACTGTCGGGTAACAATGCATTGGGCAGCCTCGGGGCCTTGAGCGGGATGCTCGGCCAGGCCGGCGGCAGCAAGACCAGCGGCCTGGACGGCCTGCTGGGTAACGTGAAGAACACCAGCGACCTGAACACCGCTTTCAGCGCACTGGGCATGGACAGCGGGATGGTCAGCCAGTTTGCTCCGGTGATCCTGCAATACCTGGGCGGGCAGGGCGCCAACAGCTCGCTGCTGGGTAAACTGGCCCAGGCCTGGGGCACCGGTAGCTAAATACGCTCCGCGCGCAGTTGTTCGATGCGCGCATCCTTCTGCGTCCAGAGCTGGTTGACCCAGTTCTGGACGGTCTGGCGAAACGCCGGATCATTCTCGTAATCCCCCTGCCACAACGCCGGGTCCAGCTCACGGGTCTGGATGTCGATGATCACCTTGGGCACCGCGCCGCTGATCAAATCCCAGAACCCCGGAATCTTTTGCTGCGGATAGACCACGGTCACGTCGAGCACGGCGTCCAGCTGTTCGCCCATTGCCGCCAGCACAAACGCCACGCCGCCCGCCTTGGGCTTGAGCAAGTGAGTGAATGGCGAAGCCTGCTGCTTGCGCTTGGCCTCGCTGAACCGCGTGCCTTCGAGGTAATTGACCACGGTCACCGGCTGGCGCTTGAACAGCTCGCACGCCTCCTTGGTGATCTTTAAATCCTGCCCTGCCAGCTCCGGGTGTTTGGCCAGGAACGCCTTGGTGTAGCGTTTCATGAATGGGTAATCCAGTGCCCACCAGGCCAGGCCCAGGAAGGGCACCCAGATCAGTTCTTTTTTCAGGAAGAATTTGAAGAACGGTGTGCGGCGGTTGAGGGCCTGGATCAGCGCCGGGATGTCCACCCAGGATTGGTGGTTGCTGATCACCAGGTAGCTGGTGTCGCCGCGCAGCTCGTCGCCGCCGCGAATGTCCCATTGGGTGGGGATGCACAAGGCGAAAATAAGCTTGTCGATCTCGGCCCAGGTCTCGGCAATCCACATCACCGCCCATGAGGCGTAGTCCCGATAGCGCCCGGGCGCCACCAGTTTGAGCAGGGCAAACACCAGCAGCGGCCCGATCAAGACCAGGGTGTTGAGCAACAGCAGCAGTGAAACCAAACAGCCGGTGAGCAGGCGGCGCATAAGTAACTCTTGGAATCTTGTGGGCGGGCCATCATAAGCAAGCTGAGTCTAGAGGCCAAATCGCAAATGGCCGTACGAATGTTTCACAATGTGCCAGTTATGGTGGGCGTGACTAACTAAGTGCTGTCTTTGCGGTCTAGAATCCGCCTACTTCTTTCCGAGGAAATCACTTCGTGAAACTGCTTCTTGCCTCCCTCGCCCTGGTTGCCCTGCCTGTCATGGCCGCCGAGCCGACCCTTTACGGTCGCTACGAATACATCCAGTTGCCGGAGATCGGCGAAACCTTCAAGGCCAAAATGGACACCGGCGCGCTGACCGCCTCGCTGTCGGCCCGTGACATCGAGACCTTCACCCGTGACGGTGACGACTGGGTGCGCTTCCGCCTCGGCGGCAAGGACGCTACCAACAAGGTCTACGAGCACAAGGTCTCGCGCATCAGCAAGATCAAGAGCCGCGCCGACGAAGACGACGAAAAAGACGAAGCCTCTGTGACCAAGCGCCCGGTGATCGACCTGGAAATGTGCCTGGGCAACGTCAAGCGTACCGTCGAGGTCAACCTCACCGACCGCAGCAGCTTCAATTACCCGTTGCTGATCGGCGCCAAGGCCTTGCGTGAATTTGGCGCAGCAGTAAACCCGGCCCGTCGCTACACTGCCGACAAACCGGACTGCTGATTTGAACCCATGCCCCACATCCTGATTGTCGAAGACGAAGCGGCGATAGCCGACACGCTGATATTCGCCCTGCAAGGCGAGGGCTTTACCACCACTTGGCTGAGCCTCGGCCAGGAGGCGTTGGCCCATCAGCGCCAGACCCCGGCCGACCTGATCATCCTCGACATCGGCCTGCCGGACATCAGCGGTTTTGAAACCTGCAAGCAATTGCGCCGTTTCAGTGAAGTGCCGGTGATGTTCCTCAGCGCGCGGGATGGCGAGATCGACCGCGTGGTGGGGCTGGAGATCGGCGCCGACGATTATGTGGTCAAGCCGTTCAGCCCACGGGAAGTGGCGGCGCGGGTGCGGGCGATCCTCAAGCGCGTCGGCCCTGGTGTGGCGCCGGCGCTGTTCCAGGTCGATCTGGAGCGCATGCAAATCAGCTATCGCGGCCAACCCCTGAGCCTGACCCGGCATGAATTCCGCCTGCTGCAAAGCCTGCTGGAGCAACCCGAGCGGGTGTTCAGCCGCGAGCAGTTGCTGGACGCGGTGGGCGTGGCGGCCGACGCCGGTTACGAGCGCAATATCGACAGCCACATCAAGAGCCTGCGCAGCAAGTTACGCAGCGTGGCCGCCGATGCCGAGCCGATCCAGACCCATCGCGGCCTCGGCTACAGCTACAGCCCGAGCAACAGCTGATGCGCCTGGGGCTGCGGATTTTCCTGGTGTATGCGCTGTTTATCGGCCTCACCGGTTACTTCGTGCTCAGCACCGTGATGAAGGAAATCCGCCCCGGCGTGCGCCAGTCCACTGAAGAAACCCTGGTGGACACCGCCAACCTGCTGGCCGAAATCCTGCGCGATGACGTGAAGCACGGCACCCTCGGCCAGAGCCACTGGCCCGAATTACTCAAGGCCTATGGCAACCGCCAGCCCGGCGCGACCATCTGGGGGCTGGCGAAAAACCAGGTCAACCACCGTATCTACGTGACCGACGCCAAAGGCACCGTGCTGCTCGACTCCACGGGCGAAGCCGTGGGCCAGGACTACTCGAAGTGGAACGACGTCTACCTGACCCTGCGCGGCGAATACGGCGCGCGCTCCACCCGTAGCGCAGCGGATGACCCCACCTCATCGGTGATGCACGTCGGCGCACCGATCCGCGATAACGGGCAGATCATCGGCGTGGTCACCGTGGCCAAGCCCAACAGCTCGTTGCAGCCGTATGTCGACCGCACTGAGCGCCGCCTGCTGTGGTACGGCGCGGGCCTGGTCATCCTCGGCCTGTTGCTCGGTGCGTTGCTGTCGTGGTGGCTGAGCGTTGCACTGCGTCGCCTGACCGCCTACGCCGAAGCCGTCAGTGAAGGTCGAAGGGCAGAGCTGCCGCATTATCGCGGCGGCGAGCTGAAGCAGCTGTCCACCGCCGTCGAGCACATGCGCACGCAACTGGAGGGCAAGGCCTACGTCGAACATTACGTGCACACCCTGACCCATGAATTGAAAAGCCCGCTGGCAGCGATTCGCGGCGCGGCCGAGCTGTTGCAGGGCGAGATGAGCCGCGAACAGCAGCAGCGCTTCGTCGGCAATATCGACAGCGAAAGCGCGCGCCTGCAGCAGTTGATCGAGCGCCTGCTGAACCTGGCGCAGGTGGAGCAACGCCAGGGGTTGGAGGCGCAGGCGAGTATCCCGCTGGCGGCCTTGGTCGACGACGTACTCAACGCCCAATGTGCGCGAATCGAAGGCGCCGGGCTGCACGTCGAGCAAGGGATTGCGGCGGATGTGAAGGTGTTTGGCGAGCCCTTCCTGTTGCGCCAGGCACTGGGCAACTTGCTGGACAACGCGCTGGACTTCACACCGCCCGGTGGCGTGTTGAGATTCAGCGCACAGACGCTGCACAACGACGTGCAGGTGAGCCTGTTCAATCAGGCCGCGCCTATCCCCGACTATGCCCTGCCGCGCCTCAGCGAGCGCTTCTATTCCTTGCCGCGTCCCGTAAGCGGACGCAAGAGCACCGGCCTGGGCCTCAACTTTGTCGAGGAAGTCATGAAGCTGCACGGCGGCACCTTGCAGATCGGCAATGTGCCGGGCGGTGTGCACGTGGTGCTGCATCTCCACACAGTCTCCACATTGCCCTCATAAATCCCCCACACAGGCTGTCCAGACTCTCCCCATCAAAACAGGGAGAGACCCATGAACCGCAGCCTGCTTTTCAAACTTGGCGCGATTGCGCTGCTGATCCTGCTGTTGCTGATTCCATTGCTGATGATCAACGGCATCATCAGTGACCGCCAGCAACTGCGCGACGGCGTCCTGATGGACATCGCCCGAAGTTCCAGCTACGCCCAGCGCCTCACCGGCCCGGTGATGGTGGTGCCGTATCGCAAGACCGTGCGCGAGTGGAAGCTCAATGAAAAGCTCAACAAGCGCTACGAGGTCACCCGTGAAGAGCGGGGGCGCCTGTATTTCCTGCCGGACCGTTTTGAGCTCGACGGCAAGGTGCAGACCGAACTGCGCGCACGGGGGATTTACCAGGCGCGGCTGTTCCATGCCGACAACCGTATCAGTGGGCGTTTCGAGCTGCCGGCACAGTTGGGCATCACCGAAGACTTTGCCGATTACCGCTTCGAACCGGCGTTTCTGGCGGTGGGGATAAGCGATATTCGCGGCATCGAAAATGCGCTGAAGCTGGAGCTGGGCAGCCAGCGCCTGGAGTTCGAGCCGGGCTCCCAAGTGGACTGGCTGGGGGAGGGTGTGCATGTGGCATTGCCGGAGCAGGACAGCAAGAAACCGGCTGTAGTGGACTTCGCCTTCGACCTGCGCCTGCAAGGCACCGAGCAACTGCAAGTGGTGCCGGTGGGCAAGACCAGTCAGGTGTCCCTGGCCTCCAACTGGCCGCACCCCAGTTTTATCGGCAACTTCCTGCCGGCCCAGCGCGAAGTGACTGACAACGGCTTCACGGCCAACTGGCAGACCTCATTCTTTTCCACCAACCTCGAACAGGCCCTGCAAACGTGCCTGGACGGCCAGGGCTGCAACGACTTCAACAACCGCAGCTTCGGCGTGAACTTCATCGACCCGGTGGACCAGTACCTCAAGAGCGACCGCGCGATCAAATACGCGCTGCTGTTTATCGCCCTGACCTTTGCCGGTTTCTTCCTGTTCGAAGTGCTCAAGAGCCTGGCGGTGCACCCCGTCCAGTACGCATTGGTGGGCGTTGCCTTGGCGTTCTTCTACCTGCTGTTGTTGTCGTTGTCCGAGCACCTGGGCTTTGCCTTGGCCTACCTGATTTCGGCGAGTGCCTGCGTGCTGTTGATCGGGTTCTACGTGTGCCACGTGCTGCGCAGCGTTGCCCATGGCCTGGGGTTTTCGGCGGGGCTGGCGGCGCTGTATGGCTTGCTGTACGGGCTGTTGAGTGCCGAGGACTACGCGCTGCTGATGGGCTCGCTGCTGCTGTTCGGGCTGCTGGGGACGGTGATGGTGCTGACGCGTAAGCTGGATTGGTACGGCGTGGGCAAGCGCAAGGCGGCCGAGCCGCTGCAGTTCGACCTGGAGGCAGTGCAATGATCGGGTTGCGCGAGGATCAGCAGGCGCGGGTGCTGTTGGTGGGCAAAATCAATGCGCTATTTCCAGTGTGGCGAAGTGCTGTTGTGGTGAGCGGGCTTGCCCCGCGCTGGGGCGCGAAGCGGCCCCATTCCAGGCAATGAGTTTCTCCAGATGGACCGCCATTGCAGGTTTTGGGGCGGCTTCGCCACCCAGCGCGGGGCAAGCCCGCTCACTACAACAGGCCCGCTAGGCCGGCGGCTGGGTCTGCTGCATCGAAGGCCGCTGGCTGACCTCGAGGTACCAGGCGGCAAGCTTGGGGTTATCCAAGCGCCATTGCATGTCGGGATGACGAAAGTCGAGGTAACCCAGGGCGCAGGCCACGCTGATCGAAGCGATATCGAAGTGGCTGGTCAGTTCGGCAATGGCGTCCTGTTCCAGCTCGGCGAGGGCGCGGCGGATCTTGTTGCGCTGTTCGTCGAGCCACTGCGCCCAGTGTTTTTCCACCGGGCGCAGGGCGGTCTCGTAGCGCACCAGCACGGCGGCATCCATGATGCCGTCGGCCATCGAAGCCAGGGTCAGGCGGCGCCAGCGGGCCGAGCCATCGCGGGGGATCAGCGGGTTGCCGACGTGCTGGTGGTCGAAGTAATCGAGGATCACCCGGCTGTCGTGCAGCACGCTGCCGTCGGCCAGGCGCAGGGCCGGGATCTTGCCCACGGGGTTGTCTTGCACCAGCTGCGCATCGGGGTTGACCGGGGTCGGCATGCAGCCATGCAGGGCGACGCGGTCCTGCTGGCCGGTCTCGGCCAGCAGCACGCGGACTTTACGCACGAACGGTGACGCGGGGTTGTGGAACAAGGTCATGCTGGGCGCAGACATGGGCTTTCCTCTGTAGGAGCGAGCTTGCTCGCGAAGAACGTTAACGATAACGCAGCGCGTCTGCTTTGACGCGGTGCTCTCTGGTTTTTCGCCGGCAAGCCGGCTCCTACAGGAGGGCCCATGCGCCGATCAACGCGGGGATGCCCAACCCCACCCAACTCAACGAATCCCACAGCCCATCCCCCAGCAACGCCGCAAACAACCCGGCGGCGCTGAGCAGGCCAATCCCCAGGGGAATGCCAAATACCCTCCAGAAACTCGACTGCCTTGGCTTCATGCCTTGCCCGCCTTGCGCCGCACGATCCACAAGTAAATCCCGCTCACCAGCACGATGATGGTCAGCACATCCAGCGCCGCCCAGAGGATCTTCATCGGCATGCCGCCGTAGTCGCCGAAGTGCAGTGGTTGCGACATGCCCATGGCGTCCATGTACCACGGCCGTTCGGCGATGGCGGTGACGGCCAGGGTGCCGGCGTCGATCAGGACCGGCGTGAGCAGGTGCGAGGTCAGGTGTGTGCTGCCCTTCATGAACACTGCGTAATGGTGCTCGCTGGAAAAGCGCGTGCCGGGGAAGGCGATAAAGTCCGGCTGCATGCCGGGCGCGGCCTTGGCGGCGATGCTCAGCAGCTCGCTCGCGGGGGCGCGTTGGGTCAGGGGCGGGGCGTTTTTGTAGGGTTCGATCATTGCGCTGAGGCTGTCGGTGCGCCAGGCGGCGATGATCAAGTCGGCACAGGCGCTGATCACGCCGGTCACGCCCACCACCAGCGCCCAGGTCAGGGTGACCACGCCGATCAGGTTATGCAGGTCGAGCCAGCGCAGGCGCCTGGACTTGTCCTGGCGCACCGTGGCGAACTTCAAGCGGCGCATGAATGGCAGGTACAGCACCGTGCCCGAGACAATCGCGAGCACAAACAGAATGCCCATGAACGCCAGCAGCAACTTGCCCGGCAGGCCGGCGAACATATCCACATGCAGGCGCAGCAGGAATAGGGTGAAGCCGCCATTGGCCGCCGGCATCTCGACCGCGTCGCCAGTGCGCGCATCGAGCATGAAGGTGTGGGATGAGTTGGGTTCGGTGCCCGCTGTGGCGGCCATGATCGCGATCACGCCGTTCTTGTCGTCTTCATCCCACGCCAGGTATTGCATGGCCTCGCCCGGGCGATGGGCCTGGGCCTTGCTCACCAGTTGCTCAAGGTCGAGCTGTGGCGTATCGGCAGGCATCTGCGCCAGATCGGGCTCGTTGCCCAGCAGGTGGTCGATCTCATGGTGAAACACCAGCGGCAGGCCGGTGAGGGCGAGCAGCAGCAGGAACACCGTGCAGATCAGGCTGGTCCAGGTGTGGATGAAGGACCAGCGGCGGATGGTTTTGCTTTTCATTTTCTAGCCTTGTAGCAGCTGACGAGCGCAAGCGAGGCTGCGTTTGCGTTATGCCTGACACACCGCAAACGCAGCCTCGCCAAGGCTCGACAGCTGCTACGCATTAGCCTATTGAAGTTGTGTAGAGACTCATGCTTCAAACACGCCAAAGCCGCCCACATAAGCGGTCGATTACCACTGGTAGGTGGCGCTGGCGACGACGCTGCGCTGGTCGCCGAAGTAGCAGTAGTTGCCATCACAGGTCGACAGGTAGTCCTTGTTGAACAGGTTGGTGGCGTTCAACTTGACCGATGCACCCTTGAGGCTGTTGTCCAGGCGGCCCAGGTCGTAATGCACCGCACCGTCAAACACGGTATAGGCGTTGGCCTTTCCCAGCCAGGTGTTGGCCTGGTCGCCATAGGTGTTGCCGGTGTAACGGGCGCCAAAGCCGATGCCGAAACCGTCAAGCACACCGGTGTGCCAGGTGTAGTCGGTCCACAGCGAGGCTTGCTGGTTGGGCATCAGTGTCAGGCGGTTGCCTTTGTAGATGCCTTTCTGCACTTCGGATTTTGCCAAGGTATAGGCGGCGATGACCTTAAGGTTCTCGGTCACATCGGACACGGCTTCCAACTCCAGGCCCTTGACCTTCACTTCGCCGGTCTGGCTGTTGATCTGCTGGCCCCCAGCGCCGAGGGTGGTCACCTGCACATTCTTCTGGGTCAGGTCGTAGACCGCTGCACTGAGCAACGTATTGGAGCCGGGCGGCTGATACTTGACCCCCATTTCCCACTGCTTGCCTTCGGTGGGCTTGAACGTCTTGAGCGCGTTTGTATCGGCGTTGCTCGCCGGTTGAAACGACTCGGCGTAGGACAAGTAGGGTACGAAGCCCGAGTCGAATACATAGCTCAGCGCCGCGTTGCCGCTGAAGTGTTTGATGCGGTCAGTGTTGGTCGCATCGCTGTCGTTGAAGTAGGTGGTGCCCTGATGCACCCAATCTTCACGCCCGCCCAGGGTCAGGCGCCACTTGTCCAGGGCCATCTGGTCCTGCACGTAGAGACCGGTCTGCACGGTTTTCTGGTTGTAGTCGTAAAAAGGTCGGACATCGGTCGGGCGCAGGGTTGGCTGGGTATTGATCGGGTTGAAAATATTGGTGCCCGAGGCCGTCCCGAATATCGCGCGATAGGAGGTATCGGTGCGCTGGTGGTCCAGGCCGAGCAGCAGGGTGTGGATGACATCGCCAGTGACAAAGTCTGCCTGGAAGTTGTTATCCACTGCGAACTGGCCGATGTCCTCGTCGACGTTGGTGGTCGAGCGGCTGATATTGCCCGCTGCATCCGCGGGGGAGAACGCGTAGGAACCCACGGTCAGTTGCTGGAACGACAGATCCGACTTGGTGTAGCGCAGGTTTTGCTTGAACTGCCAGGTGTCGTTGAAACGATGCTCGAAGGCATAGCCCAGCGCGTAGTAGGTGCGATCGTAGAACTCGTAGTCCGGGTCGCCCAGGTTCTTGTGGTGGGAGACCTCGCCCAGCGGCGATTTGATCTTGGTGCCCTGGATCGGCATGAACTGGCTGGTGGTCCCGGTATCGTCACGGGTGAACTGCGAGAGCAGGGTCAGCTTGGTGTCGGTATCGATGTTCCAGGTCAGGCTCGGCGCAATGTTGTAGCGCTTGTTGTCGATGTGATCGACCTGGGTGCCGGCATCGCGTACCACGCCGCTGAGGCCATAGAGGAATTGGCCTTCATCATCGATCTTGCCGGTGCTGGCGAAGTTGATCTGGCGGTAGTTGTCGCTGCCGTATTGCACTTGGATGGCGTTGCTCGACTCTGCGCTGGGGCGTCGGCTGACCATGTCCAGCAGGCCGCCCGGTGGGGTCTGGCCGTACACCGACGAGGCCGGGCCACGCAGCAGCGCGAGGCGGTCGAGGTTCCAGGTTTCCGCTTTGGGGTTGGCGTACACACCGCGCGGCAGTGGCAGACCATCGAGGAATTGGGTGGGCTCGAAGCCGCGCACGCGCATCCAGTCGTAGCGGGTGTCGCTGCCATAACTGGCGGACACGATGCCGGGCATGTATTTGACCGCGTCGTCCAGGTTCTGCACGTTGCGATCCTGCATCTGCTCGCGGGTGGCCACGGAGATCGAACGCGGGGCCTCCACCAGGGCGGTGTCGGTCTTCGTGCCGGCGGCGGTCCGTGTGGCCAGGTAGCCTTGGACCGGGCCCCAGGCACTTTCCTGGTTGCCATCTTGCCCTGTGATGTTAGTCACCGGCAGCGCCATCACCCCCTCCGGAACCGCCACCAGCGTATACGTCCCGGCGCTGCTCTGCTCCAGCTGCAAGCCGGTGCCACGCAAGGCTTCACGCAGTGCACCCGGTGCATCGAACTGGCCCTGGACCGGGGCCGAGGTCTTGCCCGAGGCCAATGCTGGGTTGAGGGTCAGTGCCAGGCCGGCCTGGCTGGCGATCTGGTTCAGGGTGCTGGTCAAGGGCGCGGCCGGCAGGTTGTAGGCGCGCACGCTGGAGGCTTGTTCGGCGGCAATCAGCGCAGTGCTGGCCAGCGGGGCGCTGAGGGCAATGGCCACGGCTAACAGGCTGGGGCGCAACAAGGTGTCTAGCGTGCGGGACATAGGGCGGCTCCTGAATGGAAGTAATTCGCAATTGCCTATGTGCCGAGCGAGATTTCAAAAGTGATAGGGCCGGTGGAAAATATTTTTTATTTGGCCTCAGGTGTCTTGGCGACCACTGTCACCCACCACGGCGTGTGCTGTTCGATCTGCACCGGCAGGGTGGGCAGCAGCGCGTTGAGCGCCAGGGTGGTGTCGTGCAGCGGGAAGCTGCCGGTGATGCGCAGGTCGGCCACGTCTTTATCCACCCCGAGATGGCCTGTACGGTAGCGGCTGAGTTCCTGCACCACATCGCCCAGGCGGACGTTGTCGACCACCAGCATGCCGCGCGTCCAGGCATCGGTGGCGGGCGTGACGGCCAGGGCAGGGCCGAGGCCATCGCTGCGCATCAGCACTTGCTGGCCTGCCTTGAACACCTGTTCCTGCGCCAGCGCTTCGGGCTGGGCGCCCACCGCCGATTGCAGCACGCTCAGGCGCGTGGCGTCGTCTTCGCGCTTGACGATAAACCGCGTGCCCAGCGCGCGCAGGCTGCCGTCGCGGGTTTGCACATAAAACGGGCGCGCATCGTTGTGGCCGGTTTCGACGAGGATTTCGCCTTCCTGCAACACGATCAGCCGGCGCTTCTCATCGAAGCGCACGTCGATGGCGCTGTGGGTGTTGAGGTTGATCAACGTACCGTCCGCCAGTTTCAGCGTGCGCTGCTCGCCGGTGGCGGTGCGCTGGTCGGCGAGCCAATAGTGGATCGGCACGTAGCGCTCGCCGGCAAACAACGCCAGGCCGCACACCAGCGCAATGCTCGCCAGGCCGCTGCCGAGCTTGCGCACGCGCTGGCGAATGCCCTCGCGCGACTGTAACAACGCCGCCCGCGCCGGGCCCGAGGCCACGCTGAAACGCTGGTCGAGCATGCCCAGTTGGCGCCAGGCACGGGCGTGCTCTTCATCGCTGGCCAGCCATTTGCTGAATTCTTCGCGCTCCACCGCGCTGCCATCACCCGAATCGAGGGACAACTGCCAGGCAATCGCGGCATCCAGGACACGGGCCGACACGGGCTTGGAGCTGATCACGTTCACAGCGGCTCGCCATACAGGGCGATGTAGCACTGGCGAATGCCCTGGGCCAGGTACTGGCGCACACGCGGCACCGACACCCCCAGGCGCTGGGCGATTTCGGCGTGGCCCAGGCCGTCGAGGCGGTTATAGAGGAAGGCGGCGCGGGCCTTGCTCGACAGCTTGCCGAGCAGGCGGTCGATGGCCTTGAGGTCTTCGAGGATCAGTTGCTGTTCTTCCGGCGACGGGTGTTCGCTTTCCGGGATCAGCATCAGTTCGCTGAGGTAGGCCTGTTCGAGGGCCGCGCGGCGGAAGTAGTCGAACAGCAAGCCCTTGGCGATAGCCACCAGAAACGCCCGTGGCTCGCGGGGCTCGCGCAACTCGTCACGGCCGAGCAGGCGCATGAAGGTGTCCTGGCTCAGGTCTTCGGCACGGCTCGGGCAGGCCACATTGCGCCGCAGCCAGGCCAGCAGCCAGCCACGATGGTCGCGGTACAACGCGCCAACAAGCTCACTGTGTGGGTTCTGGACCGACGACAAGGCATCACCGAATAAACAAGAGGTTTAAACTAACGAGAATTATTCGCGATTGTGTCAGAGGCGTGGGGCGGGCGCAATTGGCGTCTGTCGGGAGATCACATTAAAACGATGGCGCGTGTTTACGCCGTTTCCATTGGCTCAAGCGCTCTTGCAGCGCCTGAGGCGTATCGATCTGCTGCTGACGCGCGCGGCTGAACAGGATCAGCATCAGCTCCGCCGTGGCCAGGGCGTCGGCGCTGGCGTGATGGCGTTCGCCCACGTGCAGGTTGAAGTGGTTGACCCAGTCGTCCAACCCGGCTTCGCGGATATGTGCCTCGGGGCACAACAGCGGGGCGATGTCGGCCACATCGAGGAAAGTGTGGGCCAGTCGATACCCCAGGCTGTCCTTGAGCGCGCGGCCCAGCATGTGTTGATCGAATGGGGCGTGGAAGGCGAGCAGCGGGCTGTCGCCGACGAACTCCATGAAGTCCAGCAGGGCCTCGGCCGGGTCGCTGCCCGCCGCGATGGCGCTGGGGCCGAGGCCGTGGATCAGCACACTGGGGCTGAGTTTGGTGTCGGCGCGGTGCAGGGTGCGCTCGAACAGTTGGGAAAAATCCACCGCGCCGTCCTCGATCACCACCGCGCCGATGGACAGCACCTGGTCACGGTTGAGATTCAGGCCGCTGGTCTCCAGGTCCACCACTACCCAGCGTTGGCTGCGCAACGTGCTGTCGCCCAACACCGCGGGCTTGGAGAGTTGTTCCAGGCGCTGTTGTTGCGCGGTATCCAGTCTGGGCTTGGCTGTGCGCAGCCAGTCAAACAAGCTCACAGCTGATACCGCAAGGTCAGGCTGCTTTGCAGGCGCTGGGCCTGGCGCAGGGATTCGCGCAGGATGCGGCGGTCCAGGTGGTTGAGGCTGTCGGGGTCGACGCGGTTGGAGTACGGCTGGTTCTCGCGGGTCTGCAACTGATGCTGTTGCATGCGGGTTTGCTGGATAAAGTGATAGGCCTCTTCATAGGCGGCGCCGTCCAGGGGCTCGATCACTTCCTTGACCACCAGTTGGCGCAGGCGCTCCAGGGTGTTATTGGCGTGGATGCCGTTGGCCAGGGCCAGCAGGCGTGCGCCGTCGACAAAGGGGGTAAGCCCCTGCACCTTGAGGTCGAGGGTGGCCTTTTCCCCGCCTTTACGCGTCAGCACAAAATCGCGAAAGCGTCCTACGGGCGGGCGCTGGCGCAAGGCGTTCTCGGCCAGCATGCGCTGGAACAGCCGGTTATCCCCGACCTGGTCGAGAATGCCCTGGCGCAGTTGCTCGCAGCCGCGCTCATCGCCCCACACCACGCGCAGGTCAAAATAGATACTCGAGCCCAGCAGGTTTTCCGGCGTCGCCTCGCGAATAAACGCCGCAAACCGCCGCGCCCATTCCGCCCGCGAGAGGCACAGCTCGGGATTACCGGCCATGATGTTGCCCTTGCACAGGCTGAACCCGCACAGTGCCAGGCTCTGGTTGATCTGCTGCGCCACGGGCAGCAGCCGCCCGCGAATCTCGGCGGCCTCCACGGCGTCCCTGGCCTCGAACAGGATGCCGTTGTCCTGGTCGGTGTACAGCGTCTGCTCGCGCCGGCCTTCGCTGCCGAAACACAGCCAACTGAACGGTACGCCGGGATCGCCTTTTTCGGCCAGGGTCAACTCGATCACCCGGCACACGGTGTGATCGTTGAGCAGGGTAATGATGTGGGTGATCTGGGTAGACGACGCCCCATGGGCGAGCATGCGCTCCACCAGTTGGCCGATCTCGCCGCGCAGCGCTACCAGGTTCTCCACCCGTGGCGCATTGCGGATGGTGCGGGCCAGGTGCACCAGGTCGACCCGTTGCAGGGAAAACAGGTCGCGCTCGGACACCACCCCGCACAGGCGCTGGTCCTTGACCAGGCAGACGTGGGCGATATGCCGCTCGGTCATGGCGATGGCCGCGTCGAAGGCGCTGTGGTCCGGCGTTAAAAAGAACGGCGCCTGGGTCATATGGCCTTCAATGCCCTGGCTGAAGTCACCGGTGCCGTCGGCCACCACCTGGCGCAGGTCGCGCAGGGTGAAAATGCCCAGGGGCGCCTTGTGTTCATCGACAATCACAATGCTGCCCACCTGCTGCTCATGCATCAGCGTTACCGCTTCGCGCAACGGTGTCTGCGGGCTGCAGGTGACCGGATGGCGCATGGCCAATTCGCCCAGGCGGGTATTCAGGGAATATTGGGTACCGAGGGTTTCCACGGCTTTTTGCTGCACTTGCTGGTTGACCTGGTCGAGCAGGCTGCTGACACCGCGCAGGGCGAAGTCGCGGAACGGGCTGGACAGCGCGAACAGCTTGATAAAGGCCGGTTTGTTCAGTTGCAGGCAGAAGGTGTCTTCAGCGGCCTTGTGTTCGGTGCGGGTGGCGCGCTCACCTAACAGCGCCGCGAGGGGGAAACACTCGCCGGTGGTGATTTCGAAGGTGGCTTGCGTGGCGTCCGGCCGTTCACCCACGACGCGGCCCTGCTTGACGATGTAGAAGTGTTCCACCGGCCCGCCCGACGGCTTGAGGATGCTCTCGCCGGGGCCGAAGAAGCGCAGTTGGCACTGTTCCACCAGAAACGCCAGGTGCGCGTTTTCCATCTGGTTGAACGGTGGGAAGCGTTGCAGGAACTGCAGGGTGCCGTGGATGTTCTGCAATACAGCAGTTTTTCCCGCCTGGGCGAAGGCATCAGCTTTACTCATAACCATGACCGCAATTTTTTTGTCGTTATCGTCCTGCATGGTCGACTCCTGAGCGGCGGGTGCCCATTGGACGTAAGTCTAGGTCGATGAAAACGCCGCAGAACTAGGGAAAAACCTTACACGACTATCGTCCAAACCCCGTAGAACACCCACTAGGCAAACTTTCCGACGAAGTGCACATTGAACGCCCTTCCGCAGATGTCTGACGAGTGTGCTGGAAGATTGTCGAAAACCGCTGAGAAACGTATGTCCGACCACGATATTTTGAGTGATGCCGAGCGCGAGGCGCTGAGCGCCGTGATGCTGGAGCCTGATTTACCGCCACAACGCGTGTTGATTGTTGATGACGACAAGGACGCGCGTGAACTGTTGGCGGAGATCCTGGGCTTGGACGGTATTCGCTGCATGACGGCCGACAGTGGCGAGGCCGCGTGGGATTTATTGAAGTCCAGCAGTTCCATCGGCTTGCTGATCACCGATCTGCGCATGAAACCCAGCAATGGTCTGGAGTTGATCAAGCAAGTGCGCGAATCCACCCGCGCGGCGTTGCCGATCATCATCATGTCGGGGGATGCCGAAGCGCCGGATGTGATTGATGCGATGCATTTGAGCGTGGTGGATTTTTTGCTCAAGCCGATCGACAGCGTGAAGTTGGCGAAGTTGGTCAAGCGGGAGTTGGGGATGGCTTCCTGATTTTTGCAGTGTCTGTACGGGCCTCATCGGGAGCAAGCCCCCTCCCACAGTTGACCGCGTACATCCACACCACAGCCCCAAAGAAAAAGCCCTGATCTCACGATCAGGGCTTTTTCATTTACAGGCCGTTTTTAGCCTTGAACTCCCGACGCCTGCGGTGCAACACCGGCTCGGTATAGCCATTGGGCTGTTTGGTCCCTTCAATCACCAACTCCACCGCTGCCTGGAACGCGATATTGCTGTCGAAATCCGGCGCCAGCGGACGGTACAGCGCATCCCCGGCATTCTGGCGGTCCACCACCGGCGCCATGCGCTTGAGGCTTTCCATCACCTGGGCTTCGTTGACGATGCCGTGGCGCAGCCAGTTGGCAATGTGCTGGCTGGAGATGCGCAGGGTGGCGCGGTCTTCCATCAGGCCGACGTCGTTGATGTCCGGCACTTTCGAGCAGCCCACGCCCTGGTCGATCCAGCGGACCACATAGCCGAGGATGCCCTGGGCGTTGTTGTCCAGTTCGTTGCGGATTTCTTCGTCGGACCAATCGGTATTGCTGGCCAGGGGAATGGTGAGGATGTCGTCCACCGACGCGCGTTCGCGCTTGGCCAGTTCGGCCTGGCGTGCGAACACGTCGACCTTGTGGTAGTGCAGCGCGTGCAGTGCGGCGGCCGTCGGCGATGGCACCCAGGCGGTGTTGGCGCCGGCCAGTGGGTGGGCGATTTTCTGTTCGAGCATCGCCGCCATCAGGTCGGGCATCGCCCACATGCCTTTACCGATCTGCGCACGGCCTTGCAGGCCGGTGCTCAAGCCGATATCGACGTTCCAGTTCTCGTAGGCGCCGATCCATTTTTCCGCCTTCATCGCCGCCTTACGCACCATCGCGCCGGCTTCCATGGAGGTGTGGATCTCGTCGCCGGTGCGGTCGAGGAAGCCGGTGTTGATAAACACCACGCGCTCGCTGGCGGCCTTGATGCAGGCCTTGAGGTTGACCGTGGTGCGGCGCTCCTCGTCCATGATCCCGACCTTGAGGGTGTTGCGCGGCAGGTTCAGCACGTCTTCGATGCGGCCGAACAGCTCGTTGGTGAACGCGGCTTCTTCAGGGCCGTGCATCTTCGGCTTCACGATGTAGACCGAACCGGTGCGGCTGTTCTTGCGCGTGTTGTTGCCGTTGAGGCTGTGGACCGCCGCCAGGCTGGTGAGCAGGCCGTCGAGGATGCCTTCCGGTACTTCGTTGCCGTGTTTGTCGAGGATCGCGTCGATGGTCATCAGGTGGCCAACGTTGCGCACGAACAGCAGCGAACGGCCGTGCAGCGTCACGTCCTGGCCGTCGACGCCGGTGTAGACGCGGTCGGCATTCATGGTGCGGGTGAAGGTCTTGCCGCCCTTGGCCACTTCTTCGGCCAGGTCGCCCTTCATCAGGCCGAGCCAGTTGCGGTAGATCACCACCTTGTCATCGGCATCGACGGCGGCGACGGAGTCTTCGCAGTCCATGATGGTGGTGAGTGCGGCTTCCATCAGCACGTCTTTGACACCGGCGGCATCGGTCTGGCCAACCGGGGTGCTGGCGTCGATCTGGATTTCGAAGTGCAGGCCGTTGTGTTTCAGCAGGATCGCGATCGGCTCGGCCGCAGGGCCCTGGAAACCAATCAACTGGGCGTCGTCACGCAGGCCGCTGTTGCTGCCGCCCTTGAGGCTGACGATCAGCTTGCCGTCGACGATCTTGTAGCCGGTGGAATCGACGTGGCTGCCGGCGCTCAGCGGCGCGGCTTCGTCGAGGAAGGCGCGGGCGAAGGCAATCACCTTGTCGCCACGCACTTTGTTGTAGCCCTTGCCCTTTTCGGCGCCGTCGGCTTCGCTGATGGCGTCGGTGCCATACAGGGCGTCGTACAGCGAGCCCCAACGGGCGTTGGACGCGTTGAGGGCGAAGCGGGCGTTCATCACCGGCACCACCAGTTGCGGGCCGGCCATGCGGGCGATCTCGTCATCGACGTTTTGGGTCGAGGCCTGGAAGTCTGCGGCTTCTGGCAGCAGGTATCCGATGTCTTGCAGGAAGGCTTTGTAGGCCACCGGGTCGTGGGCCTGGCCGGCGTGAGTCTGGTGCCAGGTATCGATCCGCGCCTGGAAATCGTCGCGTTTGGCGAGCAGGGCTTTGTTCTTCGGTGCCAGGTCGTGGATGACCTTGTCGGCACCGGCCCAGAACTGGTCGGCAGTGATGCCGGTACCGGGAATGGCTTCGTTGTTCACGAAGTCGAACAGGACTTTGGCGACCTGCAGGCCACCGACTTGAACGTGTTCAGTCATTGCTTGCCTCACTCTGCGGAGCTAATGCGCTGTTTCGGATTTTCATTATGTAGTGCGCGGGAGGGCATACTACATGATGACTTGCGGTTGTGAAAATTAGACTAAATACGTCGTTTAGCGACCCACTTTGGTCGTACGGTCACAGCGGAGAACCGGATGTTCTCAAAAAACTATTGGATTGTTCCAGATAAAAATAAAAATGGTACACGATTTGTTTTCGCGGGCCCCCGGGTCCACCTTGTAGATTGAATTCAGAGGGCTTCGCCATGGACCATCTTGTACTCACTATTATCGCCGCCGACAAACCCGGCCTGGTGGAACGCATCGCGCAGAACATTGCGGCCCACGGCGGCAATTGGCTGGAAAGCCGAATGGCGCATATGGCCGGGCAGTTCGCCGGGATCCTGCGGGTCAGCGTGCCTGCCGAGAGTCGTCAGGCCTTGGTGGGGGCTTTGGAGGATTTATCCACACACGGTATTCGCGTGCTGGTGGGCGAGGGCAGCAGTGGCCAGGCATCGGCGTCCAAGTCGATTGTGATGACGCTGCTGGGCAACGACCGTTCGGGCATCGTGCGCGAGATCACGGCGCTGTTGAGCAAACAGGGTGTCAACCTGGAGCGCTTGAGCACCGATGTACGCCCGGCACCGATGAGCGGTGATCCGCTGTTCAGCGCCGAGGCGTTGTTGCAGGTGCCATCGAGCTTGTCCTTGGAGGCGTTGCAGGAGTCCCTGGAAACCCTGGCGGATGATCTGATGGTGGAACTGCACAGCGAGGAATAACCACCCTCAAGGTTATGCATGGAAATCTTGCATGGACCTGTGGATAACCTGTAGAGACCCGGCGCCAGGCCACGTCCACCGGGCTTCTCCGCCAGCTGAGCAAAAAACGAGCAGTTTCAAGGGCTTGTGCACAAATGACGGGGACCAGGTTGTGGGTAACCTTGGGGTGGATCTCTGCAAGCCAGGCCGGCTGGGGCTTGCAGAGGTTTGTACGTTATTTGATCAGCGTTTGCGCACGCTCAACCAGGCGTCGACGCTGTAGACCACCAGCCCGGCCCAGATAAAGGCAAAGGCGATCAGCGTGCTCGATGCCAGGTGCTCACCGAACAGCAGCACCGCTTCCAGCAACACCAGGGTCGGTGCCACATACTGTAAAAAGCCCAAGGCGGTGTAAGGCAAATGCCGTGCGGCGGCGTTGAAGCACACCAACGGGATCAACGTCACCGGACCGGCCGCCACCAGCCACCAGGCTTCGGATGTGCTCCAGAACGCCAGTTGCGCACTGTGGGCCGACGGGTTGAACAACAACCAGGCCACCGCAATCGGCACCAGCATCCAGGTCTCCACCACCAGCCCCGGCAGCGCCTTGACCGGCGCCTGCTTGCGGATCAGGCCGTAGAAACCGAAGGTCAGCGCCAGTACCAACGATACCCACGGCAAGCTGCCCACCTGCCAGACCTGTTGCGCCACACCCACCGCGGCCAGCCCCACGGCCACCCATTGCAGGCGACGCAGGCGTTCGCCGAGGAGCAGCATGCCCAGCAGCACATTCACCAGTGGGTTGATGTAGTAACCCAGGCTGGCTTCAAGCATTCGCCCGCTGTTCACCGACCACACATAGGTCAGCCAGTTACCGGCGATCAACGAACCGCTGAGGGCCAGGATTGCCAGGCGCTGGGGGTTGTCGCGCAGTTCGCGAAACCAGCCGGGGTGCTTCCACACCATCAGCAGCAAACCACCGAACAGCGCCGACCACAGCACCCGGTGCACGATGATTTCGGCGGCGGGCACACTGGCGATGGCTTTGAAGTAGAGCGGGAACAGACCCCAGATGACATAGGCGCTCAGGCCCAGGATGTACCCCTTGCGGGGGTTGGCGGCTTGCATGCGTAATCCTTGCTTAGGCAGCTAACAAAGCGCGATTGTAAGGATATTTGTCAACCAATGGGATTACCCTTCTGTAGGAGCGAGCTTGCTCGCGAAGATCGTTAACGATAACGCGGGCATCCTGACTGCACGCGGCGCCCTCAGGGTTTTCGCGAGCAAGCTCGCTCCTACAGGAGCGAGCGGCGATTTCAGAAGAGTTTGAGGGGTTCTTCGTTGAGCGCTGAGAGTTGCTCGCGCAGCGCCAGCACCTGGTCGCCCCAATACCGCTCGCTGCCGAACCACGGGAAGCTGTGGGGGAACGCCGGGTCATCCCAGCGCCGTGCCAGCCACGCGCTGTAGTGCATCAGGCGCAACGCGCGCAGCGGCTCGATCAGCGCCAGTTCACGCGGGTCGAAGTCGTGGAATTCCTGGTAGCCGTCCATCAGTTCCGACAGCTGGCCCAGGCATTCCTGGCGATCACCGGCGAGCATCATCCATAAGTCCTGCACCGCCGGGCCCATGCGGCAGTCGTCGAGGTCGACGATGTGGAACATCTCATCGCGGCACATCATGTTGCCGGGGTGGCAATCGCCGTGCATGCGGATGTTCTTGTGCGGCGTGGCTTTGTACACCTCTTCCACGCGCTTGAGCAGGTCGCGGGCCACGGACTCGTAGGCTGGCAGCAGGCTCTTGGGAATGAAATTGCCTTCGAGCAGGGTAGTGAGGGAGTCGTGGCCGAAGTTCTTCACACCCAAGGCTTCGCGGTGTTCGAACGGGCGGGTAGACCCCACGGCGTGCAAACGGCCGAGTAGCTGACCCAGACGATACAGCTGGTCAAGGTTGCCCGGCTCCGGCGCACGGCCGCCACGGCGGGGGAACAGGGTGAAGCGGAAACCTTCGTGTTCGAACAGGCTTTTGCCGTTATGAATCATCGGCGCGACGACCGGCACTTCGCATTCGGCCAGTTCGAAGGTGAAGCGGTGTTCTTCAAGGATCGCGTCGTTGGTCCAGCGCTGGGGGCGATAGAACTTGGCGATCAGCGGCTCTGAGTCTTCGATGCCCACCTGATACACGCGGTTTTCGTAGCTGTTGAGCGCCAGGACGCGAGCATCGCTGAGGAAACCGATGCTTTCGACGGCATCGAGCACCAGATCAGGGGTGAGGGTTTCAAACGGATGGGCCATGGGAACTCCTGCGGGCAGCAGGGCGCCGCTTCCGGCCGAGTATGGTACCGCTGTAGGAGCGAGCTTGCTCGCGAAAAACCTGAGCGCGCAGTGGAGTGTCAGGTTCCGCTGCGTTATCGCTGACGATCTTCGCGGGCAAGCCCGCTCCTACAGTGGGGCGGTCTATCAGGCACCGACAATCCCGCCATCATCCCGCCGAATCGCCATCACCGAGGAGCGCGGCTTGCCATTCGGCAGATGCTCCGGCCAGGTCGAACCCCCGGTTTCACCCGGGTGCTGGATCCCCACAAACAGGGTTTTCTGATCCGGCGAAAAGCTGATCCCCGTCACTTCACAGGCCACCGGCCCAACCATGAAGCGGCGGATTTCGCCGGTCGCCGGGTCGGCGCAGAGCATCTGGTTATTGCCCATGCCGGCGAAGTCGCCCGCGTTGCTGTAGTCGCCGTCGGTGAGGATCCACAGGCGCCCGGCCTTGTCGAAACCCAGGCCATCGGGGCTGTTGAACATGTTCTGCGGGTTGATGTTGGACGATCCGCCCTTGGGCTTGCCGGCGTGCACGCCAGGGTTGCCGGCCACCACAAACAGGTCCCAGCTGAAGTCCGCGGCGCCATGGTCATCGGCGTTGGCCTTCCAGCGCAGGATCTGGCCGTAGACGTTTTTCTCACGCGGGTTGGGCCCGCCCACCGGTTGGCCGTCTTCGCCGCGCTTGGCGTTGTTGGTCAGGGTGCAGTAGACCTGGCCGTCGGTGGGGCTGACCACGATCCATTCCGGGCGGTCCATGCGCGTGGCTTTGACCACACTGGCGGCCAGGCGCGCGTGGATCAGCACTTCGGCCTGGCTGGCGAAGCCGGTGCTGGCGTCGATGCCGTTTTTGCCATGGGTCAGCTCGACCCATTGCCCTTTGCCCTTCGGATGATCGGCGTTGCCATCGCCCGCATCGAAGATAGCCACGTACAAGGTGCCGTGGTCGAGCAGGTCTTTGTTGGCCTTGGGGCTCTTGTGGTTGATCTTGTCGCGGCTGACGAACTTGTAGATGAACTCGCCGCGCTCGTCGTCGCCCATGTACACCACGGCGCGGCCGTCACGGGTTTGCGCCAGGGCGGCGTTCTCGTGCTTGAAGCGGCCCAGGGCGGTGCGTTTTGCCGGGGTGGATTGCGGGTCGAACGGGTCGATTTCCACGACCCAGCCGTGGCGGTTGAGTTCATTGGGGTTCTTGGCCAGGTCGAAGCGCGGGTCGTGCAGGTGCCAGTTGATCTCTTTGCTGGCGGCCACCACGCCGTAGCGTTTCTGCCCGGCATCGAACGCTTGCTGGGGGTTGCTGCTGCCAAAGCAGTCGGTGAAGTTCTCTTCGCAGGTCAGGTAAGTGCCCCATGGGGTCTGGCCGTTGGCGCAGTTCTGGAAGGTGCCGAGGGCTTTTTTGCCGGACTTGTCGGCGCTGGTTTTCAACCATTCGTGGCCGGCGGCGGGGCCGCTCAGGCGGATCGGCGAGTTGCCGTGGATGCGCCGGTTGTAGCGCGAGTCCTGGACGAACTGCCAGGTATCGCCCTTGCGCCGCACTTCGATCACCGACACACCTTCACTGGCCTGGGCCTTGTGCACGTCTTCGGCCGATTGCGGCGCGCCGCCGTGGGCGAAGAGGTAGCGGTAGTTGGTGTATTCGTTGTTGATTGCCATCAGCGCGCGGTTGTCGTCGCCGGGGAAGGCGAACAGGCTCATGCCGTCGTTGTTGTCGCCGAACTGTTGTTCCTGGGCTTTGGCGGTGCCGTTGCCGGACGGGTCGAAGGCCGGCGCGCTCTTGTGCAGCGGCTGGCCCCAGCTGATCAGCACCGAAGCGCTGTAGCCCGGCGGCAGGGTGATGGTGTCGCTGGTGGCCGCAGCGATGCTGGTAAAGCCCAGCAGCGGGCTGGCGGAGGCGGCGTTGACGGCCAGGGCGCTGCGGCTCAGCAGGTTGCCACCGAGGAACATCGCGGCACCGCACAGGGCGCCGGCACCGATGAAGCGGCGGCGGGTGAGGCCGACCATCTGTTCGAGGTCGGTGGCTTGGTTTTCTTCTAATAGGTTCATGTCAGGCTCCCTGCGGTTTTTGCAGACACCATAAGGAGCGGGCGTGACGAAATTGTTGCAGTTTGAAGAGCTACTCGGCTCAGACCGGCGTGCCGAGCAGCACATTGCTGGCGGCAAATTGCACTTGGAGCGTCCTGCCAGCGGCGGCGCCCAGGGCCTCGAGCGCGGCGGGCTGCGCCAAGGCGCATAAAACCTGGCCATTGGGCAGGGCGATGCGCACTTCGCTGGGGCCGTCCTCGGCGGCGAGAATCGCGTCTACGGTCCCGCTCATGCAATTGTGTCCAGGTGTTGCAGGTTTGTCGGGCGCCAGCAATTCCAGCCAGCCGGCCTTGATCAGCGCAACGACTTCCACGCCGACTTCCAGCTCCAGCCGTTGCGTACTGTCATGGGTGATTTGCGCCGCCAGGGTCAGCCCTCCGGCGAGCTGCAAGTGAATCAGGTCGTTGCGGCCACGCTGTTCAATCGCAATGACCTGACCATGCAACTGGTTACGGGCGCTGGTGCGCAGCATCAAGCGGCCGAGCAGGTTGAAGTCGCTGGCGGCCTCGTCCGAGCCGAGCACTTCGGCCTGCAACACTTGCAGGCGCTGGTAGAGGCGCAACACCCGTTCACCCTCGGCCGTGAGTTTGGCGCCGCCGCCGCCCTTGCCGCCGACACTGCGTTCGACCAAGGGTTTTTGCGCCAGGTTGTTCAGCTCGTCGATGGCGTCCCAGGCGGCCTTGTAGCTCAAGCCCGCACTTTTGGCGGCGCGGGTGATGGAGCCCTGCTCGGCGATATGCCCCAGCAGGGCGATACGCTGGGGGCGGCGGACAATATGTTGGCTGAGCAGCGTCGGTAGGGACATGGGCATTCGCTGTGGTGGGATGAGCGGACGTTGCGGCCGCGAGGCATGAGAGTCAAGTGCCAGGCTTTGGCGTGCGGGCCAGGCAGTACACGTCTACCTGTCGCGCGCCGGCGTTGATCAATAACCGCGCCAGGCTGTGGGCGGTGGCGCCGGTGGTGAGCACGTCGTCCACCAGTGCCAGGTGGCGGCCGCGCACCTCGGCACCCGGGGCCAGGGCGAAGGCGTTGAGCAGGTTGCGCTTGCGCGTCTTGGCGTCGAGGGCTTGCTGCGCGACGGTTTCATAAGGGCGTAGCAATAGATGTTCATCGTGGGGGAGGTCGAGGTCGACGCTGAGCCAGCGCGCCAGCATCAGCGCCTGGTTATAGCCCCGTTCACGCAGGCGCCTGCGGGCCATGGGCACTGGCAGCAGCATGTCCGGGCGGGTGAGTGAGTGGTTGTCGAAGCGATGTTGCAAGTAGTGCCCCAGCAAGCGCCCCAGCATATGCCCGAGGGGCCAGCGTGCCTGGTGCTTGAAGCGACTGATCAGGGTGTCCACCGGAAAGCTGTAGGTCCAGGGGGCGATCACGTGTTTAAAGGCGGGCGGTTGTCTCAGGCACTGGCCGCAGACCAGGCCGTCCATCGCCAAAGGCAGGGCGCAGATTTCGCAATGCTCCATCAGCCAGGGCAGCTCGGTTTCGCAGACGTTGCAGACACAGTCGGCGGTTTCAGTCGTCTCGTCGCAGATTAAACATGTCTGTATGTTTTTTGACCAGATGTAAACTTCGTGTTTGTAGCTTGGTTGACAGTGCATGAATCTTCCTTAAATATGCCGAGCATCCGTGTCGTGTCTGTGGGTATTGCCCCTTCCCGCAGCGCTTGCCAAAGCATAATCAAGGAATCGCCCATGAGCGCCAGCACCACCGCCACCTTGCGTCACGATTGGTCCTTAGCCGAAGTCAAAGCGTTGTTCGTGCAGCCGTTCAATGACCTGTTGTTCCAGGCGCAGACCGTGCACCGCGCGCATTTCGATGCCAACCGTGTACAGGTGTCGACCCTGCTGTCGATCAAGACCGGTGCCTGCCCGGAAGATTGCAAATATTGTCCGCAGTCGGGCCACTACAACACGGGCCTGGAAAAAGAAAAGCTGATGGAGGTGCAGAAGGTCCTCGAAGAGGCCGCTCGCGCCAAGGCCATCGGTTCGACCCGTTTCTGCATGGGCGCCGCCTGGAAACACCCGTCGGCCAAAGACATGCCTTATGTGCTGCAGATGGTCAAAGGCGTGAAGGCCATGGGCCTGGAAACCTGCATGACCCTCGGCCGTCTCGACCAGGACCAGACGGCAGCCCTGGCCCAGGCCGGCCTGGATTACTACAACCACAACCTGGATACGTCGCCGGAGTTCTACGGCAGTATCATCACCACCCGTACCTACAGCGAGCGCCTGCAAACCCTGGCCTATGTGCGTGAGTCGGGGATGAAGATCTGCTCCGGCGGCATCCTTGGCATGGGCGAGTCCCTTGATGACCGCGCCAACCTGCTGATCCAGTTGGCCAACCTGCCGGAGCATCCGGAGTCGGTGCCGATCAACATGCTGGTGAAAGTCGCCGGCACACCGTTGGAAAATGCCGAGGACATCGACCCGTTCGATTTCATCCGCATGCTGGCCGTGGCGCGCATCCTGATGCCGCAATCCCATGTGCGCCTGTCGGCGGGGCGCGAAGCGATGAACGAGCAGATGCAGGCCCTGGCGTTCTTTGCCGGTGCCAACTCGATCTTCTACGGCGACAAACTGCTGACCACCGCCAACCCTCAGGCCGACAAGGACATGCAACTGTTCTCGCGCCTGGGCATCCTGCCGGAAGCCCGTGAAGAGCATGCGGATGAAGTGCACCAGGCGGCCATCGAACAGGCGTTGGTGGAGCAGAAGAGCAGCGAGCAGTTCTATAACGCCGTTGTTTGATTCCCATATGTTTTGACCGAGTTGCACCTGCCACCCCGAGGCCTGCATGTCTTTTGATCTCTCCGCGCGCCTCGCTGCCCGCCGTGCCGAACACCTTTACCGTCAACGCCCGCTGCTCCAGAGCCCCCAAGGCCCGGCGGTGGTGGTTGACGGTCAACCCCTCCTGGCATTCTGCAATAACGATTACCTGGGCCTGGCCAATCACCCGCAAGTGATCGAGGCCTGGCGCGCCGGGGCGTCCCATTGGGGCGTGGGCGGCGGTGCCTCGCACTTGGTGGTGGGCCATTCCACGCCGCACCATGAACTGGAGGAGGCGCTGGCCGATCTCACTGGCCGCCCGCGTGCGCTGCTGTTTACCACCGGCTACATGGCCAACCTCGGTGCGGTCACGGCGTTGGTGGGGCAGGGCGATACGGTGCTGGAAGACCGTCTCAACCATGCCTCGCTGCTGGATGCCGGCTTGCTGTCCGGTGCGCGCTTCAATCGCTACCTGCACAACGACGCGATCAGCCTGGCCAAGCGCCTGGAGAAAGCCACCGGTAATACGCTGGTGGTCACCGATGGTGTGTTCAGCATGGACGGCGACCTGGCCGACCTGCCGGCACTGGCCCGTGCAGCCAGGGCCAAAGGCGCCTGGTTGATGGTGGATGATGCCCATGGCTTTGGTCCGCTCGGCGCTAATGGCGGCGGGATCGTCGAGCATTTCGGCTTGAGCCAGGACGACGTGCCGGTATTGGTCGGCACCCTGGGCAAAGCGTTCGGCACGGCGGGCGCGTTTGTCGCGGGCAGTGAGGACCTGATCGAAAGCCTGATCCAGTTTGCCCGGCCGTATATCTACACCACCAGCCAACCGCCGGCGCTGGCCTGCGCCACCCTGAAAAGCCTGGAGCTGCTACGCACCGAACATTGGCGGCGCGAGCACCTCGACCGCCTGATTCGTCAGTTTCGCCAGGGCGCCGAGCAGCTTGGCCTGGACTTGATGGACAGCTTTACACCGATCCAGCCGATCCTGATCGGCGACAGTGCCAAGGCCGTGCGCCTGTCGCAGATGCTGCGTGAGCGGGGCCTGATGGTCACGGCGATCCGCCCGCCCACCGTACCCGCCGGCAGCGCGCGTTTGCGCGTGACCTTGACCGCAGCCCACAGCGAGGCGCAGGTACAGCTATTGTTAAACGCATTGGAAGAGTGTTTCCGCTTGTCTGGTGCCACGGAGCCCGACCATGCGTGATCGACTGATCCTGCTGCCCGGCTGGGGTCTCGGCGTATCGCCGCTGGAGCCTTTGGCCGCCGCCTTGCGTGGCCTGGACGCACACCTGCAGGTGCAGGTCGAGCCATTGCCGGCGCTTGCTTCCAGCGACCTCGATGAATGGCTCGACGAACTCGACGCTACCCTGCCCGACAACGCCTGGCTGGGCGGCTGGTCCCTGGGCGGCATGCTCGCTGCCGAACTGGCGGCGCGGCGCGGCGAGCGTTGCTGCGGCTTGCTGACCCTGGCGAGCAACCCGTGCTTCGTCGCACACGACGGCTGGCCCCATGGGATGCCCGCCGCGACCTTCGATGCGTTCCTGGCCGGCTGCCATGCCGACTCCCAAGTCACCCTCAAGCGCTTCGGCCTGTTGTGCGCCAAGGGCGCCGAGGACCCGCGGGGGCTGTCGCGCCTGCTGGTCAGTGGCGCGCCGCATTCAGCGTCCAGCGTGTTGATGCCCGGTCTGGAACTGCTGGCCCAACTGGATACCCGCGAAGCCTTGCTGGCTTATCGCGGCCCACAGTTGCACCTGTTCGCCGGCATGGACGGATTGGTGCCCGCCGAAGCCGCCAGCGACCTGCTGAGGCTGCTGCCGGATGTGGAAATCGGCCTGATTGAACAGGCTGGTCACGCTTTTCTTCTGGAAGACCCCCACGGTGTGGCGGGGGCCATCCAGGCTTTTTTGCATGAGTGCGTCGATGACTGATTTATCCCATCCCTCCCTGCCGGGCGCCTTGCCGGACAAACGTCAGGTGGCGGCGTCGTTTTCCCGTGCGGCGGCCAGTTACGACAGCGTCGCCGAGTTGCAGCGCGCCGTAGGGCATGGGCTGCTGGCCCGGCTGCCATCAGCGTGTGCGCCACGGCACTGGCTGGATATGGGCTGCGGCACGGGTTATTTCAGCCGTGTGCTGGGCGAGTTGTTGCCCGCCAGCCAAGGTGTGGCGCTGGATATTGCCGAGGGCATGCTTAACCATGCCCGGCCTTTGGGTGGCGCACATCATTTTGTCGCGGGTGATGCAGAACGCTTGCCGCTGAAAGCCGAGAGCTTCGAGCTGCTCTTCTCCAGCCTGGCGGTGCAGTGGTGTGCGAACTTCGAGGCGGTGCTCAGCGAGGCCTATCGCGTGCTGCAGCCGGGTGGCGTGCTGGCGTTCGCCAGTTTGTGCGTCGGGACGCTGGATGAGTTGCGCGAAAGCTGGCGGGCGGCGGATGGCCTGGTGCACGTCAATCGCTTCCGCACTTTCGAGGCGTACCAGCAGTTGTGCGCGGCCAGCGGTTTGCGCGTGGTCAGCCTGGAGCGACGTGCCCATGTGCTGCATTATCCGGATGTGCGCAGCCTGACCCATGAGCTCAAGGCGCTCGGTGCGCACAATCTCAATCCGGGCCGCCCGGGAGGGTTGACGGGCCGTGCGCGGATTGTTGCACTGGTAGACGCCTACGAGCAGTTCCGTCAGGCCGAGGGACTGCCGGCCACTTATCAAGTGGTGTACGCCGTCCTGGAGAAGCCCCTATGAGCGCCGCCTATTTCATCACCGGCACCGATACGGATGTCGGCAAGACCACTATCGCCGCCGGCCTGTTGCACGCCGCTCGGCTAGCCGGCAAAAGTACTGCCGCGGGAAAACCCGTGGCTTCCGGCTGCCAGGTCACGGCCAAGGGCTTGCGCAACGCCGATGCCCTGGCGCTGCTGGCCGAATGTTCATTGCCGTTGAGTTATGCCGAGGTCAACCCGGTGGCGTTCGAACCCGCCATCGCGCCCCATCTGGCCGCGCGGGAGGCCGGCGTCGCGCTGACGGTGCAGTCGTTGTTGAAACCCATGCAGCAGATTCTGGCGCGTCAGGCGGATTTCACCCTCATCGAAGGCGCAGGCGGTTGGCGTGTGCCGTTGGCTGACCAGGACAACCTGTCGGACCTGGCCATGGCGCTGCAACTGCCGGTGATCCTGGTGGTGGGCGTGCGCCTGGGATGCATCAGCCATGCCTTGCTCACCGCCGAAGCCATCGCCCGGGACGGTTTGCCCTTGGCCGGTTGGGTGGCGAATATCATCGACCCCAAGACCTCTCGTCTGGAAGAAAACCTCGCCACCCTGGCCGAGCGTTTGCCCGCGCCATGCCTTGGACGAGTGCCCAAGCTCAAGCACGCCGGCGCCGAGGCGGTAGCTGAGTACCTGCAACTGGACCTGCTTGACTGATTCTGGCTATCGGCAAGGCATTATGCCATTAGTGTTTTTAACGGGCTTTTTGCCAGTATGTCTGCTTCAATTCAACTTCACGATTCTCTAAAGGCAGGTTGAAGCCATGGACATCTCTGGCAGCAGCGCGTTTTACTCGGGGCTGAGCACCATTCAGGCCGGGCAGAGCCGTGTCGACCAGGCCGCCGGCAGGATTGCCAGCGCCGCGACCACCCAGCCGTCGGACGCACAGCGCGACCGGTTGCAAGCCAATGACCGCGCCCAGCCGACGAACTCGGCGAGCAATATGGTTGAAATGGCCCAAGGCAAGTTTCAAGTGGAGTTGGGCGCCAAGGTCGCCAAGGCTTCAGACGAAATGCTCGGTACCCTGATCGACACCTTCGCTTAACCCCTCTTTCGTACGACCGGCTTCTTCCTGGGGCTGGTCGCCTTTGCGCAATCCTCCATTTTCTTCTGAACACCTTGTGGCAACCCGCCGCAGGCCTCGCCATGCCTGCCATTGACCCGCGTCATGACAAACGGTGTCTGGACGACGCTTGACATCCCCAGGTCGTAAACGTATGTTTCAAACACCTGTTTGACCGCCATAACAAATCCACGCGGTTGTTCATTCCAGATACATCAGCAGAGGTTTATCGCTATGCCTGACTACAAGGCCCCCTTGCGTGATATTCGCTTCGTTCGTGACGAACTGCTCGGCTATGAAGCGCACTATCAAAGCCTGCCGGCTTGCCAGGACGCTACCCCGGACATGGTTGACGCCATTCTCGAAGAAGGCGCCAAGTTTTGTGAGCAAGTGCTGGCACCGTTGAACCGCGTGGGAGACATCGAAGGGTGCACCTGGAGTGAGTCTGGCGTTAAAACCCCTGCTGGGTTCAAAGAAGCCTACAAACAATTCGTCGAAGGCGGCTGGCCAAGCCTGGCCCACGACGTGGAGCACGGTGGCCAAGGCCTGCCGGAATCCCTGGGCCTGGCCGTGAGCGAAATGGTCGGCGAAGCCAACTGGTCGTGGGGCATGTACCCGGGCCTGTCCCATGGTGCGATGAACACCATTTCCGAGCATGGCACCCCCGAGCAGCAAGAGGCTTACCTGACCAAGCTGGTGTCGGGCGAGTGGACCGGCACCATGTGCCTGACCGAGCCACACTGCGGTACCGACCTGGGCATGCTGCGCACCAAGGCCGAGCCTCAGGCCGATGGTTCCTACAAAGTCTCCGGTACCAAGATCTTCATCTCGGCCGGTGAACACGACATGGCCGACAACATCGTCCACATCGTGCTGGCCCGCCTGCCGGACGCACCGGCGGGTACCAAAGGCATCTCGCTGTTCATCGTGCCCAAGTTCCTGCCCAACGCCGACGGCTCGATCGGTGCGCGCAACGCCGTGAGCTGTGGTTCCCTGGAACACAAGATGGGTATCCACGGTAACGCCACCTGTGTGATGAACTTCGATGCGGCCACCGGTTTCCTGATCGGCCCGGCGAACAAAGGCCTGAACTGCATGTTCACCTTTATGAACACCGCTCGCCTGGGCACCGCGCTGCAAGGCCTGGCCCACGCCGAGATCGGCTTCCAGGGCGGCCTGAAATACGCCCGCGATCGCTTGCAGATGCGTTCCCTGACTGGCCCGAAAGCGCCGGAAAAGGCCGCTGACCCGATCATCGTGCACCCTGACGTGCGCCGCATGCTGCTGACCATGAAAGCCTTCGCCGAAGGTAACCGTGCGATGGTGTACTTCACCGCCAAGCAAGTGGACATCGTCAAGTACGGCACCGACGACGAGGCCAAGAAACAGGCCGACGGCCTGCTGGCATTCATGACTCCGATTGCCAAGGCGTTCATGACCGAAGTCGGTTTTGAATCCGCCAACCACGGCGTGCAGATCTATGGCGGCCACGGCTTTATCGCCGAGTGGGGCATGGAGCAGAACGTTCGCGACAGCCGTATCTCCATGCTGTACGAAGGCACCACCGGCATCCAGGCACTGGACCTGCTCGGCCGTAAAGTGCTGATGACCCAGGGCGAAGCGCTCAAGGGCTTCACCAAGATCGTGCACAAGTTCTGCCAGGCCAACGAAGGCAACGACGCGGTCAAGGAATTCGTGGCACCGCTGGCTGCGCTGAACAAAGAGTGGGGCGAGTTGACCATGAAGGTCGGCATGGCCGCGATGAAAGACCGCGAAGAGGTGGGGGCCGCTTCGGTGGATTACCTGATGTACTCCGGTTACGCATGCCTGGCTTACTTCTGGGCCGACATGGCGCGCCTGGCTGCCGAAAAACTCGCCGCCGGTACCAGCGAAGAAGCGTTCTACACCGCCAAGCTGCAAACCGCGCGCTTCTACTTCCAGCGCATCCTGCCGCGGACCCGTACCCACGTGGCCACCATGCTGTCGGGCGCCAGTAACCTGATGGACATGAAAGAAGAAGACTTCGGCCTGGCTTACTAAGCCTTACCGGGTTCATTTGAAACCGTCGCTTCCCTTGGGAGCGGCGGTTTTTTCATTGGGGGATAAAAAACACAGTGCAGCGCTCAGGGATTTTCTCCGGCTGCCGTTACAGTGATGGCAATGTGATACATGACGGGCAGGGTGTGCTTAACTGTTCGCATCAAGGCACAGTGCCACTACTTTTTGCGGGTCGGAGTTTTACCCTTGTCACGCGTGTCTGCTTTACGTTTCAGTCACTTTCTTCCTTCGTTGCTGCTGTTGCTGGCCGGGCTCTCGGCTGCGTACGTCAAGGACCTCAGCGTCTTCTTCACCTCGCTGTTCAATGTGTTGCCGACCCTGGTGCTGTTGCTGGGCGGTTCGTACTGCGCGGTTTATCGCCGTCAGCGTGAATTGTTCCTGATGATCACGGTGTACATCGCCTACTTCCTGCTCGATACCCAGACCGATTTCTATCGCGACAATGGCCGCGTGCGCGAAGACGCGGCCGTGGTGTTTCACCTGTGTTGCCTGTTATTGCCGTTGCTGTTCAGCATCTACGCGCTGTGGCAGGAGAAGACCCACCTGTTTCGCGACTTCGTTGCCCGTTGTGCGGTGCTGCTGGCAATCGGCAGCGTGGCCCTGGCCCTGGAGCAAAGTTATCCCCAGGCACTGCTGAACTGGCTGGCGGAGATCCGCTGGCCCGCTCTGCATGGGACCTGGATGAGCCTGATCCAGTTGTCTTACCCGATGTTCCTGGTCGGCTTCCTCGCCCTGGCGGCGCAATACTGGTACCAGCCGCGCCCGCTGCATGCAGCGCAACTGGTGGGCTTGCTGGGGATGTTCTGGATGTTGCCGCAGACCTTCATCCTGCCGTTCACGCTGAATATCATGTGCAGCCAGGTCATGCTGATGATCGCCGCCGGCGTGGCCCACGAGGCTTATCAAATGGCGTTCCGCGACGAACTGACCGGCCTGCCGGGGCGCCGTGCCCTGAACGAACGCATGCAGCGGCTGGGGCGCAACTATGTGCTGGCGATGACCGACGTCGATCACTTCAAGCGCTTCAATGACACCCATGGTCACGATGTGGGCGACCAGGTGCTGCGCCTGGTCGCGAGCAAGTTGTCCAAGGTCAATGGGGGTGGGCGTGCCTACCGCTACGGCGGTGAAGAGTTCGCCGTGGTGTTCGCCGGCAAGACCCTGGATGAGTGCATGCCGCACCTGGAGGAAATCCGCGAGATTGTCGCCAACTATGACATCAAGCTGCGTAATTCGGACCGGCCCCAGGATGATCAACAAGGCCGTCAACGCCGGGCGGGCAGCGGCGCGTCGAGTGTGTCTGTGACGGTCAGCATCGGCGTGGCCGAACGCCAGATCGACCAGCGCACGGCGGAAGAAGTGCTCAAGTCCGCCGACCAGGCGCTGTACGCCGCCAAGGGCGCGGGGCGTAACTGTGTGGTTGCGGCCGGGCAGACCCGCCGTGGCGCGGTGCGCATGCAGAGCGCTGCCGGTTGAGTGATGGCGCTGTATTCAGCGGTTCTACAATGATTGTCCGAGGCGCTGGCCGGCAGTAGGTTGAAAGGATCTGCTGCCGGAGACATCGCCATGCCTGAGTACAAAGCTCCCCTGCGCGACATGCGCTTTCTGATCGACAACGTGTTTGATTTCCACGGCCACTACGCTGCCCTGGGCGCCACGGACGCCAGTCCGGACATGGTCAGTGCAATCCTGGAAGAAGGTGCCAAATTCTGCGAGAACGTGCTTTCGCCACTCAACCGCAGTGGTGATGAGGAGGGCTGCCATTTCGACAACGGCGTGGTGACGACGCCCAAGGGCTTCAAGGAAGCCTTCGCCCAGTACGTCGAGGGCGGCTGGCACGGTGTGGCGGCAGACCCGGCCTACGGCGGCCAGGGCCTGCCGCAATCGTTGGGCCTGGTGCTCAGCGAGATGATCGGCTCCAGCAACACCTCGTGGGGCATGTATCCGGGCCTGACCCACGGCGCGATGTCGGCGATCCACGCCCACGGCACCGAAGAGCAGAAGGCCACGTTCCTGAGCAAACTCACCGCAGGCGAATGGACCGGCACCATGTGCCTGACCGAAGCCCATTGCGGCACCGACCTGGGCCTGATCAAGACCCGTGCCGTGCCCCAGGCGGATGGCAGCTACGCGATCACCGGGAGCAAGATCTTCATCTCGGCCGGTGAGCACGACATGAGCGCCAATATCATCCATCTGGTGCTGGCCAAGCTGCCGGATGCGCCGGCGGGCACCAAGGGTATCTCGTTGTTTATCGTGCCCAAGTTCCATGTGGATTCGGCTGAGCGCAATGCGGTGCACTGCGGCTCTATCGAGCACAAGATGGGCATCAAGGCCTCGGCCACGTGCGTGCTCAACTTCGACGGCGCCAAGGGCTTTTTGATTGGCGAGGCGAACAAGGGCCTCAACTGCATGTTCACCATGATGAACCACGCCCGCCTGGGCACCGGCATGCAGGGCCTATGCAATGGCGAGGCGAGCTTCCAGGGCGCGATCAAGTACGCCAACGACCGCCTGCAAATGCGCGCGCTGACCGGCGCCAAGGCCCCGGAGAAAGCCGCCGACCCGATCATCGTGCATCCCGATGTGCGCCGTATGCTGCTGACCATGAAAGCCTTCAACGAAGGCAACCGCGCACTGACCTATTTCACCGCGCAGTTGCTCGACACCGCGCACCTTTGCAGCGACGCCGGCCAGCGCCAGGAGGCCGAAGACCTGTTGGCGTTCCTCACTCCCATCTGCAAAGCCTTTATGACCGACACCGGGCTGGAGGTGACCAACCACGGCATGCAGATATTCGGCGGCCATGGCTACATTCGTGAGTGGGGCATGGAACAACTGGCGCGCGATGCGCGGATTGCGCCGATCTACGAAGGCACCAACGGCATCCAGGCCCTCGACCTGCTGGGGCGCAAGGTGTTGGGCAGCCAGGGCAAGCTGCTGCGCGGCTTTACCAAAATCGTGCATAAGTTTTGCGCGGCGAATGCCGAACATGCGCAGCTCAAGGGCTATGTGGTGCAGCTTAATCAACTGAATCAGGAATGGGGCGAGCTGACTACCCAGGTCGGTATGGCCGCGATGAAAAACCCGGATGAGGTGGGCGCAGCGGCGGTGGATTACTTGATGTACAGCGGTTACATCATCCTCGCCTACCTGTGGCTTCGGATGGCCATTGCAGCGCTGGCGCACGATGACACTGACTTCGCCAAGGCCAAGCTGGCGACCTGCGACTTTTACTTCAAGCGCCTGTTGCCACGTACCGCAACCCACCGCGCCGCCGTGGAAGCGGGCAGCGAATGCCTGATGAGTCTGCCTGCGGAGTCGTTTGCGCTGTGATGACTTAAAAATACCAGTCAGTCACAAGTGGACCCTATGTGTCTGAAAAGTTGTTCGGGTACACTCGGAGCCTGTAAAACCGATCCTATCGAATCACTTTTCACGTTCTCACGAGGTTTGCCATGGCTGATTACAAAGCGCCGCTGCGTGATATGCGCTTCGTCCTCAACGAAGTCTTTGAGGTCGCCACCACTTGGGCCCAATTGCCGGCATTGGCAGACAGCGTTGACGCCGAAACCGTAGAGGCCATCCTCGAAGAAGCCGGCAAGGTCACCGCCAAATCCATCGCCCCGCTCAGCCGTGGCGGCGACGAACAGGGCTGCCGCTGGGATAACACGGCGGTGTTTACTCCGGATGGTTATCCACAGGCCTACAAGACCTACGCTGAAGGTGGCTGGGTCGGCGTAGGCGGCGACCCCGTGTTTGGCGGCATGGGCATGCCCAAGGCGGTATCGGCCCAGGTCGAGGAGATGATCAACTCGTCAAGCCTGGCGTTCGGCCTGTACCCGATGCTGACCTCCGGCGCCTGCGTGTCGATCAACACCCATGCCAGCGAGGAACTCAAGGCCATCTACCTGCCGAAGATGTATTCCGGCGAGTGGGCAGGCTCCATGTGCCTGACGGAAGCACACGCGGGTACCGACCTGGGGATTATCCGCACCAAGGCCGAGCCGCAGGCAGACGGTTCCTACAGAATCAGCGGAACCAAGATCTTTATCACTGGCGGTGAACACGACCTCACCGAGAACATCATTCACCTGGTGCTGGCCAAACTGCCGGACGCACCGGCCGGTCCCAAGGGGATTTCGCTGTTCCTGGTGCCGAAGTTCATGGTCAACGCCGACGGCAGCCTGGGCGCGCGCAACCCGGTGAGCTGCGGCTCCATCGAACACAAGATGGGTATCCAGGCATCCGCCACCTGCGTGATGAACTTCGACGAAGCCGTTGGCTACCTGGTGGGCGAACCCAACCGTGGGTTGGCGGCGATGTTCACCATGATGAACTATGAGCGCCTTGGCGTGGGTATCCAGGGCCTGGCGTCCGGCGAGCGCTCCTACCAGAACGCGATTGAATATGCGCGGGACCGCCTGCAAAGCCGTGCGCCGACCGGTGCCCAGGCCAAAGACAAAGTGGCCGACCCGATCATCGTCCACCCCGACGTGCGCCGTATGCTGTTGACCATGAAAGCCTCCAACGAAGGCGGACGCGCGTTTTCCACCTATGTGGCGACGCAGCTGGACATCGCCAAGTTCAGTGAAGATGCCGCTGCCCGCGAGCGGGCCGATAACCTGGTGGCCTTGTTGACGCCGGTCGCCAAGGCGTTCCTCAGCGACCTGGGCCTGGAAACCACCGTGCTCGGCCAGCAAGTGTTTGGTGGCCACGGTTACATTCGTGAGTGGGGCCAGGAGCAACTGGTGCGTGATGTACGTATCACCCAGATCTACGAAGGCACCAACGGCATCCAGGCACTGGATTTGATGGGACGCAAGATCGTCGGCAGCGGCGGTGCGTTCTACACCTTGTTCGCCGACGAGATTCGCCAGTTCATCGCCTCGGCGGGGCCCGAATTGGCGGAGTTCACCCAGCCACTGGGCGCAGCGGTGGATAACCTGGACGAATTGACCGCCTGGGTGCTGGATCGTGCCAGGACCAATCCGAACGAGATCGGCGCAGCCTCGGTGGAGTATTTGCATGCATTTGGTTACATGGCCTACGCCTATATGTGGGCGCGCATGGCCAAGGCCGCGTTGGGCAAAGAGACTGAGGAAGACTTCTACGCCAGCAAGCTGGGCACCGCGCGCTTCTACTTTGCGCGTCTGTTGCCACGTATTCACTCGCTGAGTGCGTCGGTAAAAGCCGGTAGCGAATCACTGTTTTTGCTGGATGAGGCACTGTTCTAACGGCTTGGAGGGCGTGTAAGCATTCTCTTACATGACGTACTGCTAATCGTCCTCTATCGCCAAATTGGATCCACGGATAATCTACTTCACATGGACGTCGCGCAGGAAGCGCAAAGCAACAACACGGACACGTAGGATTCTGCCAGGATGGCGGAGTGAAATGGATGTCAGGGAAACAGTCTGCAAAGCCCCGCTTCGGCGGGGTTTTCTTTTGCCCGCGAAAAAGTCAGGCGCCGAATTTCAGGGCAGGGCCTGCGGCGCATTCATCACGTCTTCCAGCAAGGTGCGCAGCAGCGCCATGGTTGCCTGCTGGCGCTGTACATCGCGACACACCAAACCTACCTTTAACGGCACCCTGGGTTCACTCAAGGGTTTCCAGAGCAGCGACTGGCTGTTGTGTTCGTCCTGGGAGCGTCCCGGCAGCACCGTGGCCAATTTGGTGTTAGGCAAGCTGTCGAGAATCCCCACCATGGTATTCAACTCCGCCTGTACCTGCGGCCGGCGTCCGAGGTTGGATAACTGACCCTGCCAGATCTGTCGAACCTGGAACTCTTCCCCCAGCAACAACATCGGCAGTTCGGCGGCCTGTTTCAGCGAGACTTTCTTGAATTCGCGCAGGGGATGGCCCTCGGGGATGACTATCTTCAATTCATCTTCGTACAACAACACACCGTGCAGCCCCGGCTGGCGTGGTGGCAGATAGCTGATGCCGATGTCCAGCGAGCCGTTAAGCAACCGCCGTTCAATCTCGATCCCGGTCAATTCGTAGATCTGCACCACCAGGTGCGGCTGGGCCTTGCGCACGCGCTCGAGCATTTGCGGGACCAGGCTGGTGTGCACGGTTTGCAGCACGCCGATGGCCAGGGTGCGCATGGCCTGGCCCTTGAAGTTACGCAAGGCTTCGACGGCTTGCTGCATGCCATCGATCAGCGGCAAGGCATGGTTGTACAGCGTATGGGCGGCCAGGGTGGGCAGCAGGCGTTTGCTGCTGCGTTCGAACAGGCTCACATCGAGGTTGCGCTCCAACTGGCGGATCTGTTGTGAGAGCGCTGGCTGGGAGATCGACAGGCGTTCAGCGGCACGGCCCACATGGCCTTCTTCATACACCGCGACGAAATAACGCAGTTGCTTAAAATCCATAAGGTTTGCTTATCGAAAAAGCTGGAAAAACGAAATGGCCGGTGGCCCCCGAGGCGCCTAGTCTAGCGCCTATTCGCAGGGCTTACAGGGCCGGATCGGGCAATGAACAGCGTTTATGTTGATGGCGTTTACATAGGCAAGGCAACACACCCTCAGACAGTGATTGCAGGGAAAATCGACCAAGGTCCGGTTGCCACTGGGGGCAAGCTGTGAATCTCTTCAATATGCGTCGCCCCGTGCCCAGCCTGGACGACCTGGTGCTGGAGGCTTCACCCGATACGCTGTCCAGTGAGGCGCTGATGCCCACCGTGGCGAGGCCGCCTCAGGTTTTCGTTCGTGGCCAGGGCTCGTGGCTGTGGGACAGCGACGAGCGTGCCTACCTGGATTTCAGCCAGGGCAACGCTGCCAACAGCCTCGGCCACAGCCCGCAGGTCTTGATCAAAGCCCTTGCCGACCAGACCCAGGCCCTGATCAATCCAGGCCTGGGTCTGCATAACCGCGCTCAACTCAATCTTGTCGACCGCCTGTGCCATCGTACCGGCAGCGACCAGGCCTACCTGCTCAACAGTGGCGCCGAGGCCTGCGAAGCGGCGATCAAGCTGGCGCGCAAGTGGGGCCAACTGCATCGCGGCGGGGCCTATCGCATTATCAGTGCGAGCAATGGTTGCCATGGTCGCAGTTTCGCGGCACTGGCGGCGTCGGGGGGAGCGCTGGAAAACCGCTTTGAACCGCAATTGCCCGGCTTCAGCCATGTGCCGTTCAACGATCTGCCGGCCCTGCATGCAGCGGTCGATGCACAGACAGTCGCCATCCTGCTGGAGCCGGTCCAGAGCGAGGCCGGTGTGATCCCCGCGACGGAGCATTACCTCAAGGGGGTTGAACGGCTGTGCCGCGAACTGGGGATCCTGCTGATCCTCGACGAAGTACAAACCGGCCTTGGCCGTTGCGGCACCTTGCTTGCCGAACAGCAATACGGCGTGCGAGCCGACATCATCACCCTCGGCAAAGGCCTGGGCGGCGGCGTGCCATTGGCTGCGCTGCTGGCGCGCGGCAACGCCTGTTGCTTCGGCGTGGGTGAGCTGGAAGGTACCCATCATGGCAACGCATTGATGGCATCGGCCGGGCAGGCGGTACTCGATACGGTGCTGGAGCACGGCTTCCTGGAACACGTACGTGAATCCGGCCTTTACCTGGGCGAAGGCCTTGCCCGACTGGCCTACCGCTACGACCAGGGCCCATTGCGCGGCCACGGCCTGATGTGGGGCCTGACGTTGGCGGATGATTCTGCAGATGCAGTGGTAAAAGCCGCCCTGCACGAAGGCCTGATCCTCAACGCCCCGCAACCTGACTGCCTGCGCTTCACCCCGGCGCTTACGGTGAGCAAAAGCAACATCGACGAAATGCTCCTGCGCCTGGCCCGCGCTTTTTCCCGGGTGCGCACCGCCCAGTTGCAATGCCGCAAGGGCATCGCTGTTTAACCCACATTCCTGAACCGTCTCGCGGTATACGCGGCGCCTCCAGCCTGATTTTTTCGGCTGGGGGCGTTTTTTTGCGTGTGAAATTTTTGGATTGAAAGCGTTGATTGATCGTCTGTGAAAACAATGGCTTTTTAGCGTGCGTCGATAAGGACTGTCGACGGAGCATTGGTTGCTCCACTTCTAATCTATGCCACTGAGTGGTATGTTTATGGGAAGGGATATCCATGAGGCTTAGGTTGTTTAAAACCAGGAATTTTGCTGAGGCGGCCAGAAAGGCGTGGATCTGTGATTCGGAGTTGAGGGAGGCGTTCGGCCAATTGCTCAGGGGGCAAGCTGACAATTTGGGAGGTGGTGTCTGGAAGAAACGCCTCAAAGAGAACCGACATCGATCTATTGTCTTGGCCAAGGCCAGGCATTACTGGGTTTATAACTCTCTTTTTGACAAGCAGAGGCGAAGCAATATCAGCCATAAGGAACTCAGCGCGTTGCGAGCACTGGCTAAGGTTTATGAAGGGTTAAACGAGGTACAGGTTCAACACCTTCTGGATAGTGGGGAATTTGTGGAGATGCACCATGCCCAAAAAATATGAAAGCGAAATTCTTGAGTCTGTTCACCAATCTGCCAAAGCGCTTTATGCAATTGGCGCCATCAACAAAACTACTCTTCGTGAGTTCGACGAGGCATGCCTTGCAAAGATCCCGGCGCAAATCCCTGCCGAACAGATCAAGCAGCTACGTGAAAGTAGCCATGTCAGCCAACCGGTGTTTGCTCGTTACCTGAATACCAGCGCCTCCACGGTGAAGAAATGGGAATCTGGCGAGAAGCAACCCAGCGGCATGGCGCTCAAACTTCTTAGCATCGTGCAAAAGCATGGGTTAGAAATTCTGGCCTGAAGGATGGCCCGGTGCCAGATCCCACTGAACCCTCACGAACGCCCAAGGTCGATTAGCTACACGGCTCACACGAGCCGATTTTCTGGAGCTGACCCATGGACATCATTCGTATCATCATCGCCATTCTGCTGCCGCCACTGGGGGTGTTCCTGCAAGTGGGTTTCGCTGGCGCGTTCTGGCTGAATATTCTGCTGACCTTGTGCGGTTACTTCCCAGGCATCATTCACGCCGTATACATCATCGCCAAGCGCTGAGCCCGTCAGCCTTTTGCGATGAGCCGTGAATTGCGCTCATTGCGAAAGGCCAGTTGCTCGATGGTCTGGGTAGCGTGCTCGGCTTCTTCCCGAGCCTTGAGGATGATGCCGTGCTGCTCGGACTTGCTGCACACCGGGTCGGCATTGCTCGCATCCCCCGTGAGCATGAAGGCCTGGCAACGGCAGCCACCGAAATCCTTTTCCTTTTCATCGCACGAACGACACGGCTCGGGCATCCAGTCGTAGCCGCGAAAGCGGTTGAACCCGAAAGAGTCGTACCAGATGTGCTGCATGCTGTGGTCGCGCACATTGGGAAACTGCACCGGCATCTGTCGGGCGCCGTGGCAGGGCAGGGCGGTGCCGTCCGGCGTCACGGTCAGAAAGATACTGCCCCAGCCGTTCATACAGGCCTTCGGGCGCTCCTCGTAGTAGTCCGGTGTCACGAAGATCAGCTTGCACGGATGGCCTTCGGCTTCGAGCTTGGCGCGGTATTCGTTGGTGATGCGTTCGGCGCGCACCAGTTGTTCCTTCGTCGGCAATAAACCCACGCGATTGAGTTGCGCCCAGCCATAGAACTGGCAGGTGGCAAGCTCGACAAAATCCGCTTCCAGCGCAATACACAGCTCGATGATGCGGTCGATCTTGTCGATATTGTGCCGATGGGTGACGAAGTTCAGCACCATCGGGTAGCCATGCGCCTTGACTGCGCGGGCCATTTCCAGCTTTTGCGCGAAGGCTTTTTTCGAACCGGCCAGCAGGTTGTTCACCTGTTCGTCGCTGGCCTGGAAGCTGATCTGGATATGGTCCAGGCCGGCTTTCTTGAAGTCGCTGATCTTCTGCTCGGTCAGGCCGATGCCCGAGGTGATCAGGTTGGTGTAGAACCCCAGCTTGCGCGCCTCGGCGATCAACTCGGCGAGGTCCTGGCGCACCAGCGGCTCACCGCCGGAAAACCCCAACTGCGCCGCGCCCATCTCACGGGCCTCACGAAATACCTTGATCCACTGCTCGGTGCTCAGCTCCTTGCCCTGCTCGGCAAAGTCCAGCGGGTTGGAGCAATACGGGCATTGCAGCGGGCAGCGATAGGTCAGCTCGGCGAGCAACCACAGCGGCAGGCCGATGGCGGGTTTTTCAGGCAAGGGTGATCCAGTGCTCAGCACGGGCGACCTCCATGAATTGCTCGATGTCGTCACCCAGCTCAGGTACGCCGGGGAACTGTTCTTCGAGGGCGGTAATGATCGCCGCCACGTCGCGCTCACCGTCAATCAGGCCACCAATCAGCGCGGCGCTGTCGTTGAGCTTGATCATGCCTTCGGGGTAGAGCAACACATGGCCTTTTTGCGCGGGTTCGTACTGGTAGCGGTAGCCCTGGCGCCAGGTCGGTTTTCTGCTGCGATCAAAGCTCATAGGGTGATCCCTTTATGCCAGACCCGCTGCTCGGTCACGCTGTGATACGGCGGGCGTTTCAGTTCGTAGGCCATGCTCATGGCATCCAGCATGCTCCACAGGATGTCGAGTTTGAACTGGAGGATTTCCAGCATGCGCTCCTGGCCTTCACGGGTGGTGTAGTGCTGCAAGGTGATTGCCAGCCCATGCTCCACGTCGCGCCGCGCCTGGCCCAGGCGGGTGCGGAAATATTCGTAGCCGGTGGGGTCGATCCACGGGTAGTGCTGCGGCCAGCTGTCGAGGCGCGACTGGTGGATCTGCGGCGCGAACAGCTCGGTGAGCGAGCTGCTGGCGGCTTCCTGCCAGCTGGCGCGGCGCGCAAAGTTGACGTAGGCGTCTACCGCAAAGCGTACGCCGGGCAATACCAGTTCCTGGGAGCGCAACTGGTCGGGGTCGAGGCCGACCGCTTGGCCCAAACGCAGCCAGGCTTCGATACCGCCGTCCTCACCCGGTGCGCCATCGTGGTCGAGCAGGCGCTGAATCCACTCGCGACGGATCTCGCGGTCCGGGCAGTTGGCCAGGATCGCCGCGTCTTTCAGCGGGATGTTCACCTGGTAATAGAAACGGTTGGCGACCCAGCTCTGGATCTGCTCGCGGGTGGCACGGCCTTCATACATCGCCACGTGGTACGGGTGATGGATATGGTAGAAGGCGCCTTTGGCCCGCAAGGCGGCTTCGAATTCGGCGGTGTTCATCGGTCTATCAGTCATAAGAGGTCTCCTGTAGGAGCGAGCTTGCTCGCGAAGGTCGTTAACGATGACGTGGGCGTTCTGAATGAGCACGGTGCCCTTGGGTTTTTCGCGGGCAAGCCCGCTCCTACAGTTCGATGCTCATGCCGTCGTAAGCGACTTCGACATTGCGCCGCACCAGTTCCGCGCGCTCGGGAGAATCTTCATCGAGGATCGGGTTGGTGTTGTTGATGTGGATAAGCACCTTGCGCTGCTTGGGCAACTGCTCCAGCACTTCGAGCATGCCGCCGGGGCCATTTTGCGCCAGGTGGCCCATCTCGCGGCCGGTGCGGGTGCCGACGCCACGGCGCTGCATTTCATCGTCGTCCCACATCGTACCGTCCACCAGCAGGCAATCGCTGCCGGCCATGATCTCCAGCAACGGCGCGTCGACCTTGCCCAGGCCCGGGGCGTAGAACAGTTTGCCGCCGGTGCGCAGGTCTTCGACGATCAGGCCGATGTTATCGCCTGGGTGCGGGTCGAAGCGGTGCGGCGAGTACGGTGGGGCGGCGCTACGCAGGGGCAACGGGGTGAAGCGCAGGTTGGGGCAGGCCGGGATGGTGAAGCTGGCATCCAGCTCGATGCGGTTCCAGGCCAGGCCGCCGTTCCAGTGGGTGAGCATGGTGAACAGCGGGAAGCCGGTGCTCAGGTCTTCATGGACCATGTCGGTGCACCACACCTGGTGCGGGCAACCTTCGCGCAGGCTCAACAGGCCGGTGGTGTGGTCGATCTGGCTGTCCATCAGGATGATGGCACTGATGCCGGTGTCGCGCAGTGCGCGGCCGGGCTGCATCGGCGCAAAACCCTGGAGTTGCGCGCGGATATCCGGTGAGGCATTGCACAGTACCCAGTTCACGCCATCGTCGGAAATGGCGATGGACGACTGGGTCCGCGCCTGCGCCCGCAGGCTGCCGTCACGAAAACCTGCGCAGTTCACGCAGTTGCAGTTCCACTGCGGGAAGCCGCCGCCAGCGGCGGAACCTAGAATCTGGACAAACATGGCCGCTCCATCAAGCAAAGCTCAAAACAAAAACGCCCCGGGCGAACCGAGGCGTTGTATTACCCAGCGGCTTAGCGGCTGGCGAAGTACATGGTGACTTCGAAGCCGATACGCAGATCAGTGTAAGCAGGTTTGGACCAGGTCATATTCTTACTCCTACGAAGGGATGGGACGTTTACTACCAAGTAATACATATAGTCCACCTCCAGTCGGAGATGTTCAGATGTGTGCGTGGGAATGTTACGCAATTCTTCTCAAGTTAGCGCTGTCTTGGTGGAAAAAGCCTGTTGCAGGGTTGGCAATGATCAGCTCGCCGGTTGCCAGCTCTCGTCGACAGGTGGGCCGTTGGCGATGCAGCGCCAGCCGCCGGTCGCGTCGTGCAGCTGTTGGGCCGCGTGTTGCAGGTCCTCCCGTGTGCGGGCCTGGATCAGCTGTTGAAGCCGGTACAGATAATCCGACGGATGGCCCGCCAGGCGCGCGTGCCAAAGCAGTTCGGCGCTTTGGGTGATCGGTAACGTCGCGGCGCAGAACTGCTGTGCCAAGGCGTGATTGCCCACGTCACTGGTGCCGTCGATCAACACCGGTAGGTGTTTCAGGAAGGCTTTCAGGTGATCGACGATACCTGCCAGTGAAACGCTGGGTGATTGCACACCTAACAGCAGGCCGGTTTGCCCGTTGATCTGTCGGACACCGCTGAATACGGCGTAGCCCAATTGCAACTCGACCCTCAGGCGTTGGTAGAACGGCCCTTGGAGCAGGTGCCCAAGCAGCCGCCATGAGGCTTCATCGGCCAGGGATTGGCTGGGTGCCGGGCAAAACAGCAGCACGGCGGCTTCGGTTGAGTGGGTTTTAACCGTATGCCACACACGTTGACCACCGAGGTGTTGAAGAGACGGTTCGAAGTGTGCAGGTTGCCCAGGCAGACGGGCGGCGGCGGCCTTTATCAACGTTTCACATGCGGCGGGCAGACTCAGCCCCAGGCCGTGCCAGCGGGCAGTGGCCCAGGATCCAGGCTGTTCGCTGGCGTCGGCATGGCCGGTGGCGCAGCACGTGGGCAGGGCCTGGAGCAGTTCCCGGATAGCGATCATGGGCGCAGGTGCCGGGGCAGTTTCCTGCGGCAGGTTGAGGTGTTGCGCCAACGCCTCCAGCACGGCCGGCATCGGCTCGTGCAGCCCGGTCATCTTCACCAGCCAATCATGGCCGGTGGCTTCGAGAGATAATTCGACGCCCGCCTGGCGCGCATGTTCACGCAACGGCTGCAAGGTGTTTTCCAGCCCGGCAGGCGCTGGCGCGTCGAAGCGCCACTGCACGTACAGCGCGCCTTCATCGCCGTCATCCGCCAAGGCCTGGCTGAAGGTCAGCGGCGATACGTCCCTTCGCCCCCGTGAACGATCCTGGGCAAACGTGCGCAAGCCTCGGTGAGCGCTGGTTTGGCCACGGATCAGGCCGGCGCGTTCTTCTTTGGCCGGTGGGCGCAGGAACGGGTTGTTCGGCGGCAGTTGCCAACGGTGTTCGGCGGGCGGCAAGTGCAGTGAATCAAGCAGGGCCTTGAGCGCGGCGACGCCCTGTTCACTGAGGTCTTCGCTGTCGTTTCGAGCCAATGCCAGGGCGCCCTGGACCTGTTGTTGGCGAGCGTTCAGCAGGGCGAACTCTTCGCGCAGTGGCGTCCAATCGCTGTGGGCGAAAAAGCTCAGCCAGTCGTGCAGCAGCGTCTCAATGTGTGTGGGCGGTTCGTCCTTGCTGTCGAGTGTAAAGTCGATGTCCAGCACGGCTTGACCGGCGAAGTGGTACAGCACCGATGCCTGCAGGACGCTGGCCAAGTGTCGGGTTTTCAACTCGGCGAGCAGCCCGCCCGGCGCAGAGGCATTGAGCCAGGTGCAGAGGAAATCCAGGGCTTCACGGGGCGCGTCACAGGTGATGACGTGGTGCAAGTGGTTGTTGTCGATGTGTTGATAGCGCCGAGCCTGGCCTTGCATCAAGGCCGGTGGTGAGGCCTGCGGATGCAAGGGGCCAGCGATCAGTTGCGCGCTGAAACGCTGCGCCAGGGCTTCCAGTTCTTGCAGCGGCTCCGGGCCGGCGAGGCTCAGCGTCATCTGTCCGCTTTGATAGAAATGCGTGTGGAATTCCCGCAGTGCTTGCTGAAACGCCTCGCGCTCCACCGGCAGGCTGTCGCGGTTGCCCGCGTGAAAGCCGCGCAGTGGATGATCCGCTGCCAAGCCTTCTAGCAGCGCCACCTGCTGCTGTGCCTTGGCATCCTGGGACCAGGCGACGTACTCGGCGTGCAGCACTTCGCGCTCGCGCCGTTGATCTTCCAGGGTCAGGCGCGGATGGGTCAGCATGTCCGCCAGTCGCTCCAGCCCGTGCGCATAGACTGAAACCGGTAGTTCAAAGAAGAAGTCCGTGGTGCGTTCGCGGGTGCTTGCATTCACTTGGCCGCCGTGGCGCTGTACGTAGGCCATCAGCCCTTCGCCTGCAGGAAATCGCTCGGTTCCCAGAAACAACAAATGCTCAAGAAAATGCGCCAGCCCCGGCCAGGCCAACGGCACGTCGTGGCTACCGGCAGCCACCCGCAGCGCCGCCGCGCAACGTTTTAAGCGCGGTGCATGGCGCAGGGAAACCCGCAGGCCATTGGCCAGGGTCAGGTGAACGGGATAAAGGTGGGCCGGGGCGGGCATGGGCACTTCCAGAACGGGCAAGTGCCTATGCTAACAAACCCATTCAGTCAGGGCTTGTACAGCGGGCCGTAAAGCTCGGGACGCCGGTCTTGCAGGTAATGGTTGGCGGCGCGGGCGTCGAGGATCGATTGCCGGTCCACTGTCCCGACAATCAAGGCTTCATCCAGGCCGGCCTGGGCGATTCGCTGGCCATCTGGTGCGGCAATGCTGCTTTGCCCGCAGTACTGGATATCGCCTTCGTGCCCGCAGTAATTGGCGTAGGCCACGTAGCACTGGTTCTCGAAGGCCCGCGCCCGCACGGTGACATCGGCGACGAAGTCGAACGGCACCATATTGGCGGTGGGCACCAGGATCAGCTCGGCACCGGCCAGGGCCAGGCGTCGGGTGTTTTCCGGGAACTCCAGGTCATAGCAGATCAGGAACCCCAACTTCCATCCGTTGAGTTCCACCAGCGGGAAATCATCGTCGCCGGCACTGAACATCGAGTGATCCAGATCGCCGAACAGATGGGTCTTGCGGTAGTTGCACAGGCGCTGGCCGTGGGCGTCGATCAACTGCACGGCGTTGTAGATCTGCCCGTCTTCGGCCCGCTCCGGATAGCCGTACAGAATCGCCAGCCCGGCGCTCTGCGCGATTTCGGCAACGGCTTGGGCAGACTCCCCGTCCTGGGCTTCGGCCAAGGCACCCACGGCTTCGGCACCGATGTTGTAACCGGTGAGGAACATCTCCGGCAGCACCAGCACATCGGCACCGGACGCTTCATGCGCCAGTTGGTGCAGACGCTTGAGGTTGCCTGCGACATCCAGCGGCAGCGGTGGGCATTGGTACAGGGCGACGCGCATGTTCAACTCCTTAGTCAGCCAGGGCAATCGGCCCGATCTCATCGAACACATCACCCGGCCCCGGGTTCTCGGGGTGAGTGCTGCCACCAAAGTGGGTCATGATGCCCCACACCGCGTTCAATGAGGTTTGTACCGCGCCCTCCACCCATGCTGGAGTCCAGGACACGTCGTCACCGGCGATAAAAATCCCACGCTGTTCAGCGGGCATGTCCTTCTGCATGAAGTGCGCATACATACGTTGGTTGTAGCGGTAGTGACCCGGCAGCGCGCCTTTGAAGGCCCCGAGGAAATGCGGGTCGGCTTCCCAGGACACGGTGATCGGGTCGCCGATGATGCGCGCCTTGATGTCGACTTTCGGGTAGATCTTGTTCAAGGCGTCCAGCGCCAGTTTCACCCGTTTGTCGATGGGCTGCGGGAGCATTTTCAGCGCGTCGCTCATCCACGAGTACGACAGGCAGATCACCCCTGGCTTGTCGTCGCCGTTGTCGAAAAGGTAAGTGCCGCGCGTGAGGCGATCGGTGAGGGTCATGCTCATCAGGTCGCGGCCGGTCTCCGGGTCTTTGTCTTTCCAGAACGGGCGGTCGACCATCACGAAGGTCTTTGACGATTGCATGTAGCGCGTGCGGTCGAGGGCCATCCACATCTTTTGCGAGAACAGTGTTTCATCGCACTCGATCTGGGTGGTCAGCAGCCAGCTTTGGCAGGTGGTGAGCACGGCCGCGTATTCGCGGGTATCGCCGTAGTTGTCGGTCACCGCGAAACGGCCATCGGCAGCATGGGCGATGCGTTTTACCCCGGCCCGTGGTGCACCGCGGTGCAGCGAGCTCAGGCTGGTACCGGCGGGCCAATGGGCGCAACGCTCCGGCACATGGCGCCAGATGCCCATCGGCACCTGGGCTACGCCGCCGACCACCAGGTGCTGGTGATCGTCACAGTTGGTCATGACCACGCGGAATATTTCCAGCATGGAGTTGGGGAAATCCGAGTCCCAGCCACCGGTGCCGAAACCTACCTGGCCAAACACCTCGCGGTGGTGGAACGACAACTTGGCGAAGGCCTTGGAGGTGGCTACGAAGTCGTAGAAGGTGCGGTCGTCCCACAAGGGCACCAACTTGTTCCACAGCGCTTTGAGGCGCGGCACATCACGGTCGCGGATGGCTTGCTGGATATCGCCGAACTGCGAGCCGGCTTCCAGGGCGTCGGCCCAGGCGTCAGCCACTTCCTGGAACAGCGCAGGCAGATCGGACAGCTTTTGTGCGTAGTGGGTCTGGCCTTCGAGATCGATCACCGTACTGCCGGAAGCCGGCGTCAGCGGGTTGGGGAAGGGTTTGGTTTCCAGACCCAGCTTGTCGACGTAGTGATAGAACGCGGTAGAGGACACCGGAAAACGCATGCCGCCCAACTCGGCGATGATGCCTTCGGCGCCTTCGAAGGCCTGGGAACGCAAACGGCCGCCCATCTTCGAGGCCTCATACACCACGGGCTTGAGGCCCAGCTTCATCAGCTCGTAGGCGGCGACCAGCCCGGCGATACCGGCGCCGACGATGGCCACTTCGGCGCCATGATTGGCGGCGGGGATACTGCCGAGTCCGGCGGGGTGTTCGATCCAGTCATCGAAGGCGAACGGGAAATCCGGGCCAAAGATGGTGATGGGTTTTTTACCGTCGGCAGGGTGGCGATGGGTCTTGCTGATAGTGCTGGACGGAATGCTCATGGCGGGCCCTTGCTGACGACTCGGCGGGAAGTGACCCGCTGAGTATAGGAAAAGATGGCAGCCAGTTTAGGGAGCGTTGCGTTCGTTAATAAGACGCAAAGTGTCGTCGGAATGAATTGTTTTTAGTCATAGTGACGAATTAGGTGGTCAGATTGGTTGGCCGCGATCCAATTTGTTACTGAGGATGATCGATGTGGTGGTTTTCTCCACGCCATCGACACTGCCGATCTGGTCCAGTAATTGATCGAGCTGTTCCGGCGAATCGGTGCGCAACCAGGCCACGTAATCGAACTCGCCGCTGACCGCGCACAATTGTTGAACCTGGGCCATGGCGCTCAGCCTGCGCAGCACTTCTTTGCCCGAGCGCGGTTGCACGGTGATCCCCACATAGGCCTGCAAGCCGCCATCTGCCACGCGTTGACCCAGGCGCACACCATAACCGGTGATCACCTGGGTTTTCTCCAGGCGCGCAAGGCGCGACGTCACCGTGGTGCGCGCAATGCCCAACTGCCGGGCAAGCATGGCCACGCTTTCGCGGGCGTTGATCTGCAAGGCGGCGATCAACTGGCGATCGATTTCATCTAGAACAGGCACGTGGGGCTCCGTGACGGGCGGCAATGGGAACGCATGTTACAGGCTTGGATCGGCCAGCAGGCAGCGGGCAAACAGTTGTGGTACCGGCAGGTGACGTTGGCTGTAGCGGCCCAGCAGGATGATCTCGCGGAAAAAAGTCAGCTTGCCCAGCGGGATTATTCTTACTTGGGGCGAGCGCTCCAGCCACAAGCCTGCCTTTGGAATCAACGATACGCCCAGGCCACACTCCACCATCCTGACGATGGCTTCGAGTTCATCCAGCTCCAGCGCCACTTGCACCTCAAGCTTCTGCTCGCGCAGAAACCGGCTGACGAGTCGGCCGCCAAACGAAGCACGGTCATAGCGCACATGGGGCTGGGTGTTGAGTAGGTGCAAAGGGTCGTCGCCCACCAATGTGTTCGGCACGACCAACACGAACGGCTCCTTGCGCAGCACCTGCACATACAACTCCTTGGGCAGGTCGAAGGGCGGTCGAATGATGATTGCCGAATCCAACTCTCCAGCGTCGACCTGGTTCAACAGCTCCAGGGAGACACCAGGCACCAACTTGCACTCAACCGTTGGCGCGGCCTGGCGCAAGCGCACCAGCGCCTGGGGCAGCAAACCGGTTTGAGCCGTAGTGATAGCACCGACTTTCAACTCACCCCAGTATTCATTGGTATTCACCGGCACCGCCATGCGGTTGAAGGTTTCCAGAATCTCCTTGGCCAAGGGTAATGCGCGCAAACCGGCGGCATTCAGGGTGGCCTGGCGGCCGGTGCGGTCGAACAGCTGCACGCCCAGCGCTTGCTCCAACTGACGAATCTGGGCACTCACCGCTGACTGCGTCAGCCCGATATGCATGCCCGCTGACGCAAACGTCCCGTGGCGCGTTACCGCAATAAAGGTCTTCAATTCACGCAGCATCGATGTCTCGATTCATCAAAAATTTTTGAGCTCGACGCAAAAACTATCGTCTTTTCATCGTTGGGAGCAAGGCTAAACTCGGGTTACTAACGCTCATAGAGGTTTGAACTGATGACACTCGCGCCCTTTCACCTGGCAATTCCGGTATTCGATCTCGCCGCTGCACGGCACTTCTACGGCGACGTCTTTGGGTTGGAGGAGGGCCGCTCCAGCGAACACTGGGTCGACTTCAACTTCTTCGGCCATCAACTGGTGATCCACGAACACCCGAAAACCGCCTCCCAGGAAGCCGCCCACACCAACGCCGTCGACGGCCACGGCGTGCCCGTGCCGCATTTTGGCGTGGTGCTGGGCTGGGAAGATTGGCACGCCCTGGCAGACCGTTTACAGGCGCGGCAGACGACGTTTGTGTTGGAACCGCATATTCGGTTCAAGGGACAGGTGGGTGAGCAGGCGACCTTGTTCCTGTTTGACCCGTGCGGCAATGCGTTGGAGTTCAAGGCATTCAGGGATATTGGGCAGTTGTTTGCGAAGTAAGGTTGTACGCAGCCCCCCACGCAAAACGTCTGTGCCAGACACACAAAAGCCGCGCAATGCGCGGCTTTCGAATTGGTGGGCCCACACGGACTTGAACCGTGGACCAAAGGATTATGAGTCCTCTGCTCTGACCAACTGAGCTATAGGCCCTCAGTAGGTCGCGGATTATAACGATGGTTTCTCCACTGTGCTATCCGAAAAATCCTCAATGCTCCTGCGAAGGAAGGTAGCCGCAAAAAGCTCGGGCGGTAGCGGCAGGCTGACAATGTAGCCCTGCATCTGTTCGCAGCCTTCAGCGGCCAGGAAGGCTTGCTGCGCGGGGTTCTCCACGCCTTCTGCGATGATGGTGAATTGCATGCTGTGGCCCAGGGCGATGATGGCGCGCACGATGGCGACGTCGTGGGGGTCGTCAGGCAGGCCGCGGACGAAGGACTGGTCGATCTTCAGGAAATCCAGGGGCAGGCGCTTGAGATAGCTGAGGGACGAATAGCCGGTGCCGAAATCGTCGATCGCCAGCTGTACGCCCAGGCGCTTGAGTTGGTGCAGGACTGCCAGCGCTTCTTCGGCCTGGCTCATGATGAAGTTTTCAGTGATCTCCAGTTGCAGGCAGCCCGGTTCGAGGCTGTAGTCGCGCAGTAGCTGTTCGATACGAGCCAGTAAACCAGGGTGGCGCAGTTGCGCGCCGGCGAGGTTGACCGATAGCGGGCCAAAACCATCGAAAGTGCTTTGCCAGGTGTGCATTTGCAGGCAGGCGTGCTCCAGCACCCAGTCGCCAATCTGCAGGATCATGCCGTTCTCTTCGGCCAGGGCAATGAAGTGTTCGGGCGAGACGTCGCCAAAGGTGGGGTGGTGCCAGCGGATCAAGGCTTCGGCGCCGATCAATTCTTGTGTCAGCAGGCTCAGTTTTGGCTGGTAATACAGGACCAACTCATCACGTTCGATGGCTCGCCGCAGTTCGTGCTCCAGTGCCACGCGCTCGTTGGCCTGGGCTGTCAGGTCGCGGGTGTAACTTTCGACCCGGTTACGCCCCTTGGCCTTGGAGCGGTACATCGCGGCGTCGGCGTTCTTGACCAGGGTGGCCACGTCGGTGCCGTCCTGGGGGTACAGGCTGGTGCCGATGCTGGCGCTGATGAAGAACTCGTGTTCGCCGGCCTGGAACGGTGGGGTGAAGCAGGCCAGCAGCTTATTGGCCAGTTGCTCGGCGTCGCTGGCGTGTTGCAGGCCGGGCAGCAGGATGATGAATTCATCGCCGCCCAGGCGCGCGACGGTGTCGATGTCACGCAGTTGCTCCTTGAGGCGTACGGCGATGTCTTTGAGCAGCAGGTCGCCGATCGGGTGGCCGAGGCTGTCATTGATGTGTTTGAAACGATCCAGGTCGAGAAACAGCACCGCGCCTTGTTTGCCGGTTTCCTGATGGCCGTTGAGGGCCGCCTGCAGCCGACTTTCAAACAGTGTGCGGTTCGGCAGGCCGGTCAGCGGGTCGTGGTGCGCCTGATAGTCGAGGCGCGCCTGGGCCAGCTTGAGGCTGGAGATGTCGGCAAACACTGCTACAAAATGCGTGATCAACTGGTCGCGGTTGCGCACGGCGCTGATGGTCAGCCAGCTGGGGTACAACTCGCCGTTCTTGCGGCGGTTGGAGATTTCGCCCTGCCAATGACCTTGGGCCGTCAACTGGTGCCACATGGCGGCGTAGAAGGCGCTGTCATGCAGGCCGGAGGCGAGCAGGCGCGGTGTCTGGCCAAGGGCTTCGGCTTCGCTGTAGCCGGTGATCTCGCTGAAGGCGCGGTTGACGGCGCTGATGTTCTGGCGCGTGTCGGTGATCAATACGCCCTCGGCGGTACTCTCGAATACCGTGGCGGCCTGTTGCAGTTTTTCCTGCATCAGCTGGCGCTCGGTGATGTCCCGGGCGATGGTGAGCATGCAGTCTTCACCGGCAATTGGCAGTGGTCGGCTGGAGACTTCGCACAGCCGGATCTGCCCGTCGCTGCGGCGTATATGGCAGATGAAGTCACGCACGTATCCATCTTGATGCATCAACTCCAGCATGTGCTTGCGTTCGTTAAGATCGACCCAGATGCCCAGGTCAAGGGTCGATTGGTCGAGGGATGTCGTGCTGTTGAAGCCGGTGATGCGACTGAAACCATCGTTCACTTCAATCAGCAGGCCATCCCGCTGGCGGCTCAGCAGCAAGCCATCGGGAGAGGCGTGGAAGGCCTTGGCGAATTTCTCTTCGGAGATTTGCAGTTGTTGCTGGGTTTCCTTGAGCTGGGTGATGTCGCGGACCACCACCACAATGGCTTCAGTGGTGTCGAGTTGAAACGGCTCGGCGGAAATCAGCCCGATAAAGGCCTGGCCATTGCTGCGCAGAAAGGGCATTTCCAGGTTGCGAATGCTGGTGGTTTGCACGCGTTTCAACAGATCGGGGCCGATACCGGGGATGCCCCAGATATTCAGGGCGGTCGCGGTTTTTCCGATCACCTGCGCGGCTTTCAGGCCCACTTGGTCCTCAAATGCTTTGTTGACCTCAAGCAGGCAGCCATCGGACAGTCGCGCGATCACCAGGATGTCCGGGCATTGCTGAAACACGGAAGCAAACTTTTGCTCGGAAAGCTGCAGCGCCTCTTCAGTACGTTTGGCTTCGCTGATGTCGATCATCAAGCCCCGCAACACTGGCTCATGGCCGTGTTCGATCAGGCTCACAATGTCACGCACCCAAAGGCAGCGGCCGTCCGCCGTGATCACCCGATAGTCGATGCTGTGGTCGCGGTTGGCGCGGGTTTCCCGGTAGCAATAGGCTTCGGCGCGGATGAGGTCGGCGGGGTGAATGATATTGCGCCAGAAGCCCGGAATCAGCCAATGGGCGCGCGGGTAACCGAGCAGATCCTCGGCGTGGGGTGACACATAGCTGTAGGTGAAATCGCTAACGCTGGCTTCCCAGGCGATGGCAGACAGGCTCTCCACCAGGCCGCGATAGTGGTATTCGCTGCTGCGCAGTTCCTGTTCGAGGGCGACGCGGCGGGAAATTTCCGAACTCAGCCGGCGATTGATCCGAATGACGATAGCCAATACGGTGCTCAACAACAGCACGGCGGGCAGGCCGTACATCAGCAGGTCGGTCCAGAACGTACGGTGGTCGGTGAGGCTGCCCACCCAGTGTTGCTGGATGGCTTCGGTTTCGGCCGGGCTGAGGTCAGCGAGAACCTTGTCCAGGATACCCACCAGTATTTTGTTGTCCCGTGGTACACCCATCGCCAATTGATAGCGGTACGGCGTTTCACCACTTACGTACAGGCCATCGAGCTTGAGCTGGCGCAGACTCCAGACGCTTGACGCGAGGTCGCCCACCACGGCGTCGACTTCGTCGGTGGCCAACGCCTGCAGCGTCGAACTGACATTGGGCAGGGCCACCAGGTTGAGGTCTGGATGGTGGGTGCGTAGCAGTTCATGGGGGGCATAATTTTCCACCACGGCAATCTTCAGCCCATAAAGGTCATTGAGGTTGCGTGGTCGGGCGCCGCCTTCATGGGCAAGGATGACAATGGGAAAGTCCAGGTAAGGGCGTGTGAATGCCATGAAGTCCTGGCGCTCGGGGGTAGACATGATGCCCGGCAGCAGGTCGAGTTGGTTGTGGCGTGCCCGCTCCAGCAAGGCACTCCAATTGACCGGCTCAATCAGTTTGATCCTGACCCCCAGGCGTTCCTGGATCAGGCGTACGTAGTCCGCCGCCAGGCCTTGGTAGCGGCCCTCTTCATCACGGTATTCGAAAGGTGGCCAGGAGGCGTCCACCCCCACGCGCAACTCCTGATGGTCCGCCAGCCAGCCACGCTCATCATCGCTAAGAGTCAACGCGCCAGCCGTTGCGGTCCAGGTCAGCAGCGACAGCAGTAACACAGTCGGCAATCTGGGCATAACGGTCTCGTTATGGCACGGGGAATGTTTCGAGTGTAGACGGGCATTGCGGGGGAGGGGATTTGCGCGGGATTTTATCTGTACAAAGCAAAACCCCCGGCCTGGGCCGGGGGTTCTGGTGTCACTCGTCGAGGAAGGAGCGCAGATGCTCGCTCCGCGTCGGGTGGCGCAACTTGCGCAACGCCTTGGCTTCGATCTGGCGGATCCGCTCGCGGGTCACGTCAAACTGCTTACCGACTTCCTCAAGGGTGTGGTCGGTATTCATGTCGATGCCGAAACGCATGCGCAGTACCTTGGCTTCACGGGCAGTGAGGCCGGACAGTACGTCGCGGGTCGCTTCTTTAAGGCTCTCAACAGTGGCGACATCGATTGGCGACTGCATGGTCGAGTCTTCGATGAAGTCACCCAGGTGGGAGTCTTCGTCATCACCGATCGGGGTTTCCATGGAGATCGGCTCTTTAGCGATCTTCAATACCTTGCGGATTTTATCCTCAGGCATTTCCATGCGTTCGCCCAGCTCTTCCGGGGTCGGTTCGCGACCCATTTCCTGCAACATCTGCCGGGAAATACGGTTGAGCTTGTTGATCGTCTCGATCATGTGCACCGGAATACGGATGGTGCGGGCCTGGTCGGCGATCGAGCGAGTGATCGCCTGACGGATCCACCAGGTGGCATAAGTCGAGAACTTGTAGCCGCGACGGTATTCGAACTTGTCCACAGCCTTCATCAAGCCGATGTTGCCTTCCTGGATCAGATCGAGGAATTGCAGGCCACGGTTGGTGTACTTCTTGGCGATGGAGATCACCAGACGCAAGTTCGCTTCAACCATCTCTTTCTTCGCGCGGCGGGCCTTGGCCTCACCGATCGACATGCGACGGTTGATGTCCTTGATCTCGGCAATCGTCAGACCGGTTTCGGTCTCAAGCGCGGTCAGCTTCTGCTGGCAACGGATGATGTCCGGCTGCAGGCGACCAATGGCTTCAGCGTACTTCGCCTTACCTTTGGCCAGGGCGTCGCTCCAGCTTTCGTCAACTTCGTGGCCCGGGAACTGGCGCAGGAAGTCGGTACGCGGCATGCGCGCATCACGGACACAGAGCTGCATGATCGCGCGCTCTTGTGCACGCAGACGCTCAAGGGCGCTACGAACGCGTTCAACCAGGCCTTCGAATTGCTTCGGGACCAGCTTGATCGGCATGAACAGCTCAGCCAGCGCCAGCAGCTCGGCAATTGCCAGCTTGTTGGAGCGACCGTGCTTTTTCAGGGCCTTGCGGGTGATTTCCATTTGATCGGAAACCGCGCCGAAACGCTGGGCAGCAATGATCGGGTCTGGGCCGCTTTCGACTTCGTCTTCGTCGTCGGTGCTGGCTTCAGCCTCGTCGTCTTCGGTGTCATCGTCCGCTTTCGCGGCTTTGGCATCGACAGGCGGCGGTACTTCGGCAGCAGGCGGCGCGATGCCGTCGTCCGGGTCGATATAACCGCTCAGGACGTCGGACAGGCGGCCACCTTCGGTGGTGACGCGAGTGTACTCGGAGAGAATGTGGTCAACCGTGCCAGGGAAGTGCGCGATTGCGCCCATCACTTCACGGATACCCTCTTCGATACGCTTGGCGATTTCGATCTCGCCTTCGCGCGTCAGCAACTCGACGGTACCCATTTCACGCATATACATGCGCACAGGGTCAGTCGTGCGACCGATGTCGGTCTCCACCGCGGCCAACGCGGCAGCGGCTTCTTCAGCGGCTGCCTCGTCGGTATCGGCGTCGGCCAACATAAGGGCGTCCGCATCCGGAGCACTCTCGTGTACGGGGATCCCCATGTCATTAATCATGCGGATGATGTCTTCCACCTGCTCTGGATCTGAAATATCCTCAGGCAGGTGATCGTTGACCTCTGCGTAAGTCAGATACTTCTGCTCACGACCAAGGGTGATCAACTCTTTGATACGAGACTGCTGTTGCGCTTTTCCGGACATAACACCCTATCCACTGAAGGTCTTGGCGGGCAAAAAACAAGCCGAGGATTATACCCGAGCTATGACCTCACACGCCAGCTGAGGTCGGGTTTGATGCGGAAACATTCTGTTTTAAGAGGTCGCGCATCTGTTTTGCTATCTGAATTTGCTCTTCAGCCGATAATCCCGGCTGTCTTGCTCTCTTGATCAGTTCATCGAGGGTCTGCGTGTGCTGGCCCGCGGATAACCTAGTAATGGTGTCTAAAAACTGTTGTTCAAGGTTATCGCCGTCAATTAGCCACTCCTTTTCCGCGAGTGCCTTCAACAAACGACCCTGTTCCGTGCCATGCCAGCGAGCCATCAGCTGAATGGAGTTTAGCTTAGGATTTTTCTGCACGGCCTCGATCAGTGCGATCAGCACCTGAGCGTAGGTATTGCTCGCGTTGGCAAAATGGTCGGCGCTTTCAACCTTGCTCGCTAATTGCGGGTGGTGGATAAGCGTGCGCAGGGCAATCAATGTGGGCGCTTCTACGGCGACCGGCGTGCGAGGTGCGTAGGCTTCATCGCGATCACCGCGCTTGCCGTTTTTGCTCCAGGGTTTCTTGTCCCATTTCTTGCCGCCGGCACCGGGCTTCTTCGGCGTCCATTCCTGCTGGGGGGCATACGCCTCCTGGGGTTGATGGAAGTCGGCATAGTCCGGCATGGCGTCATAATCCATGCCTGGGTCGTAGGCAGGCGGCGCGTCCTGCGGCGCGCTGTGCACCAGCTGGCTGACGGCCTCGCCACTCAGTCCTGTAATTTCCAGCAGGCGTTGGCGCATCAGGGTGCGCAGGTTCGCCCCTGGAACCTTGTCGATCAAGGGTGCCGCGAGGGTGGCCATATGGGCCTTGCCTTCGAGGGAGCGTGGGTCGGCTTCTTCGGTCAGTTGCTGGAAGAAATAATCCGCCAACGGCTGCGCATGTTGATTGATGCGGGCGCGGAATGCGTCGGTGCCTTCGGAGCGCACCAGGGTATCCGGGTCTTCCCCTTCGGGCAGGAACAGGAAGCGCGCGCGGCGCCCATCCTGCAGGCTCGACAGGGTGGCTTCGAGCGCGCGCCAGGCGGCGTTGCGGCCGGCCTGGTCGCCGTCGAAGCAGAACAGCACGCTTGGCACGACGCGAAACAGGCGCTTCAAGTGTTCTTCGCTGGTGGCGGTGCCGAGGGTGGCCACGGCGTTGCGCAAACCTTGCTGGGCCAGGGCGATCACGTCCATATAGCCTTCGACCACGATGATTTCATCGAGGTTTCGATTGTTCTTGCGCGCTTCGAACAGGCCGTAGAGTTCCTGGCCCTTGTGGAATACCGGGGTTTCCGGGGAGTTCAGGTACTTGGGCTTGTCATCCCCCAGCACTCGGCCGCCGAAGGCGATGATGCGGCCACGGCTGTCGCGGATCGGGAACATTACGCGGTCGCGGAAGCGGTCGTAGCGCTTGCCGGTCTCGGCGTTCTCAACCAGGAGGCCGGCGTCGATCATGGCTTTTTGCTGCAGGGTATCGCTGCTCAGGTGTTTGTACAGGTTGTCCCAGCCCGGTGGAGCAAAGCCGAGGCCGAAGTCGCGGGCGATTTCGCCGGTCAGGCCGCGTCCCTTCAGGTAGTCGACGGCGGCCTTGCGCTGTGGATGGCTTTTAAGGGCCTGACGGTAGAAGTCGGCAGCGGCAGTCAGCAGCGGGTACAGCGGCGAGTCGGTGGGTTGCCGTGGTTTATGCGGGCGGCCACTTTCTTCGCGGGGGACTTCCATGCCGGCGGCTTTCGCCAGGTCCTCGATCGCCTGGGGGAAGTCCAGGTTGTCGTGGTCCATCAGAAAGCCGAGGGCGTTGCCGCCTGCGCCGCAGCCGAAGCAGTAGTAGAACTGCTTGTCGGGGCTGACGCTGAATGACGGGGTTTTTTCCTTGTGGAACGGGCAGCAGGCCGTGTAGTTTTTGCCGGCCTTCTTCAATTGCAGGCGCGAGCTGACAACATCGACAATGTCGGTGCGGTTCAGAAGGTCGTCAATAAAGCTCTGGGGAATCAGCCCGGCCATGGCGTTCTCGTCATCACTGCGTGTAAATGAGTGCCCGTGAAGTGCTCAAGCGCACGTATCGAATGGCTTGACCATCAATCGTCTGCTTGGGCTGTCAGGAAGTGTATCTGCCGAACATTCACTGACGTTAGTTTCAATCAGTGTGTCGGCCTGGAAATGTTGCCCTCGAGTCCGGCGCCGGCCAATCGTGGCCTCGGATGCTCGTCGCTGGGCACAGCCGATACAGTTGATCGCCTGCTTATAAAATGAGTGTGCTCGTCAATAGCCTTGTTAGGCTCGTCAGAAGAGACGTGCACCGCTGGCAAAAGAGCCAGTCCTGACGTTTGAAGCAGGTGTATCAGTCGCGTGTGCGGCGTCAACGATGAAGCATCAAGCGATATCCGCAAATGCCAACAGCCCGGCTGAGGGCCGGGCTTGGCAGAAGCTTGCTACGAACGTCTGTGTATTAGTACAGACGAACGGCGCGGCGCTGTTCGCGCTGAACTTTCTTGGCGTGACGCTTAACAGCGGCTGCTGCTTTACGCTTACGCTCAGAAGTTGGCTTCTCATAAAATTCGCGGCTACGAACTTCAGCCAGAACACCGGCTTTTTCGCAGGAGCGCTTGAAACGACGCAGAGCTACGTCGAAGGGTTCGTTCTCTTTTACTTTGACGGCTGGCATCCAGAGCTACCTTCTTTCATTACCGGGAATCAACGTTCTCGTCGCAAAAAATTCGCGGCTGAGGTCGTCGGTTTTTAAGGGTTGCGGATGTTAACCCCTCATTGGCAGGAATGCAAAGCCTCTGATCGAAAACCGCTAGTCGGGAGGGGGAGTGGCGACTATTATGCGCGCCTTCGAATTCAGCCTCTACAAGGCGCAAACCCATGCTAGTACTGGGACTTGAAACCTCCTGCGACGAAACCGGTGTCGCACTTTACGACAGTGAACGCGGGCTCTTGGCCGATGCACTGTTCAGTCAGATCGACTTGCATCGGGCCTATGGCGGCGTTGTGCCGGAGCTGGCCAGTCGTGATCACGTCAAACGTATGCTGCCGTTGATTCGCCAGGTGTTGGACGAGGCCGGTTGCGTGCCGACCGAGATCGATGCGATTGCCTATACGGCGGGCCCTGGATTGGTCGGAGCCCTTCTGGTTGGCGCCTCTTGTGCCCAGGCGCTGGCTTTTGCATGGGGCATTCCGGCCCTCGGCGTGCACCATATGGAAGGCCATTTACTGGCGCCGATGCTGGAAGAAAACCCGCCGCAGTTCCCGTTCGTCGCTTTGTTGGTTTCGGGCGGGCATACGCAGCTGGTCCAGGTCGACGGAATCGGTCAATACACGCTGTTGGGCGAGTCCTTGGACGACGCCGCCGGCGAAGCTTTCGACAAGACCGCGAAGATGATGGGCCTCAATTACCCGGGTGGGCCGGAAATCGCCCGCCTGGCCGAAAAAGGCGTTGTCGGTCGCTACACCTTCCCGCGCCCGATGTGCGATCGCCCTGGTCTGATGTTCAGCTTCAGCGGCTTGAAAACCTCCGCGTTGAATACCTGGCAGCACAGTGTCAGCGCCGGGGACGACAGTGAGCAAGCCCGTTGCGACATCGCGCTGGCGTTCCAGCAGGCCGTGGTGGAGACTTTGACCATCAAGTGCAAGCGTGCCCTGAAACAGGCCGGCATGAAGCGCCTGGTGATCGCCGGTGGCGTCAGCGCCAACAAGGCGTTGCGCAGTTCATTGGAAAAGATGCTTGGTGATATGAAGGGTGATGTGTTCTACGCCCGCCCTGAGTTCTGCACCGACAACGGCGCGATGATCGCCTATGCCGGTTGTCAGCGCCTGCAGGCGGGGCAGCACGAAAGCCTGGCGATCAGCGTGCAGGCGCGCTGGCCGATGGAGCAGCTGCCGCCCTTGTAAGAGTGCAACGTGAGTCGGGCTCATTGGCGGTATTTAAAAATGCCGTTCGCGCCCGGCAAACAGGTCGCGTAGATTGCCCCGGTGTCGCCAGACGATCAGCAGTGTCAGCACGCTCATCGGCAGCAGCGCCGCCGGTTCCTGCCAGGCCAGCAACGGCAGGGTGAGCGGTGTGGCGATCAGAGCTGCCAGCGAGCTGGTGCGGGTCAGGTAGAACGTCAGCAGCCAGGCGAGCACGGCCAGCAACGCCGCCGGCGGGTAGATCCCCAGCAGCATGCCGGCTGCCGTGGCGACACCTTTACCACCGCGAAAACGGAAGTACAGGGGAAACAGATGGCCGAGGACGGCGCACACGCCCACCCAGGCCTGCTGCTGCAGGGTCAGGCCGGCGAGGCTGGCGATCAGTACGGGCAACAGGCCCTTGCATACGTCGCCCAGCAGCGTCAGTACGGCGAGCTTCTTGCCGGCCAGGCGCAACATATTGGTGGCGCCGGCATTGCCTGAACCACTCATTCGCGGGTCGGGATTTCCCGTCAGGCGGCTGAGCAAAATGGCGAAGGACAGCGAGCCGAGCAGGTAGGCGAGAATCGCCAGTGACCAAAACATGCTAACTATTCCGGGCGAGGATGCCCTGATTCTAACGGGGCATCGCGCCCTTGTCGTGCTGCGGAGAAGAGCTTGGACAGAGTGTTTATCGAAGGCCTGGAAGTCGACACCGTGATCGGGGCCTACGACTGGGAGCGCGGGATCCGCCAATGCCTGCGCCTGGACCTGAGCTTCGCTTGGGATAACCGCCCGGCTGCGGCTGGCGACGACCTGGCCCTGGCACTGGATTACGCCAGTGTGTCCGCGCGGATCCAGGCCTTTGCCGAGCAGTCCCAGTACCAGCTGGTCGAGACCTTTGCCGAACGCCTGGCCGAAGTGCTGATGAGCGAGTTCCAGATTCCCTGGCTGCACCTCAAGCTGACCAAGCCCGGCGCAGTGCCGGCTGCCAAGGGTGTAGGCGTGGAGATTGAGCGCGGATGTCGCTGACTCAGGTTTACCTTGGCCTCGGTAGTAATATCGAGCGCGAGCCCCACCTGCGCGCCGGTCTCGACGCGTTGGCGAGTTTCCTTACGGATATGTGCTGCTCGGCGGTGTTCGAGAGCCAGCCGGTGGGCATCAAAAGCGGGCCATTCTTCAATCTGGTGGTGTCGGCCTATACCGACCTGTCATTGATGGAGTTGGATCGTCGGTTGAAATCCATCGAGGCTGACAATGGCCGCTATGCGCCGGATCGCAAAGGCCTGCCGCTGGATATCGACGTGCTGCTGTACGGCGAGTTGGTGGGTGACTTCGATGGTTTGATCCTGCCGCGGGCGGAGATCCTGAAAAATGCCTTTGTGCTGTGGCCGCTGTCGATGATGGCGCCGGACCGGGTGCACCCTGAAGCGGGCAAGACGATGGCTGCGTTGTGGCGTGATGCTCAGATTGATCAGGTGCTGGCGCCTGTCGGGTTTGAATGGCAGGGCCAGCAACTCACCCCGGACTCGCTCCTACAAGGGTTTGTGTAGTTCCTTGTAGGCTTTGAGTGCCCTGAGTCGTTCACGCTTGAGCGCCTCGCCCAACTCCGGCCCCTTGAATCCCCGCTCAAGCAGTGGCGCAACTGCAACCTCGCGCGCTGCTTTCGCCGCGCCGCGTAAGTAATCCGCCTGTGGATAACTTCTTCGCTCCAGCCCCTTGCGGCCCCGGGCATCCATTTCGCAGGCGACCACAAACTCCTCAAAGCGCTGTGGCCTGCGGTATACGTCAAAACTTTGCAGCAACTCCAGCAACGTCGAGGCTTTCAGCTCCAGCGCGCGATGACCGTGGGTGTGATACTGGCCCACCAACAGCGCCAATTCCTGGCAATCCCTTGGCACTTTGAAGCGCTCATTGGCGGCCTTGATCAGCTTCAAGCCTCGATGCTCATGAGCGATGTGCTGCGGTAACTTATCCACAGGCGTCAGGCCCTTGCCCAGGTCATGCAGCAGGCAGGCCCAGCGTACGGTCAGGGGCTGTTTGTGCTCGGCAGCTTGTTCCAGCACGCTCAAGGTGTGCACACCCGTGTCGATCTCGGGGTGATGGGCCTCGGGTTGTGGCACGCCAAAGAGTGCGTCCACTTCCGGCATCAAGATCTTCAGCGCATTACAGTCCCGAAGTACCTGGATAAACACCTGGGGCTGATCTTCCATCAACGCCCTGGAGATTTCTTTCCAGCTGCGCTCCGGGGTCAGGGCTTCCAATTCACCGGACTCGCTGAGTTGACGCATCAGCTCCAGTGTCTCCGGTGCTACCGTAAAACCCAGGTGTGCGTAGCGCGCGGCAAAACGGGCGACACGCAGAACTCTGAGTGGATCTTCGGCGAATGCGGGGGAAACGTGACGAAGTATGCGGGACTCAAGGTCGCGCTGGCCGTGATACGGATCAGTCAAGTTACCGTCGTCGTCTTCGGCCATGGCGTTGATGGTCAGGTCGCGACGGATCAGGTCTTCTTCCAGCGTCACCTCGGGGCTGGCGTGAAACACAAAACCACCGTAACCCCGACCACTCTTGCGCTCGGTGCGGGCCAGGGCGTACTCATCGCCGTTTTTCGGGTCCAGGAACACCGGGAAGTCCGAACCCACTGGCTTGAAGCCCTTGGCGAGCATCTCTTCGGTGCTCGCGCCGACGACCACGCGGTCGACATCGGTGACCTTGATGCCCAGCAGGCGGTCACGCACGGCGCCGCCGACTTTGTAGATTTTCATGAAAAAGCCTCCATTAGCGGCACAGGATACCGCCTGTGCCTGGCCAATGGAGGCTTTGCTGTTTCAGAGATGAACGACGGCCAGGTCCAGGCGGCCGTAGTCGTTGTCGTTGTGATCGTTGCGCGGTGGTACATGGTGGGTCTTCATCACTTGGTCGCCCTGCAGGGTTTCCAGGTGGATGTCGAAGCCCCAGAGCCGATGCAGGTGCTTGAGCACTTCTTCGGTGGATTCGCCCAGGGGTTTGCGGTCGTGCTGCTGGTGGCGCAGGGTCAGCGAGCGGTCGCCGCGCACATCGATGCTGTAGATCTGCACGTTGGGCTCACGGTTGCCCAGGTTGTATTGCGCCGCCAGGGTTTCACGGATGGTGCGGTAGCCGGGTTCATCGTGGATGGCCGGCACCACCAGGTCATCCTTGAGGTCATCATCCAGGATGCTGAACAGTTTGAGGTCGCGGATCACCTGGGGTGAGAGGTACTGCAGGATAAAGCTCTCATCCTTGAAGCTGCTCATGGCGAACTTGATCGTCGACAGCCAGTCACTGCCGGCGATTTCCGGGAACCAGCGGCGGTCCTCATCGGTGGGGTGTTCGCACATGCGCCGAATATCGCGGTACATGGCAAAACCCAGCGCGTAAGGGTTGATCCCGCTGTAATACGGGCTGTCGAAGCCGGGTTGGAACACCACGCTGGTGTGGGACGTCAGGAACTCCATCATGAAGCCGTCGGTGACCAGGCCTTCGTCGTACAGGTCGTTCATCAGCGTGTAGTGCCAGAACGTCGCCCAACCTTCGTTCATCACCTGGGTCTGGCGCTGTGGGTAAAAGTACTGGGCGATCTTGCGTACGATACGCACGATTTCCCGTTGCCACGGCTCCAGCAGCGGTGCGTGCTTTTCCAGGAAGTACAGGATGTTTTCCTGTGGTTCGGAGGGGAATCGCGCGTTGTCCTTGTCGCTGTTCTTGCCGGCGCGTTTGGGAATGGTGCGCCACAGGTCGTTGATCTGCTTCTGCAGGTGCTCTTCGCGCTCCTTCTGGCGCAGGCGCTCTTCCTCGGCAGAAATAGGGTACGGGCGCTTGTAGCGGTCGACGCCATAGTTCATCAGGGCATGGCAGGAGTCGAGCAAGTCCTCCACGGCGTCGATACCGTGGCGCTCCTCGCACTGCATGATGTACTGCTTGGCAAACACCAGGTAATCGATGATCGAGCTGGCGTCGGTCCAGGTGCGGAACAGGTAGTTGCCCTTGAAGAAGCTGTTGTGCCCATAGCAGGCATGGGCCACCACCAGCGCCTGCATGCAGATGGTGTTTTCTTCCATCAGGTAGGCGATGCACGGGTCGGAGTTGATCACGATCTCGTAGGCCAGCCCCATCTGCCCCCGGGTGTACGACTTTTCGGTACTGAGGAAGTGTTTGCCGTACGACCAGTGGTGGTAACCCAGGGGCATGCCGACGGAAGCATAGGCATCCATCATCTGTTCGGCCGTGATCACTTCGATCTGGTTGGGGTAGGTGTCCAGGGCATAACCCGCCGCGATGCGGCTGATTTCCCGGTCATAGGCCTGGATCAGTTCAAAGGTCCACTCGGAGCCGGTGGAAATGGGTTGGCGCTTAGTCTCTTTTTTGGCGGTCATGTCACTAACCTGCGCTGGAAGAGTTCACGGAAGACCGGATAGATATCGCCGGCCGAGACCAGTTGCTGCTGGGCGAACGTGTCGGCAAAGGCTTCGCCGATGCGCTCGTATTCAAACCACAGGGCCTGGTGCTCACGGGGGGTGATTTCGACGTAAGTGTAGTACTGCACAAACGGCATGATGTGGTTGATCAGGATGTCGCGACAGATCGGCGAATCGTCGTTCCAGTTGTCGCCGTCGGAGGCCTGGGCCGCGTAGATATTCCACTCGTTGGCCGGGTAGCGCTCGGCCATGATCTCCTGCATCAGCTTCAAGGCGCTGGACACGATGGTGCCGCCGGTTTCCCTCGAGTAGAAGAACTCCTCCTCATCCACTTCCCGTGCGCTGGTGTGATGGCGGATGAACACCACGTCGATCTTGTCGTAGTTCCGCTTCAGGAACAGGTACAGCAGGATAAAGAAACGCTTGGCGATGTCCTTGGTCGCCTGGGTCATTGAGCCTGACACGTCCATCAGGCAGAACATCACGGCTTTTGAGCTGGGGTTGGGCTGCTTGACCAGCAGGTTGTACTTGAGGTCAAAGGTATCGAGGAACGGCACGCGGTGGATACGCGCGCTGAGTTTCTCTATTTCCGCCTCGATTTCCTGGATATCGCCGAAGTTGTCTGGCTCTTCGCGCTTTAAACGCGCCAACTCTTCCTTTGCCGTCCTCAATTTGGCGCGGCTGCTGCCCGACAGGGCGATACGCCGTGCATGGGCCGAGCGCAGCGTGCGGATGATGTTGATTCGAGAGGGGTTGCCTTCGTTGCTGATCCCGGCGCGTACGGTCTTGAAGGTATCGGTGCCGGTCAGGTTACGCTTCACCAGGTTGGGCAGTTCCAGGTCTTCGAACATGAACTCGAGGAATTCTTCCTGGGTGATCTGGAACACGAACTCGTCCATGCCTTCGCCGGAGTTACCGGCCTTGCCCGGGCCTTTGCCACCGCCACCGCCCTGCGGGCGCTGGATATGCTCGCCGGTGGTGAACTCTTTATTGCCGGGGTGTACGACGGTCTGCTTGCCGCCCCGGCCGTGGTGCAGCACCGGTTCGTCGATGTCGCGTCCGGGAATGCTGATTTGTTCGCCATGCTCCATGTCTGTAATGGAGCGGCGGCTGACGGCCTCTTCAACGGCCTTTTTGATGTGGTCACGGTAACGCCGCAGGAAACGCTGGCGGTTTACCGTGCTCTTGTTCTTGCCATTAAGGCGTCGGTCGATCACATAGCTCATGAGGAGCCCTCCGGGCAGCTTCACGTTACAAGCTTCAAGCGGCGAGCTGGAAGCTTAGAGACAAGCGGTCAACTGCCAGGCCCATGACCTGGCAGTTGACGCCCATCGCTGCCTTACTGCGATTTGCGTACCCGCAGGTACCACTCGGAGAGCAGTCGTACCTGTTTGTCGGTGTAGCCGCGCTCGACCATTCGTGTGACGAAGTCGTTGTGTTTTTGCTGGTCCTCCTTGCTGGCCTTGGCATTGAAGCTGATGACCGGCAGCAGATCCTCGGTGTTGGAGAACATTTTCTTCTCGATGACCACCCGCAGCTTCTCGTAGCTGAGCCAGGTAGGGTTCTTGCCGTTGTTGTTGGCGCGGGCACGCAGTACGAAGTTGACGATTTCGTTGCGGAAATCCTTCGGATTGCTGATGCCGGCGGGTTTCTCGATCTTCTCCAATTCTTCGTTGAGGGCTACGCGGTTGAGGATTTCGCCGGTTTCCGGGTCGCGGTATTCCTGGTCCTGGATCCAGAAGTCCGCATACAGCACGTAGCGGTCGAAGATGTTCTGGCCGTACTCGCTGTAGGACTCCAGGTACGCGGTCTGAATTTCCTTGCCGATAAACTCGATGTAGCGCGGCGCGAGGTATTCCTTGAGGAAGCGCAGGTAGCGTTCGCGGGTTTCGGCCTGGAATTGTTCCTGTTCGATCTGCTGCTCCAGCACATACAGCAGGTGCACCGGGTTGGCGGCGATCTCATGGGGGTCGAAATTGAAGACCTTGGACAGGATCTTGAACGCAAAGCGCGTCGACAGGCCGTTCATGCCTTCATCCACGCCCGCTGTGTCGCGATATTCCTGGATCGACTTGGCCTTGGGATCGGTGTCCTTGAGGTTCTCGCCGTCGTACACGCGCATCTTCGAATAGATATTCGAGTTTTCCGGCTCCTTGAGACGCGACAGCACGGTGAACTGGGCGAGCATCTTCAGTGTGTCGGGTGCGCAGTGGGCCTTGGCCAGGGAGCTGTTGAACAGCAGCTTGTCGTAGATCTTGATTTCATCGCTGACCCGCAGGCAGTACGGCACCTTGACGATGTAGATCCGGTCGATGAAGGCTTCATTGTTCTTGTTGTTGCGGAAGGTGTGCCATTCCGATTCGTTGGAGTGGGCCAGCAGGATCCCGGTGAACGGAATCGCGCCCAGGCCTTCGGTACTGTTGTAGTTGCCTTCCTGGGTGGCAGTGAGCAGTGGGTGCAGCACCTTGATCGGCGCCTTGAACATTTCCACGAATTCCATCAGGCCCTGGTTGGCCCGGCACAACGCGCCCGAGTAGCTGTAGGCGTCGGCGTCGTTCTGCGGGAATTCCTCCAGCTTGCGGATATCGACCTTGCCCACCAGCGCCGAGATGTCCTGGTTGTTCTCATCGCCCGGTTCGGTCTTGGCCACGCCGATCTGGTTGAGGATCGACGGGTAGAGTTTCACCACGCGGAACTGGCTGATGTCGCCGCCGAACTCGGCCAGGCGCTTGGTGGCCCAGGGCGACATGATGGTGTTGAGGTAGCGTCGTGGGATACCGAAGTCTTCTTCGAGGATCGCGCCATCTTCCGTGGCGTTGAACAGGCCCAGGGGCGATTCGAAGACCGGCGAGCCCTTGATGGCGTAGAAGGGCACCTTCTCGATCAGTTGCTTGAGTTTTTCGGCCAGGGACGATTTACCACCGCCAACGGGGCCGAGCAGGTAGAGGATCTGTTTCTTCTCTTCCAGGCCTTGGGCGGCGTGGCGGAAATAGGAGACGATCTGGTCGATGCATTCTTCCATCCCATGGAAGTCTTCAAAGGCCGGATAGCGGCGGATCACCTTGTTGGAAAATATTCGCGACAGGCGCGAATTATTGGCGGTTTCCACCAGCTCCGGCTCGCCGATCGCCAATAACAGGCGTTCGGCGGCAGATGCGTAGGTGCTGCGGTCCTGCTTGCACAGCTCGAGATACTCTTGCAGCGTGAGTTCTTCCTGCTGTGTGGACGCGAAGCGTTGTTGGAAGTGGCTGAAAATACTCATGACGTCGTCACCTCGCTCGATACGTGGAGCCGACGCCGGATCTATCAGTCGATGCTGGCAGTCATTGGCGAACGCCAATGGCTGTTTTCCCCCCAGAACACCCTGAAACGCTACCGATGACCCGTACGCCGGTGTACCGGCTCTCCCCTGATTCGGATGGCCTGCGCTTAAGGATAGTCGGAATCGGAGAGGGCAAGGGATGATGAGCAATTAGTTTGGCTGCGCCGTTCGTCAGAAACGGCGCGAGCCCAAGCGTCACGCGGGGTAGCGGGGTGTGAAAAAAATTATTGCGAATCGCCGGAGGCAATTTCTGCAGGATACGTCGTACGCCACAGCTCAAAGCCGCCGTCCAGGCTGTAGACGTCGGAGAAGCCCTGGCTGACCAGGTAGGCGGCTGCGCTCTGGCTGGAATTGCCGTGGTAGCAGGCCACGATCAGCGGTGCATCAAGGTCGGCGGCACGGATGAAATCAGCGATGTTGACGTTGTCCAGATGCTGGGCGCCAGCGATATGGGCGGCGGCGTAAGTAGGCTGGTCGCGGATATCGACCACCACTGCACCTTGCTCGCGCAGGGCCTGGGCTTGTTCGGGAGGGATACGTTTGAATTCGCTCATGGCGGGCTCCTATGGCCTGGCTGCAGCCGGCAGGGTAACGGGAAGAGTGGGTTGGCACTGGCAGCCGTGGCGCTCGCCGGTGTCGATGTTCATCAGCGTCATGGCGCCGCCCCACACGCAGCCGGTGTCGAGGGCAAACACGCCAGGTTCGTCGCACTTGCCTTCAAGGGCGGCCCAGTGACCAAAGATGATCCTGGTGTCGCGGGTCTTGCGTTCCTTGTGGGCAAACCATGGTTTGTAGCCGGGCAGTGCCGTGTCGGCGCCTTCCTTGCTCTTGAGGTCCAGCTTGCCCTCGGCGGTGCAGAAGCGCATGCGTGTGAAATAGTTGGTAATCACCCGCAGGCGGGCGACGCCGGTAAGGTCGTTGTCCCACTTCACTGGCTCGTTGCCATACATGCCGTCGAGGTAGGCGGTGTACAGGCTGTCATCGGCCAGGGCGTTTTCGACTTCGGCGGCGCACTTGAGGGCTTTTTTCAGCGTCCACTGCGGCGGGATACCGGCATGGACCAAGGCCATATTGCGGCTTTCGTCGTAATGCATGATCTTTTGCCGACGCAGCCAGTCAAGCAGTTGTGCGCGATCTGGCGCTTCGAGGATTTCGCGCAGGGTATCGCCCTTTTTCAGGCGCTCGATGTTATTGCCGGCCGCCAGCAGGTGCAGGTCATGGTTGCCCAGTACGCACACCAGGGAATCCCGCAGGCTATACAGGTAACGTAGCGTTTCCAGGGACTCGGGGCCGCGATTGACCAGGTCGCCGACCAGCCACAGGCGATCGTTGGCCGGGTCGAAGGCCACCCGTTCAAGCAGGCACTTGAGAGGCTCCAGACAGCCTTGCAGGTCGCCGACCGCGTACGTTGCCATCAGTGCAGGGCGCCTGGTACGGCGAGGCGGAAAGGCTTGATGATGGCGTCGAACAGTTTGCCATCAGTGGCTTTCATCTGATACGAGCCTTGCATGGTGCCGACCTTGGAGGTCATTACCGTGCCGCTGCTGTAAGTGTGGCTGGCGCCAATGTCGATCAACGGTTGCTGGCCGACAACGCCTGCGCCGCGAACTTCCTCGACCTGACCGTCACCGTCGGTGATCACCCAGTGGCGTGACAGCAGCTTGGCCGGCACCTGCCCGTTGTTTTTCACCGTGATGGTGTAGGCAAAGGCGAAGCGGTTCTGTTCAGGTTGCGATTGGTCCGCGAGGAAGCGGGTGACGACGCTGACGTCGATCTGGTAGCGAGGATCGGACATGCAAGAGGCCTTAAAAGCAAAAGCGGAGGACAGCAGATGCGGATCAGTCTAGGCCAAGAGGTGGGCACTAGGCCAGACATGTGTCTGGCCATGCCTGGGGGTTTCAGTCGGCGACTGGCGCAGGCTGGATGGCAAGTTGGTCGGCCAGGCGCACGAACGCGGCGAGGTCCAGTTGCTCGGGACGCAGGCTGCCGTCGACGCCGGCTGCTTCGATCTCGGCGTTGCTCAGCAGGGCCTTGAGTGTGTTGCGCAGGGTCTTGCGGCGCTGGTTGAACGCCTCACGCACCACGCGTTCCAGCAATTTGTGATCCTTGGCCGGGTGTGGCAGCACGGCGTGAGGCACCAGGCGCACGATGGCCGAATCGACCTTCGGCGGCGGGTTGAATGCGCCCGGGCCGACATTGAACAGGTGTTCGACGCGGCAGTGGTACTGAACCATGATCGACAATCGGCCCCAATCACCACCACCAGGGCCGGCAGCCAGGCGTTCCACCACTTCTTTTTGCAGCATGAAGTGCATGTCGCGGATGATCCCGGCGTTGTTCAGCAGGTGGAAAATCAGCGGTGTGGAGATGTTGTACGGCAGGTTACCCACCACACGCAGGCTATTAGGCGCGGCGTTGAGGGTATTGAAGTCGAACTTCAGTGCATCGCCCTGATGCAGGTTGAAGTTGGGCTTGCCGGCGAACTGCTGGTTGAGGATCGGGATCAGGTCCTTGTCCAGTTCCACCACGTCCAGTTGGCCGCCACTGGCGAGCAAGCCTTGGGTCAGCGCGCCCTGGCCCGGACCGATTTCCAGCAGGCGGTCTTCTGGCTTGGCATGGATGGAGCGCAGGATACGGTCGATCACGCCTGCGTCGTGCAGGAAGTTTTGCCCGAAGCGCTTGCGCGCCCGGTGTTGGTAATGCTCGGTCATATACGGGTCTCGGCCATCTGATAGGCGGTTTCCAGGGCCACGTGCAGGCTGCCGGTATCGATCTTGCCGCTGCCTGCCAGGTCCAGGGCGGTGCCATGGTCGACGGAGGTGCGGATGATCGGCAGGCCCAGTGTCACGTTGACTGCGGCGCCGAAGCCTTTGTACTTCAGCACGGGCAGCCCCTGGTCATGGTACATCGCCAGCACTGCGTCGCAGTGCTCCAGATATTTGGGGGTAAACAGAGTGTCTGCTGGCAGTGGGCCACGCAGGTCCATGCCTTCCAGGCGCAGACGCTCCAGGGTTGGTTCAATGATGTCGATTTCTTCATGGCCCAAGTGTCCGCCTTCGCCGGCGTGGGGGTTGAGCCCGCAGACCAGGATGCGCGGTTGGGCGATGCCGAATTTTTGTTGCAGGTCGGCATGCAGGATGCGCGTAACGCGCTCCACACGCTCGGCGGTGATGGCGTCGGCAATGTCGCGCAATGGCAGGTGCGTGGTCACCAGGGCGACCCGCAGGCCGCGTGTGGCCAGCATCATGACGACTTGAGCGGTGTTGGTCAGCTCGGCCAGGAACTCGGTGTGGCCGGAAAACGCAATGCCCGATTCGTTGATCACGCCCTTGTGGACCGGCGCGGTGATCATGCCGGCGAAGTCGCCGTCGATGCAGCCTTGCCCCGCGCGGGTCAGGGTTTCCAGGACGAACGCCGCATTGGCCTTGTCGAGTTGACCGGCAACGACCTTGGCTTGCAGCGGGGTGTTCCACACATACAAGCTGCCGGCGGGCGCCGGCAGGTCGGGCCAGTTGCCCGGTGCCACGTCCAGCAGACTGACGACCACACCCAGCTGCGCGGCCCGCTCAAGGAGCAGGTCGCGGCTGGTAATGGCAATCAGGGGGTGCGGCTGGGGGTGCGAGGCGAGCAGCAGGCACAGGTCTGGACCAATGCCGGCCGGCTCGCCGGGTGTCACGGCGAAACGCTGGGGTTTCACGGCGAAACGCTGGGGTTTCACGGAGCTGCCTGGTCGGTGCCTGTTTGCTCGGCGCCTGGCAGCTTGTTTTCCACGTAGGCTTCGTCACGGATCTGACGCAGCCAGGTTTGCAGCTCTTCGTCGTATTTGCGGTTACGCAGTACGTTCAACGCCTGCTGCTCGCGGGCCTGGCTGGTGTTGTCGGTGGCGCGACGACCAAGGACTTCCAGTACATGCCAGCCATATTGGGTCTTGAACGGCTTGGACAGTACGCCTTGCGGAGTATCGGCCATTACCTGCTGGAACTCAGGCACCAGGGCTTTCGGGTCGATCCAGTTCAGGTCGCCGCCGTTGAGGGCGGAACCTGGGTCTTCCGAGAAGCTCTTGGCCAGGGTGGCGAAGTCTTCACCGCTTTCGATGCGGTCATAGATCTTCTGGGCCAGTTCCTTGGTTTGGGCCTCGGTGCGGATTTCGCTTGGTTTGACCAGGATATGACGAACATGCACTTCGTCTTTCAGCGAGGTCTCGCCACCGCGACGTTCCAGCAACTTCAGGATGATGAAGCCGCCTGGGGTGCGGGCTGGCTGGGTGATGCCACCCACTTCCATGGCACTCAGTTCACGGTCGAACGGAGGTGGCAGTTGAGCAGCTTTACGCCAGCCCATATCACCACCTTCAAGGGCGTTGTCGCTGCCGGACTGGGCAATGGCCATCTGGGCAAAGTCAGCGCCGGCTTTCAGGCGATCATAGATAGCCTGGGTTTTCGCCGCCGCCGCATTCAGTTGCTCGGAGTTGGCACTGTCCGGCGTCGGAATCAGGATATTGGCCAGGTGCAGTTCTTCGGAAAGCTGCATCTTGCCCAGGTCCGAGGCCAGGAAGTTCTTCACTTCCTGCTCGGATACCTGGACCCGCTCGGCAACGCGACGCTGGCGCACACGGCTGATGATCATTTCGCGGCGGATCTGGTCACGGGCGTCTTCATACGAAAGACCATCGTGGGCCAGGGCCGCGCGGAATTGATCAATGCTCATGTTGTTGCGCTGAGCGATGGTGCCGACCGCCTGGTTCAGTTCTTCGTCCGAAATGCGGATGCCGGAACGCTCGCCGATCTGCAGTTGCAGGTTTTCGACGATCAGGCGTTCCAGTACCTGCTGGTCCAGCACGCTGGTCGGTGGCACGCCACCGCCACGCTTGGCGATGGTTTGCTGCACTTCCTTGACGCGCTGGTCCAGTTGGCTTTGCATGATCACGTCGTTATCGACGATGGCCACTACTTTATCCAGTGGCTGAACCGCAGCGTGAGCCGATACGGTGCCCAGGAACAGCGCGCCCAGCACTAGCGGGCGCAGACAATCAGAAAGCTTGGTCTTCACGTTCACGATAACCTTCAATGCCTTTGTCGAGGAAGCTCTCTACCTTGGCGCCGGTCAGGCCGCCGAGTCCTTTGAGGACGATCTGCAGGAAGAGCCCGTGGTCACCCTTTTCGTTAAGCGGGGCGATCTGGCTGTATTCGTCGTTGGAAACCCAGTAACGGTTGATGACGCGCAGTTTCCAGCAGCAGTTGTCGTACTCGAAACCACCGAAGGCTTCCAGGGTACGGTTGCGAGCGTAGTCATACTGCCAGCGGGTGATCAGGTTCCACTGGGGAATGATCGGCCACATCATCGAGAAGTCGTGTTGTTGGATTTTGTAGTAATCCTTCACGTAGTTCGGATCGCCTGGTTGACCGTAGTCGCCACCGAACTGCCATTTGCCGGTCAACTGGTTGTAGACGACCTGGTCGTTACGATAGCGATAACCGACGTTGATGATCTTGTTCGGGTTGTCTTCCGGCTGGTAGTGAAGCATCGCGCTACCGGAACGAGGGCTGTGCTCCTCGGTGTCCCAGTTGTAGTCGGCAGTGGCGCGCCAGTCGCGGTTGAAGCGGAACTCGTAGTCCAGGGCAACGGGCGATACGTCGGACTGTGCATCGGCACGGTCGGCCGCCAGGATACCAGGCAGTTGTACTTCACGATCCTTGAAGTACAAAGCCTGTCCCACGGATACGCGTTGACGCTCGAAACCGTTTTCTTCGATCCACCGGCTGGTCAAGCCCAGGGACAGCTTGTTCTCGTCGCCGATACGGTCGGAGCCGCTGAAGCGGTTGTCGCGGAACAGGGACGCGTAGCTGAACGAGTATTCGCTGGTGTCGAAGACCGGGATATCGGCCTGGTCCTTGTTCGGCACGTACAGGTAGAACGCGCGCGGCTCGAGGGTCTGGCGATAATCCTTGCCAAACCAGTTGGTGTTGCGATCGAAATACAGGCCGCTGTCGACGCTGGCCACCGGAACCGCACGGTCCTGGGAGCTCTTGAAGGTGCCGCCCGCGTACTGGGTACCGGCTGCGACTGCTGCAGCCTGATCAACAAGGATCTGGTTCTTGCCGATGTTATCCAGGTCCAGGTCGTACTTGGTGTACACGTACTTGAGCTTCGGCGTTACAAAGCCGTAGGTCCAGTTCATCGGGTACTCGACAGCCGGCGCTACGTTCAGGCGCGTGCCATTGGCACGGGTAAGACCGCGGACATAAGTGTCGAGGCGGCGCTCGATGTCCCCGTTCTCATTGCTGAAATTGCCGTTTTCCAGGTCGCGATCAAAGCGTACGGCTTCGGTCTCATAACTGAAGTTCAAGCCACCCGGATGATAAGGCAGGGTACCGTTGAAGGTGATCTGCGGCAGGCGGTTATACGGCGTGACCTGGGAGATCGTTGCCAACTGGTAAGCCTGCAGGTTCAGGCGTGCCTGGAAGGTGTCACCGCGATAAGCCACGGAGCCCTGCTGGTTGACGTAGTCGCGGCTCTCGACACCTTCCTGGTAGGACTTGAGGTCCTGGAAGTAGTAAGGGTCACTGATCGTGGTGTAGTCGACCTGGGTCAGTACACGCGAATCCAGCCCGCCCTTGTGCTGCCAATTGAGCATGTAGCGGGTTTTTTCGTAGTCGGTCTGCTTCTTGCGTTCGTCGTTGTCGTCGTTCAGGTACGCGCCGCCGAACTGGCCTTCGCTGGACTTGGTGAGGTAGCGGAATTCGCCTTCCATCATCATGCCGCGCTTGGTCATGTATTGCGGGTACAACGTGGCGTCGTAGTTTGGCGCCAGGTTGAAGTAGTACGGCGTGACCAGGGTAAAGCCGGTTTCGCCGCCGGTGCTGAAGCTCGGTGGCAGGAAGCCGGACTGACGACGGTCGTCGATCGGGAAGTAGATGTAAGGGGTGTACAGGATCGGAATGTTCTTGATCCGCAGCGTCGCGTTGGTGGCCGTACCGAAACCGGTGGCCGGGTTCAACGTGATGTTGTTGCCCCTGAGCTGCCAGGCATTGCTGTCCGGCTCGCAGGTGGTGTACGTACCGTCCTTGAGGCGGATGATCGCGTTTTCGGCGCGCTTGGCATACAGCGCGTTACCGCGGATACGCGACTTGTGCAGCACGTATTCGGCGTTGTCGATCTGCGCAGCGCCGGTATCCAGTTGAACCTGGGCGTGGTCGCCGACGATCAATGCACCGTTGTCGCGCAGTCGCACGTTACCGTTCAGCTCGCCACGGTTCTCGGCCTGGTACAGGCTGGCTTCTTCCGACTCCAGCTGCATGCTGCCCTGGCGCATGACGACGTCACCGGCCAGGGTTGCGACTTGTTGTTCCTGCTCGTAACGAGAGGCCTTGGCACCGATGAAGGTGGGCGCATCGCTCTTGTTCGTCTTGTCGTTCATGCCAGGACGAGTTGGCTCGATGTACGCGCCGCCGCAGTAAGGACCGGTTTCCGCCAGCTGGGCTGCGGTCAACTTTTCGCGAGGCACCCAGTCCAAGTGGCTGTAGTCGGCGCTGCGCGAACGCAGGCCACGGCCCTTGGACTCGGTGACCAGTGCGGTCTTCGGCTCGGCTTCGGCACTGCCGCCAGCGTCGGCCTGCGCCGTGCTGTTGGCCGAGCTGACGGCTGCGCCGTCATGCACCGGGCGCGGTGGCAATGGGGCTGCGGCGGTCTTCGGCGCGCAGTCCCAGGCACCCGAAGCAGAGACTGAGCAGTCATACTGTTCCGCGGCGACCACGAATGAGGTGGCGAAGGGTTGCATGACCAGCAGACTGCCGGTTACCAGCAACGGAAATTTTCTACGAAACGCGGGGGATTTCAATGCCATCTTATTAGTCCGGGCTTCCTGCGTGCCATCTGCCCGCGGTTTGGGCCGCACGCCTCTCGATGGTCTGAAAAAGATGCGTGATAATAAAGCATGACCCGCTTGACGGCTAGCGCCGTCGGAGACCCTTGTAATGCCCGAGCAAGATCTACGTTTACAGCAGCTGGAAGTCTGGCTGGATGAGCAGTTGCCGATCCTTTTCAACGCTCAAGGCTGGGGTGCCGTACCCCCGGCCACATTGACCGCGGCCAGCAGCGACGCGAGTTTCAGGCGCTATTTCCGTTGGGAAGGCGGCGGTCGGACTTTCGTGGTAATGGACGCGCCGCCCCCTCAGGAAAACTGCAAGCCTTTCGTCGATATCGCTTATTTGTTGTCGACGTCGGGAATAAATGTTCCAAAAATTTATGCACAAGACTTGCCGCGAGGCTTTCTTTTGCTCAATGACCTGGGCAGAAAAACCTACCTGGACGTGATAAACGACGAAAACGCCGATCAATTGTTTGCCGATGCCATTGACGCCTTGCTGGCTTATCAGCAGTTGCCGATGGACGCACCACTGCCCAGCTATGACGTCGCCTTGCTGCGCCGTGAACTCGAATTGTTTCCCGAATGGTACGTGCGCCGACACTTGGGTCTCGAGCTGGATACCCGGCAGCATGCACTTTGGCAGCGTGTCAGCGATCACTTGATCGACAGCGCCCTGGCGCAACCCAAAGTGCTGGTGCACCGAGACTATATGCCACGCAACCTGATGATCAGCGAGCCTAACCCTGGCGTGCTGGATTTCCAGGACGCGGTGTATGGTCCGGTCACCTACGACATTACCTGCCTGTTCAAGGACGCCTTTCTCAGCTGGCCCCAGGCCCGTGTGCGGGAATGGCAGCGCGACTACTGGGAGCGTGCGGGCCAGGCCGGCATTCCGGTACAACCGGATTTCGAAGACTTCCTGCGCGCCAGCGACCTGATGGGCGTGCAGCGCCACCTCAAGGTTATCGGTATCTTTGCGCGCATCTGCCATCGCGACGGCAAGCCACGCTACCTGGCCGACGTACCGCGCTTCTTTGCTTATATAGAGGCGGTGCTGGACGATCGCCCGGAGTTGAGCGAACTGGCTGAGTTACTGACCAGCCTGCGCCAGCCCGCAGAGGCCGGCGTATGAAGGCCATGATCCTGGCCGCCGGCAAAGGCGAGCGGATGCGTCCGCTCACCTTGCACACCCCCAAGCCGCTGGTGCAGGCCGGCGGCAAGCGCCTGATCGAGTACCATCTGGAGGCGCTGGCCAAGGCCGGCTTTACCGATGTGGTGATCAACCATGCCTGGCTCGGCCAGCAGATCGAGCGCTACCTGGGGGATGGCGCGCAGTTCGGCTTGCGTATCCGCTACTCCCCGGAGGGCGAACCGCTGGAAACCGGCGGCGGGATTTTCCAGGCGCTGCCGTTGCTGGGGGATGAGCCATTCCTGGTGGTCAACGGCGATATCTGGACCGACTACGACTTCACCCGACTCAAGCAGCCGCTTAAGTGCCTGGCTCATCTGGTGATGGTCGACAACCCGGCACATCACCCCTCGGGCGGTGATTTCTACCTTGATCAGGGCTTGCTTCATGATGCGGCGCCCGGTGCCGATAACCTGACCTTCAGTGGCATTTCAGTGCTCGACCCCCGGCTGTTCGAGGGTTGCAACGCCGGTGCCTTCAAGCTGGCGCCGCTGCTGCGTGCGGCCATGGCGAAAGGTTTGGTAACGGGGGAACACATGGCGGGACGCTGGATTGATGTCGGCACGCTGGAGCGCCTGGCGCACGTCGAAACCCTGCTGACAGCGGGGCAGTAGCATGTTGTGGCCAGGGACGCTGATCGGCGCCGGGGCTGGCTTTGCCATTGCCAGTATTCCGGGGGCCTTGTTGGGTGCGCTGTTGGGGCAGGCGCTGGATCGCCGCCTGCAACTGCACAGTTGGGCACAGTTGCGCGAGCGCTTGGGCGGGCGTCCGGCGTTACGCAATGACGAGTTATTGTTTGTGTTGCTCGGGCGCCTGGCCAAAAGCAACGGGCGTGTGGTGGACGGGCATATCCAGCAGGCGCGGCAGGAAATGCGCTCACTGGACATGACCGAATCGGCCCAGCGCCGCGCGATTGCGGCGTTCAACCGCGGCAAATCCGGTTCCGACCGGGTACGCCGCTACCTGCGTGTGCTCAAGGCCCAGCCCCATGCGGCGGAAGGGGTGTTGCGGGCGTGCTGGCGGATGGTCTGGGCGGACGGCAAGGCGGATGCCGCCGAGCGCGACTTGATCGACCTGTGGGGGAAGTGGTTGGGCTGGACACCGCAACAGCTCCAGGCGCTGGCGGCCGACTACACACCTGAGCGCAAGCCGCTGGTCAATCGTGGCACGACCTACCAGGAAGCGTTGCGCTTGCTCGGCGTGACAGCTACCACCGAGCCGTCGGTCATCAAGCGTGCCTATCGCCGCCTGCTGAGCCGTCACCACCCGGACAAGGTGGCCGGCAGTGGCGCCACCCCCGCGCAAGTGCGTGAAGCGACCGAGCGCACCCGTGAATTGCACAATGCCTATTCGTTGATTCGCGAGCGCCGGGATTTTCGTTAGAGGCCACTATTTCACGGATAACCACATTGGTTCTGTGCTGATCCTCAGTCGGCGCTGGCCTGCGGGCTCAACCAGCCGCGAACCCGGCGATACAACTGTTCCTGCTCGGCGGCGCTGTTGCCGGGCAGGGTCTTCAATGACACCTGCTTATAGCCGTCATTCTTCAAGCGCTTCGCGGCCTGGGCGCGCGCCAGGGCGTTTTTGCGTGCTTGAGCGTTGTCTTGATAGAAGACGTCGGCCGTCGGCAGCTTCAGCGCCGGCGCCAGTTGCTGCACGTCGGGATGACGCCCGGCAGGCGTCTGGGCGGCAACCATCACGAGCTTCTGCACCTGGGAGGGTTGTTTTTCAGTCAGGTAACGCGCCGCCCACCAGGCGCCAGTGCCATGGCCCACCAGCACCACCGTGCGTGCGCTCTGGGTCTGGGCAAAAGCCACGGCGGCATCGATGCGCGCAAAGATGCGCGAGGCGTCGGTCTTGTCCTGTTCGTCTGCACCCGGGACCACCGCCGGGTCGGTGCCTTCCGCCTCGGCGCTGGCGGCTTGCTCGATCGGCTTGTCGGCGGTGCTCGCGTCTTTACTGCTGGTGTCGACGGTGGCGTTGGGTGCTTCCATGACGCGCGGTGGCAGGGTGTCCATGCTCACGTCCGGTAACGACAGGCTGAGGCTGCCCCAATTGGCATCCGGCAATTTACGTCGCAACGGGCCGATTGCTTGCGGCCAGTCAGCATTTTCGCCGGCGCCCGGTACGATAATCACCACGCCTTCGGGTTCGGCGCTGTTGGCCGGTTTCCACAGGGCAAGGAATGAATCACTGCCGGCCTGCAACTGTTGCTGTTCCTGCTGCGGGATTTTGCGTTCCAGGGCGCTGGCCTCTTCCTGGCTACGCTCGGGCAGGGATTGGCGTTCGACGGGTTTTTCGGCAGCCGGTGCCGGTGCGTCTTCAGCCTGCACAGAAAAGGCACTGGTAAACAGCAGTGACAGGCACAATGCTGGCAGTGCCGAACGGTTTCGATAGGACATCGTTGATTTCCGGCCAGAAGTGATTCCAGCAGCCTAATGGGTTGGTCAGTATTTGTCAGTGATGTGAGACGTGGATCATGGGTTTTCGCTGTCTGCTGGTTATCGGCTGTTTGTGCCTTGCCTTGATGGCCAACGCTTCCCCCGCGCCCGCCACACCGCAGGCGCAGCTGAATGCGCCGCAGCGCGAATGGCTGGCCCGGCACCCTGAGCTGCGGGTGGGCGTGGTCTTGCAGGCGCCTTACGCGCAATACGACCGACGCCTGCAGCGCTTGTCCGGGGCGAATGTCGAGTTGATGCAGTGGCTGGCCAAGGCACTGAATATCGAGCTGACCTGGCGCAACTTCCCTGATCAGGAGCAGTTGGAGGCGGCCGTACGCGACGACGAGGTGGACATTGCCCCTGGCCTGCAGCAAACCCCGGCCGGTTTGCGCCTGTGGCAGTTCACCGACCCGTATATGCGTGTGCCTCAACACATTGTCGGCATCCGCGAGGGTGGTGGTGCCGTGGAGTTGGAGAAGCTCGACGATCAATCCCGTGTTGCCGTGCGCATGCCCAGTGCTGTGGCCGATTACCTGCGTAGTACCTATCCCGGCCTCAACCTGCAAGGCGTGCCCATGGAGCGCCAGGCCTTGCAGTTGTTGGTCAGCCAGCAGGCGCGTTATGCCGTGGTGGATGAAGCGCAATTAAGCCGCTTGTCTGCAGAGGCGGAGTTCAGCGGGCTGGCGGTGGTCGGGGACATCGGCCTGCCGCAATTGCTGCGGGTCGCCACGCGGCGGGACTGGCCGGAACTGGCCGGCATCATGGAAAGTGCCCTGAGCGCGATCCCGGCCCGCGACCTGGATCAACTGCACAGTCGCTGGCTGCAACCCAAATACCCACGTTTATCCGAATCCAAAGGCCTTTGGCAGAACCTCAGCCTGCTGCTCGGCCTGTTGCTGCTCGCCAGCCTGGCCGTGGTGTTCTGGCAGCGCCGCCAGCAACGCGTGCTGGAGCACGACCTGCTGGCCGCCCGCGAAGAAAGCGCCGCCCGTGCCGCCGGTGCCGAAGCGTTGCGCTTGACGCAGTTTTCCATCGACCAGAGCACCGTCGGCATCCTCTGGGTCAACTGGGACAGCCACGTGCGCTACGCCAATCGTGCGGCCGAGAGCATGCTGGGTTACGAGCCCGGTGCACTGATCGAACGGCCGCTGGTCGACCTCGACCCGACCCTGGATATGGACCGCTGGCTCAACCTGTGGAAGCGCGCACGGACCAGCGAAGAGGGGCCGCAGAACTTCGCCACCGATTGTTTGCGCGCCGATGGCAGCATCCTGCCGGCCAACGTGTCCTTGAGCTTTCTGCGATTTGCCGAGGCCGAATACCTGGTTGTCTACCTGAATGATGTCACCGAACTGCGCCGCACCCTGGCCGCCTTGATGCAGAGTGAAGCGCAACTGCGCGAGTTATCCGCCCACCTGGAAACCGTGCGCGAAGAAGAAAAGGCCCGCATCGCCCGGGAAGTGCACGACGAACTTGGGCAAATGCTCACGGTGCTCAAGCTGGAAACCTCCATGTGCGAGCTGTCCTACGCGCAACTGGATCCTGGCCTGCATGAGCGCTTGAACAGCATGAAGCGCCTGATCGCCCAACTGTTCCAGTTGGTGCGGGACGTGGCGACGGCGCTGCGCCCGCCGATTCTCGATGCCGGGATTGCCTCGGCCATCGAATGGCAGGCGCGGCGTTTCGAAGCGCGCACGCAGATTCCCTGCCTGGTGCAAGTGCCGGATAACCTGCCGGCCTTGAGCGATGCCAAGGCCATCGGCCTGTTCCGTATCCTGCAAGAGGCGCTGACCAATGTGATGCGCCATGCCCAGGCGCATACTGTCGAACTGACCCTGGCGGTGGAAGGCACCGACCTGCGGCTGACCATCAGCGACGATGGCGTCGGTTTCGTCCAGGCCCAGGGGCGCCCGGTGTCGTTTGGCCTGGTGGGGATGCGCGAGCGGGTGCTGATCATGGGCGGGCAACTGAGCCTGGACAGTCAATTGGGCGAGGGCACCACCCTGAGTGTCACGGTGCCTTTGGATGCATAACGATAAGAGGAAGCCCTTGTGATCCGTGTACTGGTAGCCGAAGACCACACCATCGTTCGTGAAGGCATCAAGCAATTGATCGGCCTGGCCAAGGACCTGCTGGTGGTGGGGGAGGCGAGTAATGGCGAGCAGTTGCTCGAGACCTTGCGCCATGTGCCTTGCGAGGTGGTGTTGCTGGACATCTCGATGCCAGGCGTGAATGGCCTGGAAGCGATTGCGCGCATTCGTGCGCTGAGCAATCCGCCGGCGATCCTGGTGCTGTCGATGCACGATGAGGCGCAAATGGCCGCTCGCGCCCTCAAGGTGGGGGCTGCGGGTTACGCCACCAAGGACAGCGACCCCGCGCTGCTGCTGATGGCGATTCGCAAGGTCGCGGCCGGCGGGCGCTACATCGACCCGGACCTGGCGGACCGCATGGTCTTCGAGGTCGGCCTGACTGACTCGAGGCCCTTGCATTCGCTGCTGTCCGAGCGTGAATTCTCAGTATTCGAGCGCCTGGCCCAGGGCGCCAATGTCAATGACATCGCCCAGCAACTGGCGTTGAGCAGCAAGACCATCAGCACTCACAAGGCGCGGCTGATGCAAAAGCTGAATATCACCTCCCTGGCCGAGCTGGTGAAGTACGCCATGGAGCACAAGCTCCTCTAACCACATATCCAATAACGACAACCCCAAAACACCGCCGAACCCATTCTTGCCGCTTGCAGCTCGCCTCTTGCCGCTGCCCTGTCCCATCCCCGCCATCCGTGTAGGGCGATCCCTACCCCAAACCTTCCATCCGGCTGATGCCATTCTCTCCTGGCCCCCGATTTCCGGGGTCTCGCGCCTGGACTACGCTTGTGCCACAGCAGTCCAAAACACAAAGGTGCGGGTATGAGCGAGGTGGATTCAAATGATGTGCTGGTCAGCTTTCGTGGCGTGCAGAAGAGCTACGACGGCGAGAACCTGATCGTCAAAGACCTCAACCTGGAGATTCGCAAGGGCGAGTTCCTCACCCTGCTCGGGCCTTCCGGTTCGGGCAAGACCACCAGCCTGATGATGCTGGCCGGCTTCGAAACGCCGACCGCCGGCGAAATCCAGCTGGCCGGGCGCTCGATCAACAACGTGCCGCCGCACAAGCGCGACATTGGCATGGTGTTCCAGAACTACGCGCTGTTCCCGCACATGACCGTTGCGGAGAACCTCGCGTTCCCGCTGTCGGTGCGGGGCTTGAGCAAGACCGATATCAGCGAGCGGGTCAAACGCGTGCTGAGCATGGTCCAGCTCGATGCCTTTGCCCAGCGTTACCCGGCGCAACTGTCCGGCGGCCAGCAACAGCGTGTGGCCTTGGCCCGGGCGTTGGTGTTTGAACCGCAACTGGTGTTGATGGACGAACCCCTCGGTGCCCTCGACAAGCAACTGCGCGAACACATGCAGATGGAGATCAAGCACCTGCACCAGCGCCTCGGCGTGACCGTGGTGTACGTGACCCACGACCAGGGCGAAGCCTTGACCATGTCCGACCGCGTGGCGGTGTTCCACCAGGGCGAGATCCAGCAGATCGCTGCGCCACGCACCTTGTATGAAGAGCCGAAGAACACCTTCGTCGCCAACTTCATCGGTGAAAACAACCGCCTCAATGGTCGCCTGCACAGCCATACCGGCGAGCGTTGCGTGGTGGAGCTGGCGCGCGGCGAGAAGGTCGAGGCGCTGGCGGTGAACGTCGGCCAGATCGGCGGTCCGGTGACCCTGTCGGTGCGCCCTGAGCGTGTCAGCCTCAATGGCTCCAGCGAAAGCTGCGTCAACCGTTTCTCCGGGCGGGTGGCGGAATTCATCTACCTGGGCGACCACGTGCGCGTGCGCCTGGAAGTCTGCGGCAAGGCCGATTTTTTTGTGAAACAACCGATCGCCGAGCTGGACCCGGCGTTGGCGGTCGGCGACGTGGTACCGATTGGCTGGCAAGTCGAGCACGTTCGCGCACTCGACCCACTTCTAGAGGCGAATTGATCGCCCCATGGCTTCACCAACCCTGCACGTGGAGAGAACAACAATGTTGAGATCCCTGAAATATTCCGTCCTGGCCCTGAGCTTGATGGGCGCGACACAGGCCATGGCTGGCCCGGACCTGACCGTCGTGTCCTTTGGCGGTGCGAACAAGGCTGCACAGGTCAAGGCTTTCTATGCGCCTTGGGAAAGCGCGGGCAACGGCAAGATCGTCGCCGGCGAGTACAACGGTGAGATGGCCAAGGTGAAAGCCATGGTCGACACCAAGAGCGTGTCCTGGGACCTGGTGGAGGTGGAGTCGCCGGAGTTGTCCCGTGGCTGTGACGAAGACATGTTCGAGCCGCTGGACCCGAAACTGTTTGGCAACAGCGCTGACTACGTGAAGGGCGCGATCCAGCCGTGCGGCGTGGGCTTCTTCGTATGGTCGACCGTTCTGGCCTACAACGCGGACAAACTGGCTTCTGCGCCAACCAGTTGGGCTGATTTCTGGGACACCAAGAAATTCCCGGGCAAGCGCGGCCTGCGCAAGGGCGCCAAGTACACCCTGGAATTCGCCTTGATGGCCGACGGTGTTGCACCGAAGGACGTGTACAAAGTGCTGGCCGGCAAAGATGGCCAGGACCGTGCATTCAAGAAACTCGACGAACTCAAGCCGTCGATCCAGTGGTGGGAAGCCGGCGCACAACCGCCGCAATACCTGGCCTCGGGTGACGTGGTGATGAGTTCGGCCTACAACGGCCGCATCGCCGCGGTGCAAAAAGAAAGCAACCTGAAAGTGGTGTGGAACGGCGGCATCTACGACTTCGATGCTTGGGCCATCCCTAAAGGCCTGTCCAAGGAGCGTGCCGAAGCGGCGAAGAAATTCATCGCCTTCTCGGTGCAGCCGCAGCAGCAGAAGACCTACTCGGAAAACATCGCCTACGGCCCGGCCAACACCCAAGCCGTACCGTTGCTGGCCAAGGACATCCTCAAGGATATGCCGACTACGCCGGAAAACATCGCCAACCAGGTGCAGATCGACGTGAGCTTCTGGGCGGATAACGGTGAACAGCTCGAGCAGCGTTTCAACTCCTGGGCTGCTAAATAACACCGCCTAACCCTTGTGGGAGGGGGCTTGCTCCCGATGACGGTGTGTCAGGCGACACATGTGCTGACTGACCCACCGTCATCGGGAGCAAGCCCCCTCCCACAGGTTATTGCATTCATTTTCTGAATCGGAGTTTGCCATGGATATCGCCATTCCTGGCCCCACCCTCAAGCAGCGCCTGGCGCGTGCCGAGCGGCTCAATCGCTGGAAGGCCCAGGCCTTGATTGCGCCGCTGGTGCTGTTTTTGCTGCTGGTGTTCCTGGTGCCGATTGTTGCGCTGCTGTTTAAAAGCGTCGGCAACCCGGAAGTGGTGGGCGGTCTGCCGCGTACCGTAGTGGCGGTGACGGCCTGGGACGGTCGTGGTCTGCCGGGTGAGCCGGTGTACCAGGCCCTCAGTGAGGACTTGGGCGAGGCACGCAAAAACCAGACCCTGGGCGACCTGTCCAAACGCTTGAACATGGAACTGGCCGGCTATCGCAGCCTGCTGACCAAAACCGCGCGGGCGCTGCCGTTTACCGAGGCGCCTGGCTCTTATAAAGAAGCGCTGGAAAACCTCGACGAACGCTGGGGCGACCCGGCGTACTGGCAGGCGATCCGGCGTAATACCAGCAGCCTGACACCGTTTTACCTGCTGGCGGCCGTCGATCATCGCATCGACGACCTTGGCGAAGTGGCCCCGGCCACCCCGGACCAGGCGATCTACCTGGACATCTTCGCCCGCACCTTCTGGATGGGCCTGGTGATCACCGCCATCTGCCTGCTGCTGGCTTATCCGCTGGCGTATTTGCTGGCCAACCTGCCGGCGCGCAAAAGCAACCTGCTGATGATTCTGGTGTTGCTGCCGTTCTGGACCTCGATCCTGGTGCGGGTGGCGGCATGGATCGTGTTGCTGCAATCCGGCGGGCTGATCAACAGTGCGCTGATGGGCATGGGCCTGATCGACAAACCCCTGGAGCTGGTGTTCAACCGCACCGGGGTCTACATCTCCATGGTGCATATCCTGCTGCCGTTCATGATTTTGCCGATCTACAGCGTGATGAAAGGCATCTCGCCCACCTACATGCGTGCGGCGATCTCCCTGGGCTGTCATCCGTTCGCCAGCTTCTGGCGCGTGTACTTCCCACAGACGTATGCCGGTGTCGGCGCCGGCTGCCTGCTGGTGTTCATCCTGGCGATTGGTTACTACATCACCCCGGCACTGCTGGGCAGCCCGAACGACCAGATGGTCAGCTACTTCGTGGCCTTCTACACCAACACCAGCATCAACTGGGGCATGGCGACGGCGTTGGGCGGCTTGCTGCTGCTGGCGACCGTGGTGCTGTACCTGATCTACAACCGGCTGGTGGGCGCCAGCCGCCTGCGCCTGAGCTGAGGAGACCTTGCGATGCTGAGCCCTTATATGTCACCGGTGGAGCGGGTGTGGTTCTACAGCTTGCGGATCCTCTGCGGCCTGATCCTGTTGTTCCTGATCTTGCCTGTGCTGGTGATCATCCCGCTGTCGTTCAACAGCGGCAGTTTCCTGGTGTATCCGTTGCAAGGCTTCTCGCTGCACTGGTACCAGGATTTCTTCGCCTCGGCGGAATGGATGCGTGCGTTGAAGAACAGCATCATCGTCGCCCCGGCCGCCACGGTATTGGCCATGGTGTTCGGCACCCTGGCGGCAATCGGCCTGACCCGTGGGAATTTCCCCGGCAAGGCGTTGGTGATGGCCCTGGTGATTTCGCCGATGGTGGTGCCGGTGGTGATTATCGGTGTGGCCAGCTACCTGTTTTTTGCGCCACTGGGCCTGGGCAACAGTTTCTTCTCGCTGATCGTGGTGCATGCGGTGCTCGGCGTGCCGTTTGTGATCATCACCGTGTCGGCGACCTTGCAGGGTTTCAACCATAACCTGGTACGGGCCGCGGCCAGCCTGGGTGCCTCGCCCTTGACGGCGTTTCGCCGGGTAACCTTGCCGTTGATTGCACCGGGGGTGATCTCCGGCGCGCTGTTTGCCTTCGCGACCTCGTTCGATGAGGTGGTGGTGACCCTGTTTCTCGCCGGCCCCGAGCAAGCGACCCTGCCGCGCCAGATGTTCAGCGGCATCCGCGAAAACCTCAGCCCGACGATTGCGGCGGCGGCGACCTTGCTGATTGCCTTCTCGGTGTTGCTGTTGCTGACCCTGGAGTGGCTGCGTGGGCGTAGCGAGAAACTGCGCACGGCCCAGGTCTAAAGCCCACACAGCCGCCTCCCACAGGGGGGGCTGTGACCATTCAGCGCCTGAATGGAAGACAACCCGATCCAGTCAGCTACTCTTGTGCCAGCCCATCACCGATAAGAGGCCGCGCACATGAGTACTTCCTCATTCAAGATCGCCCACAAACTGCTGACTGGCGCTGGCGCCATTGAGCAACTCGCCGCCGAGCTGACGCGCCTGGATGTGGATAACCCGCTGATTGTTACCGACGCGGCGCTGGTCAAGTCAGGCACGGTGGCGCTGGCACTCGAACACCTGGGTGAGCGCCCTTACGAGATTTTCGACCGCGTGCTGCCTGACCCGGAAATCTCCATCGTCGAAGACTGCATGCAGGCGTACCGCGACGGTGGCCACGACGGCCTGATCGGCCTGGGCGGCGGCAGTGCCATCGATATTGCCAAGAGCGTTGCCGCCTATGCCGGTTACCACGGCGCCCTGGCGGACTTATTTGGCGTCGACCAGGTGCCGCGCAAGGGCCCGCCGCTGATCGCCATCCCGACCACCGCCGGCACCGGCTCGGAAGTGACCAATGTGGCGATCCTCTCCGACAAGGTCGCGCAGTTGAAGAAGGGCATCGTCAGCGACTACCTGCTGCCGGACGTCGCGCTGATCAGCCCGCAAATGACCCTGACCTGCCCGCGCAGTGTCACCGCCGCCAGTGGCGTGGATGCGCTGGTGCATGCCATTGAGTCCTACCTTTCCCTGAATGCCTCGCCGATCACGGATGCCTTGGCCATCGGTGCGATCAAGCTGATCGCCAAGGCGCTGCCCAAGGCCTACGCCAACCCGGCCAACCTGCAGGCCCGCGACGATATGGCCACCGCCAGCCTGATGGCCGGCATGGCCTTCGGTAATGCCGGGGTGGGCGCAGTGCATGCGTTGGCCTACCCGCTGGGCGGGCGGTTCAATATCGCCCATGGCGTCAGCAATGCGCTGTTGCTGCCCTATGTGATGCACTGGAACAAACTGGCCTGTGTCGAGCGCATGCAGGACATTGCCCAGGCCATGGGCGTGAATGTCAGCGGCCTGAGCGTCAACGATGCCGCCGACCAGGCCGTCGAAGCGATGACAAGATTGTGTGCCGCCGTGGAGATTCCTTCCGGCCTGCGCAGTTTCGGGGTTCCCGAGGACGCCATCCCGGCCATGGCCACGGAAGCGGCGGGTATCGAGCGCCTGATGCGTAACAACCCGCGCAAGCTCAGCGCGGCCGATATCGAGAAAATCTATCGGGCGGCGTACTAGCCGTTGAGTTAGGTCACGGTGCGCAGGGCAAAGCATGAGGTATACAATGCGCGCCATCGTGATTTAGCTCAAAAAAGGTGCGTCATGCAGCCCTTCGTTATTGCTCCATCGATTCTCTCCGCCGATTTCGCCCGCCTGGGTGAGGAAGTGGACAAGGTGTTGGCCGCCGGTGCCGACTTCGTGCACTTCGATGTCATGGACAACCACTACGTGCCCAACCTGACCATCGGTCCGATGGTCTGTGCGGCGCTGCGCAAGTACGGCATCACCGCGCCGATCGATGCGCACCTGATGGTCAGCCCGGTGGATCGCATCATCGGTGACTTCGTTGACGCCGGCGCGACCTATATCACCTTCCACCCGGAAGCCTCTCTGCACGTCGACCGCACCTTGCAACTGATCCGCGAGGGCGGTTGCAAAGCCGGCCTGGTGTTCAACCCGGCCACCCCGCTGGACGTGCTCAAGTACGTGATGGACAAGGTCGACATGGTGCTGCTGATGAGCGTCAACCCGGGCTTCGGCGGGCAGAAGTTCATCCCCGGTACCCTCGACAAGCTGCGCGAAGCCCGTGCGCTGATCGATGCGTCGGGCCGCGACATCCGCCTGGAAATCGACGGTGGGGTCAACGTCAACAATATCCGTGAAATCGCGGCCGCCGGCGCCGACACCTTCGTGGCCGGCTCGGCGATCTTCAACGCCCCGGACTATCAGGAAGTCATCGCCAAGATGCGCGCCGAACTGGCGCTGGCGCGTTCATGAGCGGCTTTGAGCAGCTGTTCCCCGGCAAACTGCCACGGCTGGTGATGTTCGATCTGGACGGTACCTTGATCGACTCGGTGCCAGACCTGGCGGCGGCTGTGGACGAAATGCTGCTCAAGCTGGGGCGCAAGCCGGCGGGGCTTGCGTCGGTACGCGAGTGGGTCGGCAATGGCGCACCGATGCTGGTGCGCCGGGCCCTGGCCAATCACATCGATGCCGAAGGTGTCGATGAGGTTGAGGCCGAGCACGCCCTGGAACTGTTCAACGCAGCCTATGAACGCAGCCACGAACTGACCGTGGTCTACCCCGGCGTACGCGACACCCTCAAATGGCTGAGCAAGCAGGGCGTGGAAATGGCCCTGATCACCAACAAGCCGGAGCGCTTTGTCGCGCCGCTGTTGGACCAGATGAAAATTGGCCGTTATTTCCGCTGGATCATTGGTGGCGATACCTTGCCGCAGAAGAAACCCGACCCGGCGGCGCTGTTTTTCGTGATGAAAATGGCCAATATTCCGGCGTCCCAGTCGCTGTTTGTCGGCGATTCACGCAGTGACGTGCTGGCGGCGAAAGCGGCCGGCGTGCAGTGCGTGGCCCTGAGTTACGGCTACAACCATGGTCGTCCGGTCGCCGAAGAGTCGCCGTCGCTGGTGATTGATGATCTGAGACTGCTAATCCCCGGTTGCTTGGGAGCTGGCGCTGAGATAACGTTGCCCGACATCGATCCGTCCCCTTCTGGAAATTCCATCGTGGTGGTCACTCGCAAACTCTGGATGAAAGTCATCAAGGCCCTGGCCCGCTGGCGTTGGCGCGCCTGACTGATCCTGGCCGCGCCATGCGGCACGTTTGCATACCTGACTGTTAGACCCTCACGCCACGAGGCACCTCATGATCCGCGAAGAATTCCTGCGTTTGGCCGCTGCCGGCTATAACCGTATCCCCCTGGCCTGCGAAACCCTGGCCGACTTCGACACGCCACTGTCGATCTACCTGAAGCTGGCCGACCAGCCCAACTCCTACCTGCTGGAGTCGGTACAGGGCGGCGAGAAATGGGGCCGTTACTCGATCATCGGCCTGCCATGCCGCACTGTGCTGCGGGTGCACGACCATCATGTGAGCATCACCCATGATGGTGTCGAGATCGAAAGTCATGAGGTCGAAGACCCGCTGGCCTTCGTCGAAGCCTTCAAGGCGCGCTACAACGTGCCGACCATCCCTGGCCTGCCGCGCTTCAACGGCGGCCTGGTGGGGTACTTCGGCTATGACTGCGTGCGCTATGTGGAAAAACGCCTGGGCAAATGCCCGAACCCTGACCCGCTGGGCGTGCCGGACATTCTGCTGATGGTCTCCGACGCGGTGGTGGTGTTCGACAACCTCGCCGGCAAGATGCACGCGATCGTGCTCGCCGACCCGTCCCAGGCCGACGCCTTCGAGCAAGGCCAGGCCAGCCTCGAAGCGCTGCTGGAAAAGCTGCGCCAGCCGATCACCCCGCGTCGCGGCCTGGACCTCAGCCGTCCGCCGGCGGCTGATCCGGTGTTCCGCTCCAGCTTTACCCAGGATGACTATGAGCGCGCGGTCGATACCATCAAGGAATACATCCTCGCCGGTGACTGCATGCAGGTGGTGCCGTCGCAACGCATGTCCATCGACTTCAAGGCGGCGCCCATCGACCTGTACCGGGCGCTGCGCTGCTTCAACCCGACGCCGTACATGTACTTCTTCAACTTTGGCGACTTCCACGTAGTGGGCAGCTCGCCGGAGGTGCTGGTGCGTGTCGAGGACAACCTGATCACCGTGCGCCCGATTGCCGGCACACGCCCGCGTGGCGCGACCGAAGAAGCGGATCTGGCGCTCGAAGAAGACCTGCTCAGCGACGACAAGGAAATCGCCGAACACCTGATGCTGATCGACCTGGGTCGTAACGACACCGGGCGTGTCTCGGAAATCGGCTCGGTGAAGTTGACCGAGAAGATGGTCATTGAGCGTTATTCCAACGTGATGCACATCGTGTCCAACGTCACCGGCGAGTTAAAAGCCGGGCTGACTGCGATGGACGCGTTGCGGGCGATTCTGCCGGCGGGCACCTTGTCGGGGGCGCCGAAGATCCGCGCGATGGAAATCATCGACGAACTGGAACCGGTCAAGCGCGGTGTCTATGGCGGCGCCGTGGGGTATTTCGCCTGGAACGGCAACATGGACACCGCCATTGCGATTCGCACGGCGGTGATCAAGGACGGGGAGCTGCACGTGCAGGCCGGTGGCGGGATTGTCGCCGACTCGGTGCCGGCCCTCGAATGGGAAGAAACCCTGAACAAGCGCCGCGCGATGTTCCGCGCTGTAGCGCTGGCTGAACAGACCCCCAATTCTTGAGGTTTCCCCCATGTTGCTGATGATTGATAACTACGATTCCTTTACCTACAACGTTGTGCAGTACCTGGGGGAGCTGGGCGCCGAGGTCAAGGTGGTTCGCAATGACGAACTGACCGTGGCCGAAATCGCTGCCCTGAACCCGGAGCGCATCGTGGTTTCTCCGGGCCCCTGCACGCCGACCGAGGCGGGTGTCTCCCTCGAGGCCATCAAGTACTTCGCCGGCAAGCTGCCGATCCTGGGCGTTTGCCTGGGCCATCAATCCATCGGCCAGGCCTTTGGCGGTGATGTGGTGCGCGCGCGCCAGGTGATGCACGGCAAGACCAGCCCGGTATTCCATAAAGACCTGGGCGTATTCCAGGCACTCAACAACCCGGTGACCGTGACCCGCTACCACTCGCTGGTGGTCAAGCGCGAAACCCTGCCGGAATGCCTGGAGCTGACCGCCTGGACCCAGCTGGAAGACGGCTCCGTCGACGAGATCATGGGCCTGCGTCACAAGACACTGAATATCGAAGGGGTGCAGTTTCATCCTGAATCGATCCTGACCGAGCAGGGCTACGAGCTGTTCGCCAACTTTCTCAAGCAGAGCGGCGGCACGCGCTAAGGACTTTCCATGGATATCAAGACTGCCCTGAGCCGTATCGTCGGCCATCTGGACCTGAGCACCGCTGAAATGAGCGATGTGATGCGCGAAATCATGACCGGTCAATGCACCGATGCGCAGATTGGCGCCTTCATGATGGCGATGCGCATGAAGAGCGAAAGCATCGACGAGATCGTCGGCGCTGTATCGGTGATGCGTGAGCTGGCGGACAAGGTCGAGCTCAAGACCCTTGACGGCGTGGTCGACGTGGTCGGCACCGGCGGTGACGGTGCGAACATCTTCAACGTCTCGACGGCCTCTTCCTTTGTGGTGGCGGCGGCGGGTTGCACCGTGGCCAAGCACGGTAACCGCGCGGTGTCCGGCAAGAGCGGCAGTGCCGACCTGCTGGAAGCGGCCGGCATCTACCTGAACCTCACGCCGGTACAAGTGGCGCGCTGCATCGACAACGTCGGCATCGGCTTTATGTTTGCCCAGTCCCATCATGGTGCAATGAAGCACGCCGCCGGCCCGCGCAAAGACCTGGGCCTGCGTACCCTGTTCAACATGCTCGGCCCGCTTACGAATCCGGCCGGTGTGAAGCACCAAGTGGTGGGCGTGTTCAGCCAGGCACTGTGCCGGCCATTGGCTGAAGTGCTGCAACGCATGGGCAGCAAGCATGTGCTGGTGGTGCACTCCAAAGACGGCCTGGACGAGTTCAGCCTGGCCGCGCCAACGTTTGTGGCGGAGCTGAAGGATGACCAAATCACCGAATACTGGGTCGAACCGGAAGACTTGGGCATGAAGAGCCAGAGCCTGCACGGCCTGGCGGTGGAAAGCCCGGCGGCGTCCCTGGAGCTGATTCGCGATGCCCTGGGGCGTCGTAAGACCGAGAACGGTCAAAAAGCTGCGGAAATGATTGTTCTGAATGCTGGCGCGGCACTTTACGCAGCCGATCATGCCTATAGTCTTAAGGAAGGTGTCGAATTGGCCCACGATGCGCTGCACACCGGTCTGGCTCGTGAAAAGCTCGAAGAGCTGGGAGCATTCACCGCTGTATTCAAGATGGAGAATGAAGGATGAGTGTGCCGACCGTTCTGGAAAAAATCCTGGCCCGCAAGGCTGAAGAAGTCGCCGAACGCCGTTCCCGTGTGAGCCTGGCCGAGTTGGAGGCCCAAGCGAAAGCCGCTGATGCGCCACGTGGATTTGCCAAGGCACTGATTGCCCAGGCCAAGCTCAAGCAGCCGGCCGTGATCGCCGAGATCAAGAAAGCTTCGCCGAGCAAGGGCGTGATTCGCGAAAACTTTGTACCGGCGGAAATCGCCGTCAGCTACGAGAAGGGTGGGGCGACTTGCCTGTCGGTACTCACTGACATCGATTTTTTCCAGGGTTCCGACCTGTTCCTGCAGCAGGCCCGCGCGGCCTGCAAGTTGCCGGTGATCCGCAAGGATTTCATGGTCGATCCGTACCAGATCGTTGAAGCCCGTGCCTTGGGCGCCGACTGTGTGTTGTTGATCGTCTCCGCATTGGATGACGTGAAGATGGCCGAGCTGGCGGCCGTGGCCAAAAGCGTTGGCCTGGATGTGCTGGTGGAAGTGCACGACGGCGATGAGCTGGAGCGCGCGCTGAAAACCCTCGACACACCGCTGGTGGGGGTCAACAACCGTAACCTGCACACCTTCGAAGTCAGCCTGGAAAACACCCTCGACCTGCTGCCGCGTATTCCGCGCGATCGCCTGGTGATTACCGAAAGTGGCATCGTCAACCGTGCCGATGTGGAGCTGATGGAAATCAGTGACGTTTATTCGTTCCTGGTGGGTGAGACCTTCATGCGTGCCGAGAACCCGGGGGCGGAACTGCAGCGTCTGTTCTTCCCGGAGCGTGGCGTGGCGGTCAGTGGTTCCACTCTCGATTGATTTGAAATGCGATCAACGTGTGGGAGGGGGCTTGCCCCGATGGCGGCGATTCAGTTGGAGCATCCTTGACTGACATACCGCTATCGGGGCAAGCCCCCTCCCACATTTGGGTTTGTATTTATTCAGATAGGTAGGTGCCCATTGATCCAGCCAGTGTCGATGCGTGTTGAAGCAGGCCTTGCCGCCGAGCAAGCCTTGCTGGCCGCCGTTTGCGCGGGTGAGCAGGCGTTTGGGTTGTTGTTCTGGCAGCCCAGCGATCAGGCATTGGTGATGCCACGCCGCTTGAGCCGATTGCCTGCTTTCGATGTCGCCAGCCGCGTGTCTGCGGATGCCGGTTGGCCGGTGCTCTTGCGCGAAACCGGCGGCGAACCGGTGCCGCAGTCCAGCGCCACGGTCAATATCGCCCTGGTCTACGCTCCGCCGCGCAGTGAGGGTGATCAAGGTCGCATCGAAACCGGTTACCAGCGTCTATGCCAGCCGATCTGCGATTTACTTATCGAGTTGGGCGGCGATGCCTCCGTCGGGGAAATCGATGGTGCATTCTGCGACGGTCGTTACAACGTCAACCTCAACGGGCGCAAAATGGTCGGCACTGCCCAGCGCTGGCGGCAAGGCGGGGGCCGCCCGGTGGGGTTGGTGCACGGTGCGTTGTTGCTGGATAACGATCGTGAAGAACTCATCGCGGCGGTCAACCGCTTCAACCAAGCCTGCGGCCTGGAGCAACGGGTTCGCGCCGACAGCCATATTGCCCTGCACGAAGCCTTCCCCGCGCCGGACGCAATCAGCCGGCTGGACAGCTTGTACCGTCAAATGCTGGCCAGTTTCCTGCCGGCTTAACGGGTACCGAACACCACCATCGTCTTGCCTTTGACGTGCACCAGGTTGCGCTCTTCAAGATCCTTGAGCACGCGGCCGACCATCTCCCGTGAACAACCGACAATGCGCCCGATTTCCTGGCGGGTGATCTTGATCTGCATGCCGTCGGGGTGAGTCATTGCATCGGGCTGCTTGCACAGTTCCAGCAGGCAACGGGCCACACGCCCGGTGACATCGAAGAACGCCAGGTCGCCAACCTTACGCGTAGTGTCTCGCAGGCGCTGGGCGATCTGACCACTGAGGGCGTAGAGAATATCGGGGTCCTGCTGGGCGAGTTCGCGAAACTTTGTGTAACTGATCTCGGCCACTTCGCACTCGACCTTGGTCCGCACCCAGGCGCTGCGCTCCTGCTCCTTGCCTGCTTGTTCAAACAGCCCCAGCTCGCCGAAAAAATCCCCTGTGTTCAGGTAGGCGATGATCATTTCGCGGCCGTCTTCATCCTCGATCAGGATGGTGACTGAGCCCTTGATAATGAAAAACAGGGTTTCGGAGCGCTCACCGGCGCAGATGATGTTGTGCTTGGCGGGGTGGCGCCGGCGCTGGCAGTGCATCAGCAACTTGTCGAGATTCTTGATCTTGGGTATGGGCGTAAGAGCAACCATGGTTGTATCCCGAAAGGCAGCGCGAGGTGGTTGGAGTTGTTGTACTCAGCGGTATCGGCATTGATACACGTTGTATAAAGGGTGGCAATACGCCACTCCTTTGGCGCCAGCTTAACAGACACATTCTGACTCGATTAGCGAATTTTCCGAGTCAGCTCCGTTATTGATCGCTTTGATGGGAAGCGCGGTTGCGCCCGGGCCCTGTGCTAAGCTGGCGACCCTTTTTTAGCAGTGGAGTCTGGGCGATGAAGGCACGCATCCAATGGGCGGGCGAAGCCATGTTCCTCGGTGAGTCGGGCAGTGGCCATGTTGTGGTCATGGATGGCCCGCCGGAAGCCGGTGGCCGTAACCTGGGCGTACGCCCGATGGAAATGCTCCTGCTTGGCGTGGGCGGTTGCAGCAATTTCGACGTGGTCAGCATCCTGAAAAAATCCCGCCAGGCCGTGGAAAGTTGTGAAGCCTTCCTGGAAGCCGAGCGCGCCACTGAAGATCCCAAGGTGTTTACCAAGATCCACATGCATTTCGTGGTGAAGGGCCGGGCGTTGAAAGAAGCCCAGGTCAAGCGCGCCATCGAGCTGTCGGCCGAGAAGTATTGCTCAGCGTCGATCATGCTCGGCGCGGCCGGTGTGGCCATCACCCATGATTACGAGATCATCGAGTTGGGTTGACCGCCAATCTGCAAAAGAAAAGGGCGCTTCGATAGCGCCCTTTTTTGCAGCCGCAGGTTTCGTCAGATGCGGTAAGTGCTTTTGGTCATGACCTTGGCCAGCAGGCTCATGCCGAATCGCACTGGCGCCGGGAAGCGGAAACCGCCGGCATCCAATGCACTTTCGGCGTGGTGCGCTTCATCGATACGCATCTGCTCAAGAATTGCGCGGGACTTTTCGTCGTCGGCCGGCAATTGTTCCAGGTGTTCATCCAGGTGCTTGCACACTTGATGCTCAGTCGCGGCGACAAAACCGAGGCTGACCTTGTCGCTGATCAGGCCGGCAGCCGCGCCGATGCCGAATGACAAACCGTAAAACAGCGGGTTGAGCACGCTGGGATGGCTCCCCAACTGGCGAATACGTTGCTCGCACCAGGCCAGGTGATCGATTTCTTCCTCGGCCGCATGCTCCATGGCTGCGCGCACCTGCGGCAGCTTGGCGGTCAGGGCCTGGCCCTGGTACAGCGCCTGGGCGCAGACCTCGCCGGTATGGTTGATGCGCATCAGGCCGGCCACATGACGGGTTTCGGTCTCGCTCATCTGCGCATCAGGCTGCACGATGGCGGGCGACGGGCGGTAAGGTTGGCCGCTGAAGGGCAGCAACGTGCGCATGGCCGTGTCGGCTTGCAGCAACAGACGGTCTATCGGCGAGTAGTGACGTTGGGTAGTCATGCTGACCTCCGGGAGGAATCTCGGCGGCCAGTTTACCGCAAGAGAGAGGAACGCGTTTGCCCTGAGTCAAGGGCGTGGGGTCGCAGCCTCGGACTGCGCCCCTTGTTGCGGGCTGGTTCAGCCCGGTGGCCAATTCATCTGGCGCTGACCCAGTACATGCATATGGATGTGGTAAACAGTCTGCCCGCCGTCTTCATTGCAGTTCATCACCACACGGAAACCTTTCTCACAGCCTTGTTCCACCGCCAAACGCTGGGCAGTGAACAGAATATGGCCGGCCAGGGCCTTATCGTCCTCGGTCAAGTCATTCAATGTGCGGATAGGCTTCTTCGGGATAACCAGAAAATGTACCGGCGCCTGTGGGGCAATATCGTGGAAGGCGAGGACTTGATCATCTTCGTAGATAATCTTCGCGGGTATTTCTCTGTTGATGATCTTGGTGAACAGAGTATCCACAGCTGTTTCTCCATTATGAAAGTGCAAGGTGAGTGTACTCAGGCGATCAGCGTGGGCAATAGGCCTTGTTGATGGCGCCGGCGATCTTGCGGGTCAGCCAGCGCGGGCTGAAACGCGGGCTGAAGGCCAGCCAGCGATTACGTCGACCAGGAATGATGATGGCTTTGTTTTTTTCCAATGCGCGCACGGTATAGAGCGCCACTTCTTCCGGGCTCATCAATTGCTCGCTGCGGTCGAGTCTGGCGGTGTCCATTTGCGCTGTACCGAAGAATGCGGTGCGCGTAGGACCGGGGCAAAGCACCGAGACCTTAATGCCACAGGTCTTGAGTTCTTCGCGCAAGCCTTCGGAGAAATGCAGCACATAGGCCTTGCTGGCGTAGTAGCTGCTCATCCACGGGCCGGGTTGGAACGCGGCGACCGAGGCAACGTTGAGAATCTGCCCGCCACCGTGCAGCGCCATGCTATTGCCCAAGGCGTGACACATGCGTGTGAGGGCAAGGATGTTGACTTCGATGAGGTCTTGTTCGGTCATCCAGTCCTGGGCCAGGAATGGCCCGCTGGTGCCAATGCCGGCGCAGTTCACCAGCAAATCGATCTGCCGCTCGCCTTCTTCCAGCTCCAGCAGGAACCCGGACAAGCGCAATGGCTCGCCCAGGTCGCATGCCCGAAACAGCACCTCGACGCCGAAGCGTTGGGTCAATTCGATTGCAATGCTTTCCAACTGATCACGCTGGCGGGCCACCAGAATCAAGCTGCGGCCGCGACGGGCCAGGGCTTCGGCCAAAGCCAGGCCGATGCCGCTGGAGGCACCGGTGATCAGAGCGTAACGGGTCATGCCTTTCTCCATCGCAACGCGCCGCGCCTGGGATGGAGGCATCACAGGCGCGGCGCGTTTCTTTACTGTTCTGGAGAGTCTACAGGTTCGGCTGCGTCGTCAGCACTTTGCGCATCTTCTTCATCGACGATCACGCTTTGATCGGCGTCTTCATCGGAGGTGATGGAGCTGCTTTCGTAGCTGCTGTCCACGTTGGTTTCGAGTTGATCCAGGTAGCCGTTCATGCCCAGCGACACCACGATGATGAGCATCAGCGGGATGAATGCCAGCCACAGTGAGGCCAGGACCTTCACCGCGGTGGAGTTGCGCGGTGGCGGTGCGCCGTACTGGTTGGCGCCGGTGTTACCTGGCATTACCAACAGCAGCAGCGGGAAAATACTGTTCACCAGCGGTACCAGGTTCAGCAGGTACAACCAGCCGGACCAGCCCAGATCGTGCAGGCGCTGCACGCCGATCTGCACGCTGACGACCACAACCGCGACGAACAGCGCGAAGCCCAGCAGCGAGCCGAGGATAATGGCTATGGTCGGTGACGCGGTCGCGATGGCAAAGCCCACAGTACTGAGGATGCCGGCTGCGACGAGCATGGCGACGGTCAGTACCAGCGTCCATGCCAGGTACCGCAGACGACCAATACGGCCATTGATGGTGAAGACCTTGAGGGTGGCGTATTCCGGCAGGCTTTCACCTACGGCGGCACGCGGTGGTGCGTACGGCGAAGCCGCAGGACGGGAGAAGTCCGCTGCGCCGGAATCTGTTTCGTGGGTTTCGGCAAGGCTGAAGGCTACGGGCTGTTCGGCCTCGATACGCGCGTCCACCCCGGCGTTTTTCAGCGCGGTGAGGTAGGTTTCGGCGTCGGGGCGGGACAGGTCGCGTTTCAGTGCAACAACGCGGCCGGTGAAGAGTTTCTCGATGTCCTCGACCGTGCTCTTGAACAGTTCAGCCAGGTTCAGCTTGGCTGTGGTGCTTTCGACACCCGGGAGCAAGGCCCCATCAAACACAATCTTGAAACGGTTGTCGCTCATGCGGGCATCCTTGTCACTGAATCAGTGGAGTAGTGCAGGCCTGCTCGATCGGCAGGCCTTGCGGTTGGGTCAGCGTGGCCAGCGCAACTGTGTCGCCTGTTCGCGCGCCTTGCGGTATTCGGCATCCAGGCGGGCAACGAGTTCATCGACGCCGGGTAAATCATTAATCTCACCGACACCTTGGCCTGCAGACCATACGGTCTTCCAGGCCTTGGCTTCGTCGCTCAGCGGCTTGAGCTTGGAGCCGAAGTTTACTTCGCCTTTGCCCTGCAGGGCAGCGAGGTCGAAACCGGCATTTTCCAGGCTCTGGCGCATAAAGCTTGCGGGCACGCCGGAGACCGCGGGAGTGTGCACGATGTCGGCGGCGCGTGATGTGAGCAGCATCTCTTTATACGCATCCGGGGCGTGGCTTTCGGTGGTACCGATAAAACGTGTGCCGAAATACGCCAGGTCTGCCCCCAGTAACTGGGCGGCGAGTATCTCATGGCCGTGGTTCAGGCAGCCGGCCAGCAGCAGGGTCTTGTCGAAGAATTGGCGAATTTCTGCGATCAGCGAAAACGGGCTCCAGGTACCGGCATGGCCACCGGCGCCTGCGGCCACGGCGATCAGGCCGTCGACACCGGCTTCAGCGGCCTTTTCGGCATGGCGCCGGGTAGTGACGTCATGAAACACCAGGCCGCCGTAGCTGTGCACGGCATCTACCAGTTCTTTCACTGCGCCCAGGCTGGTAATCACGATCGGCACCTTGTGCTCAACACAGATCGCCAGGTCAGCCTCAAGGCGAGGGTTGCTGTTATGCACGATCAGATTGACGGCGTAGGGCGCAGGATTGTCCAACTGCGCCAGGCCCGCTTCGATTTCCTCCAGCCAGGCCTTGAAGCCACTGCTCTCGCGCTGGTTGAGCGCCGGGAAACTGCCGACTACCCCATTGCGGCAGCAGGCCAGCACCAATTGCGGGTTGGAAATCAGAAACATCGGCGCAGCCACCACTGGCAGGCGCAGACGTTGTTCAAGCAGAGCGGGCAGCGACATTGGAGGTACCCCGAGTAATTGAAGTTAGAACGGTTTGACCACGACCAAAATTACGATAGCCAGCAATATCAGAACCGGGACTTCATTGAACCAGCGATAAAAGACATGGCTGCGGGTGTTTTCGCCACGGGCGAAACGTTTTACCTGCGCGCCGCACATATGGTGGTAGCCAATCAGGAACACTACCAGGGTCAACTTGGCGTGGATCCAGGCGCCCGATTGAAAGATGCCGGGGTTAAGGGCTATCAGCCAGATACCGAACACCAGGCTGGCCAGCATCGCCGGGCCCATGATGCCGCGGTAGAGCTTGCGCTCCATGACGCTGAAGCGTTCCTTGCTGACAGTGTCCTCGCTTTGAGCGTGGTAGACGAACAGGCGCGGCAGGTAGAACAGCCCGGCAAACCAGCAGACGATGCTGACGATATGGAAGGCTTTGACCCATAGATAAAGCATTTTTAGTTATTCCCAGGTTCACGGTAGCGCAGATAGTAGTGGCTCATGCGCCCATACGTCACGTTGACGGTTGTCGCAGGACGATACGGCCCCTATTATCGACGGCTTTCCAGTGGGTTCGTTGAGGGCAGGTTTATGGTCAAGGTCGGTATCGTCGGCGGCACGGGTTACACCGGTGTCGAATTGCTGCGTCTGTTGGCTCAGCATCCGCAAGCTGAGGTGGTGGTCATTACCTCTCGATCCGAGGCCGGTCTGGCCGTGGCCGATATGTACCCGAACCTGCGAGGCCACTACGACGGCCTGGCGTTCAGCGTTCCGGACATCAACACCCTTGGCGCCTGCGATGTGGTGTTCTTTGCCACCCCTCACGGCGTTGCCCATGCGTTGGCTGGCGAACTGCTGGCCGCTGGCACCAAGGTCATCGACCTGTCGGCGGACTTCCGCCTGCAAGACGCCGACGAATGGGCCAAGTGGTACGGCCAGCCTCACGGTGCACCGGAACTGTTGGAAGAGGCGGTGTACGGCCTGCCGGAAGTCAATCGTGAGCAGATCAAGCAGGCGCGCCTGATCGCCGTGCCGGGTTGCTATCCGACGGCGACGCAACTGGGCTTTCTGCCGTTGCTCGAGGCCGGGCTGGCGGATGCTTCGCGCCTGATCGCAGACTGTAAGTCGGGTGTCAGCGGCGCCGGTCGTGGAGCAGCGGTAGGTTCCCTGTACTCCGAGACGTCGGAAAGCATGAAGGCTTACGCAGTAAAAGGGCATCGCCATCTGCCAGAGATTCGTCAGGGGCTGCGTCGCGCCGCTGGCAAAGACGTGGGCCTGACCTTCGTGCCACACCTGACGCCGATGATTCGTGGCATTCATTCCACGTTGTACGCCACCGTGGTCGATCGTTCGGTAGACCTGCAGGCGCTGTTTGAAAAGCGTTATGCCAACGAGCCGTTCGTCGATGTAATGCCTGCTGGCAGCCATCCGGAAACCCGCAGCGTGCGAGGCGCTAATGTGTGCCGGATTGCAGTGCATCGTCCGCAGGATGGTGACCTGGTGGTGGTGTTGTCGGTGATCGATAACCTCGTCAAGGGCGCGTCGGGCCAGGCGGTGCAGAACATGAACATCCTGTTTGGCCTGGATGAAAAGCTGGGTCTGTCCCACGCCGGCATGCTGCCTTAAAACGATTTATGGACTGCGCAAAAGGCCCGTTGATCGGGCCTTTTGTGTTTCTAATGGCGGCGATGCAGATTGATATACCGTAACAATAGTTGACCGCTTTTCTAGGAGAAGCGGATAATGCCCGCCATTACGCATATGGCGGCGTTACGCCGGGAGATTATCAGCATGAGCGTTGAATCCTTCACCCCCACGGCTTTGCAATTCACCCACGGTGCTGCGCACAAGGTGAAGAGCCTGGTCGATGAAGAGGGTAATGATCGCTTGAAGCTGCGCGTATTCGTTACGGGCGGCGGTTGTTCAGGGTTTCAGTACGGTTTCACCTTCGATGAAGATGTGGCCGACGATGACACCATTGTTGAACGCGAGGGTGTGAGCCTGGTTGTGGACCCGATGAGTTTTCAATACTTGGCAGGCGCCGAGGTGGATTACCAGGAGGGTTTGGAGGGTTCGCGTTTCGTGATCAAGAACCCTAACGCGACCACCACCTGTGGTTGCGGCTCTTCGTTCTCGATCTGATCTACAACGAATAAAAACGCCGCTTGGCTTTGATCGGCCAAGCGGCGTTTTGCTGTCTGCGGTTCTGGCGAGGTGTTCGTCAGGCGGGGTAGATCGCGCCAAGTACCCTTAGCCCGCGTGCGCCGGTGACACTGGGCCGGTTGGCGGCAATGCCTTCCAGGCAGCAGTGAGCCAGCCACGCGAAAGCCATGGCTTCGACCCAGTCCGGGTCTACGCCGTAGGTGGCGGTGCTACTGACTTGAGTGGATGGCAACAACGCGGCCAGACGATTCATCATTGTGGTGTTATGGGCGCCGCCGCCACAGACGAGTAACGTTTCTGTCTCGGGCTGCGCGGTTTGCAGGGCCTCGACGATGGTCAGGACGCTCAGTTCCAGCAGGCTGGCCTGTACGTCCTGGGGGTCAAAGGCGGGCAGACGGCCAAGATGCCGGTGCAGCCACTCGAGGTTGAACACTTCACGGCCGGTGCTTTTCGGGCCTTTGGTCAGGAAGAATGGATCGCTGAGTAGGGCCGTGAGTAGTTGAGGTTCGACCTTGCCACTACCCGCCCACAGCCCATCACGGTCAAAATGTTCGCCGCGCTGCTGTTGAATCCAGGCGTCCAGCAGCACATTGCCTGGGCCGCAGTCGAAGCCGGCTACGGGCCTCCCGGTTTCGATCAGGCTGAGATTGCTGAAGCCCCCAATATTCAATACTGCACGGCTGCCAGTGCTTTCGCCAAACAACGCTTCATGAAAGGCGGGCACCAGAGGCGCGCCCTGGCCGCCAGCGGCAACGTCGCGGCTGCGGAAGTCGCTGACTACGCTGATGCCCGTCAGCTCCGCAAGCAATGCCGGGTTGCCGATCTGCACGGTAAAGCCTCGGGCGGGTTCATGACGGATGGTCTGGCCATGGCTGCCGATCGCGCGTATGTCTTGAGGCTTGAGGTTGTGCTGGTCGAGCACCGTGTGAATGCCGTGGGCGGCGAGTGTGACCCAATGCTGCTGGGCTATCGCTGAGCGGGCAATCTCATCCGGGCCGCTGGCGCACAGGCTTAACAGCTCTGCGCGCAGGGTGTCCGGCATAGGTGTGTAGTGGGTGGCGATCAGATTGACCGCCGAATCTTGTTCGATCAGGGCGATATCCAGGCCATCGAGGCTGGTCCCGGACATTACACCTATATAGAGCGGCATACCCTAACGCTTCGCCGAAGCAAGCAGGGTGGAGCGCTCCTGGTCCATGCGCGCCATCAGCGGCTGGCTCTGTTGCATAAAGCGTGCGCGCTCGGCCTTGGCAATCGGGTCGGCCATCGGCAGTTTCTGGCCCAATGGGTCAACGTGCACACCATTGACCTGGAACTCATAGTGCAAGTGCGGGCCGGTGGACAGGCCGGTGGTGCCGATATAACCGATTACTTGGCCTTGCTTCACATTGCCGCCGGTTTTCACGCCCTTGGCGAAACCTTGCATATGGCCATACAGGGTGCGGTAGGTGTTGCCGTGCTGGATGATCACCGTGTTGCCGTAGCCACCGCGGCGCCCTGCGAGCAGGACCTTGCCATCGCCGGCCGCCTTGATAGGCGTACCGCGTGGGGCGGCATAGTCGACGCCTTTGTGGGCGCGGATTTTGTTCAGAATTGGATGCTTGCGACCCATGGAGAAACGCGAGCTAATACGAGCGAAATCCACCGGAGTTCGGATGAAGGCCTTGCGCATGCTGTTGCCGTCGGCGGTGTAGTAGCTGCTGTTGCCTTGCTTGTTGGTGTAACGCACTGCGGTGTAGGTCTTGCCACGGTTGGTGAAGCGTGCGGAGAGAATGTTGCCGGTGCCGACCACTTTGCCGTTGGCGACTTTCTGCTCGTAGATCACGTCGAATTCATCACCCTGGCGGATGTCCTGGGCGAAGTCGATGTCGTAGCCAAACACGCTGGCCATGTCCATGGTCATGCTATGGGACAAGCCAGCGCGCGCGGCAGATTGCGACAGTGAGCTGTTGATCACGCCGTGAACGTAGGCAGAGCGCATGACTGGCTTGGTGGTAATACGGTTGAAGGCAAAGCCTTTGGCGCCCTTGGTCAGGGAGATGCTCTCGAGGTCACTGACGCTGGTGTGCAGGTTGTTCAACTGACCGTCTGGTGTCAGTTCGAATTCCAGTTTCTGGCCGTGTTTGAGCTGGGTGAATTGCTTGGCTTGCTTATCGCTGGCCAGTACATCGTTAACGGTGGCTGCGGGAAGGCCTACCTTCTCGAACAGGGTCGAAAGCGTATCGCCTTTCGCCACGATCACTTCGCGGTGTTGAGGGTTCTTAGCAGCGTCTACTACGGTTTTTTTCTGTTCTTGAACGGCTTGCTGGGTATCTTCCGGCGTGTTTTCGATCTGGGCAAACGGCGATTCAGTGGGAGCATTTGTGGCTTGTTGGGCGTCGGAAGCGTCTTGATCTTGTGTCAGTTGTTCAACCGGACTCTCCAAGTCAAGGCTCAGGGATGTTCGTTTGGCTTCTACGTCACTGGAAGGGAATACCAGGAGTGCCAGGCTGAGAAGAGCGGCGATACCACTTGCTGCAAGCAGGTGGGTCTTCGGGTAAAGCGGCGGCGCTTTAGACGGTTCAGTGGTCATAGGTAATTTTGACTTTGAAGATGAAATGGAAAAGATGAATGACATGATGAAGATGAAATAACTGTATAAAATATAACCAAATCATCTGTGGCGCAAGCTCGCGAACGCTGGGCTTGCTGAACGGTGTCCGTGCGCAGGGCAAAACTTGTAATTAGTCCCTGATCTTGTATGGTTGGTTCCCTTTTGAATCTGAGCCTTGCGGGTCTGTTATGAAGTCGGTTGAAGAACAGCTAGCGCTGATAAAACGTGGTGCGGAAGAACTGTTGGTCGAGGCCGAGCTGATCGAAAAGCTCAAGCGTGGCCAACCCCTGCGTATTAAGGCTGGCTTCGATCCGACGGCGCCGGACCTGCACCTGGGTCATACCGTGCTTATTAATAAGCTGCGTCAGTTCCAGGAGCTGGGGCATCAGGTGATCTTCCTTATAGGTGATTTCACCGGGATGATCGGCGATCCGAGCGGTAAGAGTGCAACACGCCCGCCGCTGACCCGTGAGCAGGTTCTCGATAATGCCGAGACCTATAAGACTCAGGTGTTCAAGATTCTTGATCCGGCCAAGACCGAGGTGGCGTTTAACTCCACCTGGATGGATCAGATGGGGCCGGCGGACTTCATTCGCCTCACTTCCCAGTACACCGTGGCGCGCATGCTTGAGCGCGATGACTTCGACAAGCGCTATTCAACCAATCAACCGATCGCGATTCATGAGTTCCTGTATCCGCTGGTTCAGGGTTATGACTCGGTAGCGCTGCGCGCGGATGTTGAATTGGGTGGTACCGATCAGAAATTCAACCTGCTGATGGGGCGTGAGTTGCAGCGTGCTTATGGTCAGGAGGCTCAGTGCATCCTGACCATGCCGTTGTTGGAAGGGTTGGATGGCGTCAAGAAAATGTCCAAGTCCCTGGGCAACTATGTAGGCATCCAGGAGGCTCCGGGTGTGATGTACGGCAAGCTGGTCTCTATCCCGGATGCCTTGATGTGGCGCTACTTCGAACTGTTGAGCTTCCGCTCGATGGATGAGATCGATGCGCTGCGTGCGGATGTAGAGGCGGGCGCTAATCCGCGTGACGTGAAGATCAAGCTGGCGGAAGAGATCGTTGCGCGTTTCCATGGTGAAGAGGCTGCGGCCAGTGCTCACCGTGCGGCGGGTAACCGCATGAGAGACGGCGAGCTGCCGGATGATCTACCTGAGATTGAATTGACGGCTACTGAGGCCATGCCGATTGCTGCAGTCCTTAATAAGGCGGGTTTGGTGAAGAACTCGGCGGTCGCGCGTGACCTTCTGGGGTCTGGCGGTGTGCGTATAGATGGTGAGGTGGTGGATCGCACCTTTATATATGAACTGGGTGCTACCCACGTTTGTCAGGCGGGGAAGAAGGCATTTGCGCGTATTACGCTCAAATCCGAATAAACCTGAAATTAAGTGTTGACGGCGAATTGTATCTGTCTATAATTCGCCCCACTTCCGGCGCAGTCCAAACGCAAAACTCCTTGGTAAACAAAGAGTTATGCAGAATAAGGCAGCGGATTGCTTCAGTTCATCGAAGCCCAGAAGAAGTTGGTAGGGTCGTGTTGTTTGACGCTATTAACGATTCGATCTTCTCGGTCGAAAGCGGAGAAAAAGAGGTGTTGACAGCAGCGTGTAACGCTGTAGAATTCGCCTCCCGCTAACGAGAGATCGGAGGCGCAAGTGGTTGAAGTTGTTGAAGAAATCTTCGAAAGCTTCTGAAAATAATCACTTGACAGCAAATGAGGCTGCTGTAGAATGCGCGCCTCGGTTGAGACGAAAGCTCTTAACCAACCGCTCTTTAACAACTGAATCAAGCAATTCGTGTGGGTGCTTGTGGAGTCAGACTGATAGTCAACAAGATTATCAGCATCACAAGTTACTCCGCGAGAAATCAAAGAATAACCAACGATTGCTGAGC